>JBJXGR010000581.1:0-8084 GCA_046160045.1 Bryobacteraceae bacterium
AAGATCGACGACTATCTCTCGTTCGGCGTCCAGTATGTTTGGGTGTTCGATCCGTACGGCCGGCGGGTGACAGCCTGTACGGCCCACGGCCGTGACGAGGTGCGTGAGGGTATCCTGCACACGGAGAATCCGGACGTGGCGGTTCCGCTGGCGGAGATCTTCCGGTAGCCATTAGACGAGCACATAGAACGTCTACGCTCGCACGAAGCCGGCGATCACGGAAGGCACGGTCGTGTCGAAGCCGGCGACATCGAGTTGCCGCGGATCTCGCGGGTCGGCGATCGAATAGCGATTCGCGGCCATCGCCACCACCACCATCTTCGCCGGGATGCCGGTCGACTGACGATAGCGATCGAGCGCCTGGACCGGATGCCGGTCGCCGGCCCAGGTCTCGTTGTCGGTGTAAATAACGAAGGCGTCCACCTTCAACTTGCGGTCGAGCGCGTCCTTCATAGGGAGCGATGCGTCGGTCGCCAACCCTTTGCGGGCGATCGCGTCGCAGGCGCGGTCCAGACGGTCTTGCGCCGTGATGTCCACGTGCCAGACGCGCTCGTGGAACGCGGCGATGAACGCCTTCGGTTCCGAGCGCGCCACGGCCATCGCCATCGCGGCCGAACCCATCGCCGCCGTCAGGAACGGCATCCCATTCACCGCGGCGCCCTGCATCGAACCCGACGCGTCGAGCGCGACGTAGATCCGCTGGTTCGAAGGTTCGACGTTCGTGAACGCCAGATAGAAGGCTTCGTCGAGCGCATCGATCACGCCGCCGGCTGGCGCCCAGCGCAGTTCGCCCCGGAAGCCACGGCCCTGCTTGTACGTCAACAAAGCCGCGAGAATCGCGATGGGATGAACCCGTGAGCGACGCACGCGTTCGGGGTCCGTCAGTCGCTTGGCCACGTCAGAAGCGGCTTGCAAGTTCGGCGTCAGCAGGCCGACGGAGGTCAGCTTGCCGAGGTGGCGGAGCAACGCCGTGTACGGGATCTCTTCCAGCAGCGCCTCCCACACTTTCGAAGAGTTCTTCCACTGCGGAGGCACCATCTCCTGGGTCAGGCGGAACTCCCGGACGAGCGACGCCACCTCGTCTTCCGACTTGGCGCGCTTGGCCTGCTCGAAAGCCTCCACCTGCCACAGGCCGGAGCGATCGAGTTCGGCGTCGTCGCGGCCAAGCGCCCAACGAAACAGCGAATTGCGATTCTCGGTCGCCGGCTTGGGATGGGCCAGGCGCATCAGGTCGCGATGCCGCCAGTCGTCGCGGTTCTGATATTTGAGCATCTGGTATTCGAGCTTTTCGAGCGGCGTGTCCTCGTACCAGCGGGCCACGGCGTTGCGCAAGCCGCGCCCCCAGCCGCGGAAGTCGCCGGCGAAGGCCACGAAGTGGAACAGGTGCGTCCCGGTGCGCGCGACTTCCGGAAGGGCGGCGAGCGCCGCGGCGTTGGTGTTGGCTTCCGCGAACTTCGGCGAAGACGCCATGGCCAGGGCGAACAGGGCCGGGTCGTTCTTCGGCGCGCGGCCTGAGCGCGAGATCTCGACAATCAAGCGGACGGTCCGCTGGCCGTCCTTGCGCAGACATTCGCGAAGAGCCTCGGCGTTTTCCAGCGTCAGTTCGCGCTCGGCGATGTAGTAGGTTCCCCCTTCGGAGCCGAGCACGAGGAAACGCTCGAGTCGCGTCCACTCGTCGGCCTGCCAGGCGAAGCCCCCGGCCGTGTTCGGTACCTGTTCGGGACGGTCCGGCATCGGTTGCGACTGCGGTGTCAAAAAACGCTGAAAGACATTCTTCAGATGGCGCATAAGCCATTTGCTCCGTGAGTCCAGCATACGACGCGGATAAAAGGCGCTCCCGGGTTCGTTGAACCGTGAAAGGGTCGATAACCGGAAACTGCGGCCCGCATCGCGAGGTTGAAGGCGCGGATGAAAAAGTTGAAGCCGGACGCACGATTTGAACGTGCTTCTCTGTTTAAGAGAGTTACCGATAACCGGCCTCGGCCGACCCGCGCGGTTCGTGTTGAAGTCCTGGGGCCCGGGCGGGCCCCGCGAAGATCGTCAATGCGGATAAAATTCGGACACCGGATGAAGCGGCTTTCGCCGCCTGCTGCTCTATCCAGTTGAGCTACGGCCCCGCAAGCATATGTTGGAGCCGGCGGGATTCGAACCCGCACCCGCCGATTAGGAGTCGATAACCGGTTTCCCACGACCCGCACCGCGATCGAGTGTCATATGTCGCAACCGGGAATCAGGTCGTCCTCGTCGTTGTTTTTGCGCCACTGTTTCGACGACACAAACCCGATCCCCTGGCGGTTGCCGTTGGTCTCCAGAACCCAGGCGATCTTCCTCATTTCATACAGGGAAGGAAGAGCCCGGTCCGTGTAGCGGTTGCATTCGGTGACGCGCATCCGAACGGTCTTTTCGGCCCAGTCGCAATACACCGTTTCCTCGTTCGCCGAGGGGCCTCGTGTCACCAGGCCGGAGTGACACGAATCACAAAGCCGAGGCGCATTCTGAGAGCGCGTTCCTTGGAATATCTTGAAAATCACCTGGCTCATTGTTTGTTCAATTCTCCGCCTGGTGACTTCAGGGCGGAGAGGCAAAGAGAGACGACGCTACCCGCGAGCTTGACCCGCGGTTCGGAGCCGGCCGGAGGCCATCGACACGAATGACGCCCGGGCCGAGACTTCAACTAATTGATTTGATTATGATTGCTCTACAGGCTGCGGTGAGCCTGCGGGAGGCAGGACGCTGCCGATTGGCCGGTAAAGCGATCAAGGCTACGGGGGTCATGAGGATTTGCCAAAGGTCCGCCTCCTTTCCTGAAACGGTTCTTTTCAAGAATAGGGTTTTGACAGGAATAAGTCAAGAAAAAAAGCGGGATTACGGTAAGCGAATTTAGCGGTAGATCGGTTTCAGGCGTTGTTGAATATAACGGCGGCAGCGGGCAAAGCTATGCTGGGGACTGACCGGCGTGTAGTGATGGTCGATCGTAATCCAGCCGCGAAACCGGTTGCGCTTCAGGACGCGGTGCAGCGCCGGGAAGTCGATCTCGCCGTCGCCGAGGTCCTGATTCGAGAGCATGAAGGTCGCGTTGTGCGTCCCTGCCTTCTCCACCTTCCCGTTCGGCAAGTTCAGATCGCTCGCCGCGTAGGCGTATTTCGCATCGATGTAGTCCATGGAAATCAGGCGATGGCCATGGCGCTCGAACAGGTCGACGATGTTGCACCCTCCCAGATAAAGGTGCACGGTGTCGGGCGACCAGCCGAATTTCTTCGGGTCGGTCAGCTTCAGCATCAACTCGACTTCGTCCTGGTTTTCCACCAGTTGGCCCTGAGAATGATTATGCAGCCCGGCGCGAATTCCATACGTTGCCGCCAGGTCGCCCAGGCGATTCCAGAATCCGCAGGCGATGCGCATGTGCTCCCGCATCAGGACCTTGTTAGGCCGCGAGGGCGAGAACACGGTCAGCAGGTCGGAGCCGAAGTCGCGCAGGAAGCGGCAGGCCTTGTGGGCGTTGGCCTCGATGGCGGCATGCTGCGAGGGAACGTCGGCCGGGCCGCCGAAGGAGAGCGTGGCGAGGCGGAGGTTGCGTTTGGAAAGCTCCTTTTCCAGGCGCGCCGGCGGCATGCCGTACTTCTCCAGAGTCTGCGGCCAGCCATTCAAGCGGAAACCGTCGAGGCCGGCATCGCGGATGACATCGAGCATGTCGGTGAAGTGGGCCGAGCCGTCATCGCGCCATTGGGTAGAGGTCCACAGGAAGGAACTGCAGCCCCAAAGGATATTACGATCGGGCGCCGCCGCGTGAAAGTGGTCCTTCACGGCGGTCAGGGAAGCGTAGGCGGCAAGCAGGTACTGGCGGCGATTCACAGCGAACCACGTATAACATATTGTGGTGTTCCAGAAGCCGGCCGAAGGCCCCGCTAAGTGGGCGTCTGGATGTCCCATCGCAGTCCGCAACTCGATAGACTGTCAGGAGACTGTGAGGTCATCGATTCCATTCCTGGCAACCGCCGCGATGCTTTTGCTCGCGGGGTGCACCCCACAAACCGTGCAGACGGCCAAACGCGACAGCGTTCCGGTGACCGTGGCGAAGGCTGTGAAGCGCTCGGCGCCATTGTCCTTGCGGTTGATCGGCGCGGTGGAACCCTTTGCCACCGTAGGCGTGAAGGCACAGGTATCCGGACAGGTGATTGGGGTCGATTTCAGCGAAGGGCAGCAGGTGCGCAAAGGGGACCTGCTGTTCCGTATCGACCCGCGCCCGTTCGAAAACGCGCTGCGGCAGGCCGAAGCCAACGTCACCCGCGACCTGGCGCAAGTGCGGCAGGCGGAAGCGAACATCGCCCGCGACCTGGCCCAGGTGAAGACCGCCGAACAGCAGGCTTCCCGCTACGCACGGCTGACGAAAGAAGGGGTGATCTCGAAGGAACAGAACGACGCGATGCGGACCAACGCAGACGTGCTGGAGGAGGCTGTCCGCGCGGATCGCGCAGCGCTCGACAGCTTGCGTGCGACGCTGGCTTCCGATCGCGCCGCGGTGGAGACGGCGAAACTTCAACTGGAATACTGCACCATCCGCGCGGCGATCGACGGGCGCACCGGGAACCTGCTGGTGAACCAGGGGAACCTCGTCAAGGCCAACGACGATGCACCCATGGTGGTGATCCACCAGGTGAATCCGATCTATGTTTCATTTTCGGCTCCCCAGCAGCAGTTGGACGAGATCCGCCGCTTTCACGCGCAACATCCGCTGGACGTTGACGTGCTGCAGGAGAACGAGCCCATTGCCCGCGGCAAACTGACCTTTGTCGATCATTCGGTCGACCGGACGACGGGCACGATCAAGCTCAAGGCGACGTTCGCCAACGCCGAGCAACGCTTGTGGCCGGGCCGTTTCGTGAATGTCGTGGTGACGCTGGCCGTCGAGCGGGCAGTGACGCTGGTACCCTCCGAAGCGATCCAGACAGGGCAGACGGGCGCGTTTGCGTTTGTGGTGAAGCCGGACACCACGGTGGAGATGCGCAAGGTGGTGGCCGGGCGCACCGTCGGCAAGGACACGGTGGTGGAAGAAGGAATCCGGCCGGGCGAGACGGTGGTGACCGACGGACACCTGCGGCTGGTTCCGGGAGCGAAGGTGGACATGGTCAGCCCATGACCACGCTGTTCATCACGCGGCCGATCATGACGACGCTGGTGATGGCCGGCGTGCTGCTTGCGGGAATCCTGGGCTATCTGAAGCTGCCGGTCAGTGACTTGCCGAACGTCGATTATCCGACGTTGCAGGTGCAGGCTTTGCTTCCCGGCGCGAACCCGGACACGATGGCGTCCACCGTGGCGACGCCGCTCGAGCGCCAGTTCTCCGCCATCGCCGGTCTCGACTCGATGAACTCGGTGAGTTCTCAGGGGTATACCCAGATCACCCTGCAGTTCGTGCTGGACCGGAGTATCGACGCGGCGGCACAGGACGTGCAAGCCGCCATCAGCAAAGCGCTGCGGCAGCTTCCGCCGAATATGCCGGCTCCGCCTTCGTTTCAGCGGATCAATCCGGCGGACCAGCCGGTGCTGTTTCTCGCCTTGAGTTCGCCCACGCTACCGCTGTACCGGGTCCACGAATACGCCGAGACGATGATCGGCCAGCGCATCTCCATGATTCCCGGTGTGGCGCAGGTTGGGATCTACGGAGCGCAGAAATACGCCGTGCGCGTCCGGCTGAATCCGGATGAGATGGCGGCGAGGGGGATCGGCATCGACGAGGTGCAGCACGCGATCGAGCAAAGCAATGTCAACCTCCCCACCGGTACGCTATACGGCAACAAACAGGCTTTCTCGGTGCAGACCACCGGCCAGTTGTTCGGCGCGGCCGCGTACCGGGCGATCATCGTGGCCTACCGCAATGGGAACCCGGTGCGCCTGGATGAATTGGGCGACGTGATCGACGGCGTCGAAAACGACAAGTCGGCCGGTTGGTTCAACGGGGTGCGGGCGCTGTCGATCGGGGTGATGCGGCAGCCAGGCACCAACACCGTGGAAGTGAATGACCGCGTTCGGGCGTTACTGCCGGCGTTCCGTAGGGAACTTCCGGCGTCGGTCAAGCTCGACGTCCTGTTCGACCGGTCGGTGCTGATCCGCGATTCGATCGCCGATGTCAGCCATACCCTGTGGCTGACGATCGGCCTGGTCATCCTGGTGATCTTCCTGTTTCTCCGCAACGCGACGGCGACGGCGATCCCGAGCCTTGCCTTGCCGCTGTCGCTCATCGGAACCTTCGCCGTGTGCCACCTGCTCGGGTTCAGCCTGAACAACCTCACCCTGATGGCGTTGACGCTCTCGGTGGGCTTCGTGGTGGACGACGCCATCGTGATGCTGGAGAACATCGTGCGGCACATGGAGATGGGCAAGGGCCGCATGGAGGCCGCGCTGGAAGGAGCCCGCGAGGTGGGCTTTACCATCGTGTCGATGACGGTGTCGCTGGTGGCGGTGTTCATTCCCGTGCTGTTCCTGGGTGGCATCGTGGGACGATTGCTGCGCGAGTTCGCCGTTACGATCTCGGTGGCAATCCTCGTCTCCGGTTTCGTCTCGCTTAGCCTCACGCCGATGCTGTGCAGCCGCTTTTTGAGGCCGGCGACGGAATCCCGACCGGGACTCCTGTCGCGCTGGCTGGAAGGCGGTTTTTTGTGGATGGCCCGCGGGTATGCGCGAACGCTGGCCGTCGTGATGCGGCGCCAGTTCGCCACGCTGGCGCTGTCGTCCGTGCTGCTGGCCGCCACGGTGTATCTGTTCGTGGCCATTCCGAAGGGGTTCCTTCCGAGCCTGGAAGACAGCCGCGTGTGGGGCATCAGCGAAGGAGCGCAGGATGTCTCCTACGACGCGATGGAGCGCAACCAACTCGCGATCGACCACACGATCCTCTCCGATCCGCGGGTGACGTCGTACATTTCGTACGTCGGCAGCGGCTTCGGCGGCCCTGTGAACGCAGGCCGGTTTTCCATCCAACTCAAGCCGCGCAAGCAGCGTGGCGGCGAGTTCTTGGATTCCGTCATGGCCGATCTGCGAGCCAAGCTGGCGCGCATTCCAGGCGCGAATTCGTACTTGCAGGCTCCTCCGCCGGTTCGCGCAAACGCCATCATGACCAAGAGCCCCTACCAGCTTACTTTTCGCGGACCCGACGCGAAGGAGTTGTACCGCTGGGCGCCGCGCGTGGAAGCAAGGCTAAGGGAACTGCCGGGCTTCGTGGACGTGTCGAGCGACATGCAGATCAACAGCCCGCAGGTGCTGGTCAACATTGACCGCGACCGCGCGCTGGCCCTGGGAGTGTCGCCCGACCAGATCGAAAACGTTCTGTACACGGCCTACGGCAACCGGCAGGTGACGACGATGTACGCCCCATCCAACCAGTACGCGGTGATCACCCAGTTGCTGCCCCAGTACCAGGACAATCCCGACGCGCTGGCCAAGCTGCATATCCGGTCGGTGCACGGACAGCAGATTCCGCTGAACGCCGTGGCCCGCCTGGAGCGGACGACCGGCCCGCTGACCATCAATCACATCGGCCAGCTTCCCGCGGTGACGCTGTCGTTCGATCTCGGACCCTCGGTTCCGCTCGGCAAGGCCACCGGCGAGATCGAGCGGGTGCTTCGCGAACTGCGGGTCCCAGCAACCATCACTTTCAGCTTTCTCGGCACTTTGCAGGTGTTCCAGGATTCGCTGCGCGATCTGACGGGCCTGCTGGTGGTCGCAGTGCTGGTGATCTACCTGGTCCTCGGGGTTTTGTACGAAAGCTTCTGGCATCCGCTGACGATCCTGTCGGGGCTTCCGTCCGCGGTGTTCGGCGCGCTGTTGACACTGCGGCTGTTCGGTTACGAGTTGAACCTGTTCGGATTTGTGGGACTGATCATGCTGTTCGGCATCGTCAAGAAGAACGCGATCATGATGATCGACTTCGCGCTGGAAGCGCAGCGGACGGAAAGAAAGACTCCCTTCGAAGCGATCCGCGAAGGCTGTCTTCTGCGGTTCCGGCCGATCATGATGACGACGATGGCAGCGCTGGTGGGGGCGGTCCCGATCGCGTTGGGGCTGGGCGCCAGCGGCCATGCCCGGCGGCC
>JBJXGR010000582.1:0-26949 GCA_046160045.1 Bryobacteraceae bacterium
AGTTCGGCTACGCCGCGACCGAGAACAAGGTCCACGTCCACGATCTCCACGCCACCATCCTCCACCTGATGGGCATGGACCATTTGCGCCTCACCTACTTCCACGCGGGCCGCAACATGAGAATCACCGACGTGCACGGGAACGTCGTGAAGCAGATCGTCACCTGATATGAACGACCACGAATTCCGGGGCCGCGTGGCCCTCGTCACCGGAGGCTCGCGCGGCATCGGCCGGGCGATCGCTCTCAAACTCGCCCGTCACGGCGCGGACGTCGCCATCAACTATCTCAGCCGCGACCCAGAGGCGGAGGAGGCGCGGCGCCTGGTGGAAGCGGAGGGGGTCCGGTGCGTGCTCGCGAAGGCCGACGTCTCCGATCCTGACAGCGTCGCCGGCATGGCCGCGCGGGTTCGCGACGAACTCGGGCCCATCGGCCTTCTGGTGGCGAACGCCGGATTCAGCGTGCTCGAAAGCCACGACCAGGTGACGTGGGAAAGCTGGAAGAAGACCATGTCGATCAACCTCGACGGCGTCTTCCTGTCGGTGATGGCGGTGAAGGACGAGATGCTCGCCAACCGCTGGGGGCGCATCGTATGTATTTCTTCCGTCGCCGCTCTGCGGCCGCGTAAGATGCAGATTCACTATGCGTCCAGCAAGGCCGCCCTGTCCGCCTTGACGCGTTGCTGCGCCGAAGCGTTCGCGCCGCACGTACGGGTGAATTGCATCGCGCCGGGCCTGATCGAGACGGAGATGGGGGCGCTGCTGGGACCGGCGGCTACCGGGAAGATCATTTCGGAAACACCGCTGGGCCGCTTAGGCACGCCCGAAGAGATCGCCAACGCGGCGTACTTTTTCCTGTCCGACCTTTCGTCGTTCATGACCGGCCAGACCATCGCGGTGAGCGGCGGGCGTGTGATGCTGCCCTGATGCCGGTAGCGTCCTGGCGGACGTTCTCGATCGATCGCACCACCCGCGCGATCTTGTCCTTTCGCCCCACCGCATCCTTCAATTTCGCGAAACCCTGGGACACTGCCGCCAGGTCCGCGGCGTACTGTTTGCGCTGCTCCGGCTTCAGGCGTTTGGTGAGATACACGGGCGGTCCCGGCTCCGAAGACACTAGCGGCTCCATCGAGATCGTCCCGCACGTCCCCGGAGGCAGGTGCCGGAAGTATGCGTCTTCGGCGCGCAGCAGCAGGGAGGCCAGCTCGGCCCGTGCCGACGGTCCCGGCGCCTCGAACACCTGCTCAACCGCCGTGTCGAGATGTTTCTGCCAGCCTGCCGCCGGGTCCGCGAGCATCTTGCCGGCCAGCCAGAACGAGACCTCATCGCCGGGATTGGCGAGGATGTGATAGAAGAATTCGCACGCGCGGCCGCCTTCGCGCGCGAGTTCGTCCAGATGAACGCCGACCCGCCGCAGAGTGGGCAGAAACCACCGGTCGCGAGTCCAGTGCTGCGGCGGTTCCACCTGCGGTCCGCCCAGGGTCCCGAAGTCGCATTTCAGCGCGGAGATGATCTTCCGGCGGTAGGCCGGATCGCGCTTGCGGCTGCTGTCGTGCACGTCGATAAGGTAGTCCACCTTCGTGCTCATCTTCACGAGCGATTCGAGCGTCTCCGGTTCCTCGAACCGCAGTCCCCAACTGTTCACTCCGATGATCTTGTTCGGCCACTTCGCGCGGACGTACTCGCTCACACGGACGTTGAGCAGCCCGTGATACTCGGCGTGGGAATAGCGGCTGCATTGGGTGCACGGGCATCGCCCCTGGTCGGCCGACTGCATGCTGATGCCGTCGATCGGGAAGCGAGAAAAGACAAAATCGATGATGCGCCGCATCCACTTCCACGATGCGGCTTCGCTCGCGCACATCGCGCGTGGATTGCCTTTCTGCAACTGGGGATTCGTTTTCAGGATCTCGTCGAAGCCCCAGCTATACACGCCCAGCCCGCTCAAGACCTTGATGCCGTGATCGTGCGCGGAGGCGATCAGCTTTTCCACCATGGCGCCGCGATCTTTAGCGACGGCCGTCTCCACGTTTACCGGCCAGGCGCGAGACACGTAGAGACCCCACACGGAAATCTCGTTGTAGCCGAGGGAGCGCATCCGCGCGAAGGTGTCTCGGTAGTCCTGAAGCAGGTTCGCGTCCAGACGCATCGACGGCCAGGCCGCGTGCTCGTCCGGGTGCGTGGCCAGATCGGTGATCCAGCCCAGATAGCCTCGATGGCGGAATCGAGGTTCAGGCGCGGCGCTCGCGCCAGCCGCGGCGGCGGCGAGGAACTCCCTGCGCTGCATAAACGAAGTGTCGCACAGGTGTCACGGCGTCATCTCGATCCCGACCACCCACGGCTCGTGATGCGCGCCCCACCGCACGCGAACACGGTAGCGGGGCTGGGGCGGCTCAGCCGCGTCCGAATGCAGGTACGACGGCGAAGGCATCTGTCCCAGTTTCTGGAATTGCGCCCGGTATTCGTCCGGGATCTCCAGACGCGAAGGCAGGATCGACATGATCCGCCCGAACTGCGGGTGGCTGATCGTTGCCGGTTGACGCCCGTAGGCGTACTGCCAGCGAATCTCACAGCGCGCGATCAGGTATCGGCCGAGGTCCCCGTAGCGTGCGGCCAGTTGGCCCGCATCGCGCGCGGCCCCAACCGGCGCCAGGGCGGAAGCCTGTTCTACCTGCCGCCGGTTCGCCGGTCTCGGTACGGGGATCTGCAGCTTCTGCCGTTCTTCCATCTGCTGGAATCGTTCCTGCTGCCATTGGTCGCGTGCGGCCCCGCCCAACTCGAACGCAACGTAAGCCACACGCGCCGGCTCATTCCAGCGCCGTTCGGCGCGTTTGGGGCGCACGTCGAACCCCAGTTCGGCCATCTTGCGCTCGTCGAGCCACGGGTATCCGCTGTTCTCGTAGTCGTCACCGGCGAACAACAGGAGCAAATTGGCTTCTCCGCTATCGTCGCGAGCCGGAAAATACCGCAGCTCGCGCTCGGTCAGCCAAAGTTCCGAGGTGACGGCCGAGCGATTCCGGTACACATGCACCCCGATCGCGGCATTGGTGAGAACGACTACCGCGGCAGCGGCCAACAGCAAGGGATTCCTCATGTTTCGTCCTCCCGCTGAAATCGCCCTCGCAGACGTTTGAACAACGCGATCAGGCCCACGGCGACAAGGCCCAGGCTCAGGAAGAAGACGTAGCGCGGCAGCAAGTCCCACAGCCAGTGCGACCAGCGGATGAGCAGGAAGATGGCCAGCGTGCTGGATCCCATGTTGACCAGAACCGCGGAGCCGCGATCCACGCCCCGCCAGATCGCGAGCGTCGTCACCACAATTCCCACCACCTCGTACAGCCGCTCGATGTTCTTCGGGTCCATGTCCAGGTAGCTGACACGGCCGTTGAGGGAAAGGAACACCAGGGTCACCAGCGCCGCCAGCGCGCCGATGAATTCGTATACCGGAACGAATTCAGGAAAACGGCGATGCGGAATGAACTGGCCAGCCAGCACGACCGCGATGCCGCAGAAGATCACCGGCTCCGGCCGGTCGAATACCTGTTCCCACGCCAGGCCGTTCAGGCGGGTCGCGAGGGCACACACGAACGCGCCCGTCAGAAGCAGCCCCGCCGCCAGCATCAGCCGGATGCCAAGGGCATAGGCGACCAGCAGCGCAAAGCATCCCCACACCAGGAGCGCGTTGGGCGAGGGCGCAATGTTGAACGCGGCGCCCACGATGAGCGTGTCGGTGATGAGGGCGGCGAGCGCCACCAGCGAAAGCAACGCGGCATAGTAAAGGGTGCGCTCGCGGCGCGCCGTCCAGGCCGCCCCTGCCAGAGCCGCCAGAGGTGAGGCCGCCAGAACCGCCCACCGGACCGGGAGGATCAGGTGTCCCCAAATCTGCATGAAAAAGAAGAAAACCGCCAGGCATAGGGCCAGACCGCCCAGCGCGGTCGCGATCTGCATCCCCAATGAAATCTGTTTTTGGGAGGCCGAAGTGTCCACGTCAAACTGCGCGGCCAGGGCGCTCAGAGTCGTCTCTACATGCGCCTCCAGCCGGGTCCGCTGATGGGGAGTAAGTGTAAGCCCCCCTTCACGTTCGAGGTCCGCCAGTTCATCGCGGAACAGACGGATCCGGTCCGCGCGCGCTTGCGCCTCACGCTGGTTGGAGTAGGACTCCATACTGATGAGCCAATTGTAGCGCCGCCGTTTCGCATTTACACGACTCCTCGATGGGTGCTATCCTAAGTGTTTTGTTTTCATGCGAACAGTCGACCTGATACAGCGGAAACGCGACGGCGAAGAATTGACCCGCGAAGAGATCACCTTCCTGGTGGAATCCTACACGCGTGGTGAGTTGCCCGATTATCAAATGTCCGCCTTCCTGATGGCGGTGTTTTTTTCGGGAATGACCGATCGTGAACTCAGCGCGCTGACCGAAGCGATGACCGCTTCCGGTCAAGCGCTGGATCTCTCTTCAATTCCCGGGCTCAAGGTGGACAAGCACTCTACGGGCGGCGTGGGTGATAAGACCAGCTTGATCGCCGCACCCCTTGCGGCAGCCGCGGGCGTGATGGTGCCGATGATTTCCGGCCGCGCGCTCGGGCATACCGGCGGTACCCTGGACAAACTCGAATCGATTCCCGGCTTCCGGACACAATTGAGCATCGACGAATTTCGGGCTCAGTTGGTGCAGCATGGTCTGGCATTTATCGGGCAAACCGAGGAAATCGCTCCGGCGGACGGAAAACTGTACGCCCTTCGCGATGCAACCGCGACCATCGAATCGATTCCCCTCATCGCTTCTTCCATCATGTCGAAGAAGCTCGCCATCGGCATCGATTGCCTGGTGCTCGATGTCAAGGTCGGGGCCGGCGCGTTCATGAAGCGCCAGGTGGATGCGCGGAAACTGGCCCAAGCGATGGTCGGCATCGGACGGCGGATGGATCGCCGGGTCCAGGCGCTGATCACCGACATGAATCAGCCCCTCGGGTTCGCCATCGGCAACGCGCTGGAAGTGATGGAGGTGTCGCAAACCCTCCAGAACGCCGGTCCGGATGATCTCACCAGGCTCTCTCTCGAATTGGCCGCGCGCATGATCTTCCTCGGCAAGAAAGCGGACTCGCTCGAAGAGGCTCGCGACATTGCGCAACGCCGGTTGGTGGACGGCGCCGGGTACCGGAAGCTTAAGGATGTCGTCATCGCCCAGGGCGGCGACGCACGGTGCCTGGACAAGTTCGAACTGCTCCCCAACGCCACCGGCGTCCGGGAGATCACCTCGCCGCGAGCCGGATATGTTTCCGCGATCAACGCCGAGGACATTGGCCGCGCCTGCGTGATGATCGGGGCCGGCCGCGACCGTAAGGACGACTCGATCGATCCGGCGGTTGGTGCGATCCTGGAAGTCAAAATCGGCGACCGCCTGGATGCCGGCGCCATCCTCTGCCGTCTCTATTACACGCGCGATGAGCGCGTCGAGGAAGCGGCGGAAATGGTGGAGGACGCTTTCCGCATTTCGGCGCAGAAGCCGGACGCCCGCGATACCATTCTCGAAGTCGTAGGATAAACGGATCCGGCCATGGGGCGGTTCAGCGGACTCCTCGGGTTGGCTGTCATTCTCGCTGTGGCTTGGGCGTTTTCGTCCAATCGCCGGGCCATCCAGCTACGTGTGGTCCTGTGGGGCCTGGGCCTGCAGTTCGCCTTTGCCCTTCTGGTTCTCAAAACCGACTTCGGCATCATCTTCCAGACGATCGGGGCGGGCGTCAACGCCATGCTGCGCTACGCCGAGGTCGGAAGCGAATTTCTGTTCGGGCCCCTCGGCGTCAAGAGCGGCCCATTCGGGGTGATCTTCGCCTTTCAGGTTCTGCCGATCGTGATCTTCATCGCTTCCTTCTTTTCCATCCTCTATTACCTGGGCGTGATGCAGTGGATCGTCCGGTGGATGGCGGTGGGCATGCAGAAAGTGATGGGCGCCAGCGGGGCCGAATCGCTCAACGTGGCTGCCAGCATCTTCATGGGGCAGACGGAGGCGCCCCTGACCATCCGGCCGTTCCTGGCAGGGATGACGCGTTCCGAACTGTTCACCGTCATGACCAGCGGAATGGCCCACGTCTCCGGCGCGGTGATGGCCGCCTATGTCAAGATCGCCGGCGTGGAGATCGTCCACCTTCTGACGGCCGTGATCATGACCGCTCCGGCCACGATCATGCTTGCCAAGATCCTGATCCCGGAGACCGGCACCCCGGCGACCGCGGGCCGCGTCGAGATCAAGGTCGAACGGACCGCCGTGAATGTCATCGACGCCGCGGCGCAGGGCGCGGGCGAAGGCCTCCACCTGGCGTTGAATATCGGCGCCATGCTGATCGCCTTTCTCGCCCTGATCGCCATGGTGAACGGCATCCTGGGAGGCGTGCACGGCCTGCCGGGGATGGGCTGGCTGCCGGATTCCCTGCAGAAAATCTTCGGCTACCTGTTCGCGCCGGTCGCCTGGCTGATGGGCGTGTCGTGGAAGGACGCCTTCTCCATCGGCAACCTGTTGGGCACGCGCCTGGTGCTGAACGAGTTCGTCGCGTTCCTGCAACTGGCGCCCCTCAAATCACAACTCGATCCCCGCTCGTTTGTGATCGCCACCTACGCGTTGTGCGGATTCGCCAACTTCAGCTCCATCGCCATCCAGATCGGGGGGATCGGGGCCCTGGCGCCGACCCGCAAGTCCGACCTCGCCCGCCTGGGCCTCCGCGCGGTGGCCGCCGGATCGATGGCCAACTTCATGTCGGCCTGTATCGCCGGGATGCTGCTATGACCGGACGAGCGGCGGAGTTCATTCGGGAGCGGATCGGCGACCGCCGACCGGCGGTGGCGGCAATCCTCGGCAGCGGACTCGGAGCGTTCGCCCGCACCGTGTCCTCCGCCGTCGAAATTCCTTACGATGACATTCCGGGATTTCCGGTCTCGACCGCCGTCGGCCACGCCGGCGCCCTGGTCATCGGCCGCATCGGCGCCGTGGACGTCGCGGTCATGTCGGGCCGCGTCCACCAATATGAAGGTTACACGCCGCAGCAGGTCGTCTTCGGCGTTCGGGTCATGGGCCGGTTGGGTGTCCGTTCGCTGGTGATCACGAACGCCGCCGGCGGCATCAACCTTTCGTTCAGCCGCGGCGGACTGGTTCTCCTCTCCGATCACCTCAACCTGCAGGGGACGAATCCCCTCATCGGCCCGAATGACGACTCGCTCGGGCCGCGCTTCCCCGACATGAGCGAGGCCTACTCGGCCCGATTTCGCGGCGTCGCGCGCGAGGAGGCGGCGGAACTGGGGGTGACCCTGAACGAGGGGGTCTATGCGGCGCTCCTGGGCCCGAACTACGAGACGCCCGCCGAAATTCGCTATCTGCGCGCCATCGGAGCGGACCTGGTAGGTATGTCGACCGTTCCCGAAGTGATCGCGGCCAATCACCTCGGCATGCGCGTGCTAGGCATTTCCTGCGTTACTAACATGGCGGCGGGGATCCTTCCTCAAAAGATCAACCATATGGAAGTGCTCGAAACGGGAGCGTTGGTGCGGGATACGCTGGTGGCGCTCCTCTCGCGGGTGCTGCCCCGCCTGGCAAAGGAAAGCGGTGAGTGACCAGGCGGACATTGCGCGTCTGATCGACGCGGCCCGCGCCGCCCGCGAACACGCGCACGCGCCGTTCTCCGGATTCAAGGTCGGCGCTGCGGTCGAAACCGCCGGCGGGCGCGTCTATACCGGCTGTAATATCGAGAACGCGACGTATGGCCTGACCTTGTGCGCCGAACGCGTGGCGGTGTTCAAGGCCATGTCGGAAGGCGAACGGGATTTCGTGCGGGTAGCCGTGGTTGCGGAAACGGATCCCCTGACCCCTCCGTGCGGCGCCTGCCGCCAGATTCTGAGCGAATTCTGCGGTAATGCCGAAATCATCCTCGCCAATCTTGGAGGACGGATTGAATCTCACTCCATGCTGGATCTGTTTCCTTCGCCGTTTGACCAGCGCTTCTTCCGCGGCTAGCAAGCCGCGGTGGAGACTGGGCCTTTTCCCGGCAGCGGCGCTGCTGCTGGCGCTGGCCGCTGGCGCTTCCGCCGAACCCGCCGACTTGCTCATCACGGCCCGCTATGTCGTCACGATGGACCCTCAGCGGCGCGTGATTCAGGACGGCGCCGTGGCCGTGCGCGGCGACCGGATTGCCGCCGCCGGGCCCCGCGCCGATCTTGAAAAGCGATTCCAGCCGAAACGCGTCCTGCGCCGCCCGGAGTCGCTGATTGCCCCCGGTTTGATCAACACCCACACGCATGCGGCCATGTCGCTGTTCCGCGGCATCGCCGACGACCTGCGCCTCCAGGACTGGCTGGAGAAGTACATTTTCCCGGCCGAAGCCAAGAACGTTACCGCCGACTTCGTGCGCTGGGGAACCCGGCTTGCGTGCGCCGAGATGCTGCTGTCCGGCACCACCACCTTCACCGACATGTATTACTTCGAGGACATCGTCGCGGAGGTGGCCAGGGAAGCGGGGATGCGGGGCGTGCTCGGCCAGACGGTCATCGGCTTCCCCGTCGCCGACGCGAAGTCCCCGCAAGACGCCCTGGCGTATGCCGAACGGTTCATCCGCCGGTTTGTCAACGACGCGCTTGTGACGCCCGCGGTGGCTCCGCACGCGCTCTACACCAATTCCGATGAGTCCCTGAAGGCGGCCCGCGCGCTGGCCAACCGCTATCGGGTCCCGCTGTTGATCCATGTTTCCGAGACCCGGCGCGAGAACGACGAGGTTCGCAAGAAGCGCGGAAAGTCGCCTATCCAGGTGCTGGACTCGCTCGGCCTGTTCGAGGGACGCACGCTGGCCGCGCATGTGGTTTGGGCCGACGACGCGGATCTCGCCGTCCTGGCAAAGCGGGGCGTTGGCGTCGCCCATTGCCCCTCGAGCAACATGAAACTCTCGAGCGGCGTCGCGCGCGTGGAACGGATGCTGACCTTGAATATCGCAGTCGGCCTCGGACCGGACGGTCCGGCCGGCAGCAACAACGACTTCAATCTCTTCGAAGAGATGGATCTGGCGGCCAAACTCCAGAAGGTGACCTCCGGAAACCCGCAGGCTCTCCCGGCCCGCCGGGCCTTCGAAATGGCCACCCTGCTGGGCGCTCGCGCCCTGGGGCTCGACGCGCGCATCGGCTCCCTCGAGCCTGGGAAACTTGCCGACCTGATCACGGTTCGCCTGGACGCGGCCCATGCCGTTCCGCTTTACGACGTCTATTCCCACCTCGTCTATGCCGCCAAAGGCAGCGATGTGGAGGATGTACTGGTGAACGGCCGGATCGTCGTCGAGGGCGGCAAGACTCTCACCCTGAATTTCAACACGATTCGCGAGAGAGCGCGGCGGTTCGGAGAGCAGGTTGGCCGCTCCCTGCATCCTCATTAGTTTGGACCTGGAAATTAAAGTTTTTGGAGGGATCTGCCGATCGTACCCGATACGAGGGAGAGCCGTTCTGAAAGGCTTCAAACAAGGCGCAGAGCATGGGAATCTCAGGGGAAAACATTATTAATACTGACGAATCCCTTATGACTGCAACTTTAGTACCAAACTGTCGATTTCTTTAGGGCCGCTAGTACTTCGTACCAATTGTACCGGTTAAAGTTAGGCATTAAGATGAATCCTAGTGAGTTTTCAGGCAATAGCCAATCTGCCGAGAACCGTGTCGAGGAGGACAAAGTGAAGCGGAATACCAACCTGAAGCGAGCGGCGTCGCAGCGCGGATCCTACGCCGTGGAAGCGGGCCTGGTCCTGCTGCCGTTCTTCGCCATGATCTTCGCGATTATCGACTACTCGATGGTGTTTTTCCTGCAGGGCACGTTCAAGCATGCGGCGCGGGAAGGAGTCCGGTTTGCGATCACGCAGCGAGTCCTGGGGACGTCGGGTCAGGGAGACTCCATCAAGAAAGTCGTTCAGACAAACTCGATGGGTTTCCTGAACGGGACTGCCGGCAAGGACAAGATCAGCGTCAAGTTCTACAATTCCAAGACGCACCTCGAAATGACAGGGGTGGCGAAGAACAGCGCGGGCAACATCGTCGAGGTGACGATTTCGCCGTGTGAGCTGGTGAACAAGTCGGACTGCTTCCAGTGGAGTTGGATGGCTCCCCTGTGGCGGTTGTCGGCCCCGATGACGATCCGCGCGCGCTCTTCCGATCTGATGGAGCCGGCAAAGGGCGGGATCCTGCCGGTGTTTTGAGATGGAGGCGGAAATGAAAACAGTGAAACGCCGTCGCGAATCCGGAAACATCATGATGGAGTTCGCCCTGACCAGCGTGATCGCCGTCCCGATGATGTTGGGCATCATCTGGGGTGGGCTCACTATCGGCCGCGGCATTCAGTCCAGCCAGGTGGCGCGCGACACCGCGCACATGTTTGCCAAAGGCGTCGACTTCAGCTCGGAGAACTGCGTCTCCGGCGACGTGACCAGTTGCAATCAGCACCTGATCGTGCGCCTTGCCTACGGCACGGGGATGACGTTGACCGGCGGGAACGGCGTGGTGGTTCTCTCGAAGATCGGCAAGGTCTACCAGGCGGATTGCGATGCGGCGGCGCTGACGGGGAGCCAGTGCGTGAACAAGGATCATACCGTATTCACCTGGCGTACGACGGTCGGGAACGCGTCGTTGCGAGCAAGCAATTTCGGCACGCCGTCGGCGAACCTCGTCAATCCGGACGGAACGGTGAAAGACCAGTTGATCGACACGGGGGCGCAGGCCAACAATTTCGACCCAGTGCTCTCGCTCGCTTATGGCGATGTGGCCTACGTCGTCGAGTGTTACCTGCAGACTGCCGATCTGTGGGGCGGCCAGCGAGGTACGTATTCGTATGCCGTGTTCTAGCCCGAGTAGTGCCCTGCCGGCACGCCGGACATGAATCGATCAAAACGGAGGATTTGAGATGAAGCCAGCCCAGCCAAACACCCGGAATCGAGGGTACATCCTATTATTCTTTGTACTGGCGACCATCGTCCTGTTCCCGATTACAGGATTGGCGGTCGACGTGGTCCTGTTGTACTTCGTCAAGGCGCGGCTTGTGTCCGCGGTCGATGCCGGCGCATTGGCGGGAGCCCGCTCCCTGTCCCGCGGCGGCAACTTCGACCTGCAGAAGCAGAATGCGATCGACACCTCCAAGAAGTTCTTCGCCGCCAACTTCCCGAAAGGGTACCTGTTAACGGATAGAAATGGTCCCACCATGACGGTCGATGTCGTGCAGACAGAGGAACGGACCCGGACGGTGACGATCAACGCCAACGTGGGGGCGCCTCTCTATTTCCTTCGGCTTCTGAGTTCGTATAACGTCCCTGTAGCCGCCATGGGCCAGACGTCGCGCCGCGACGTAAACATCATGATGGCGGTCGACCGTACCGGTTCGCTCGAGAATGTCGGGGCCTGTGACGACGTCATCGCCGCCAGCATCGGGTTCTCCGAGAAGTTCTCCGAGGGCAACGACTTCCTGGGACTGGCGACCTTTGCCGTATCGTCGCGGGCCGACGTTCCGCTGACCAACGGAAACTTCAAGACGCAGGTGCGCAACGTGCTCACCGGCATGGCCTGCCAGAACTACACCGGCGGCTCCCAGGGTCTTTCCAAGGCCTTCGACGAATTGAAGGCAAAGAATGATCCCGGCGTCCTGAACGTCATCCTGTTCTTTACGGACGGTATTCCGAACTCCATTGTGGCGACCTGGCCGACGAGGAGGGCCCCTTATTACACGACGGCGCCCGGCACGGGAGGCAGCGCCATCAGCCCCTGTACCGATCAGAGCGACAAGGTTGGTGGCATGAGGTCCGAAGCTTCCCCCGCATATGGCCTCTATAACAAGGACGCCACCGGGTCTCCCAATCCGGTTGACCCTGGTGTCCTCACCACGGCGACCACGAACAACTGCTCATTCCGCGGCAACCAGACCAGCGTCGCCACGGATTTTTCCTATATTCCGAGTTTCGATTTCTACGGCAACGACCTCAGGACGGGCTTTGGCGGCACGCTCTCGTTGAACGCCACAACTCACCGCTCGTACAACTACCCTCCGGTGGGACGGAAAATCACTTTGAACGGCAACAACGTCGAATTGGCCGCCCGCAACGCTCTGGAAAACGCCGCAATCCGCATTCGCAGCGACGCGACGCTGAACACCCAGATTTACGCCGTCGGATTCGGTCCCAACGTCAACGATGACCTGTTGCGGCGGGTCGCCAACGATCCGACCAGCGCCACTTACAATCCGGCGCATCAGACCGGCATGTACATCTTTGCGCCGACGGCAGGGGCGATCAGCGATGCCTTCAGCCGCATCGCTGCCGAGATTCTGCGCATCTCCCTCTAACGCCAGTTCAGTCCCAGAGCAAGGCCGGGGCGCGAGTGCCACTCGCGCCCCGGTACTTTTTGGTGCGCCGGAGTCGGTGGTTCACTGGGCTTGGCTCCATTCGCAGCGGCGCGCGCTAGCGCGGGAGGCCGGCCGGAGACCCATAGGCCGGAGACCGGCGCTATGTGGCCCCGGCGTGCAAGTTCATCTCAGCTTGTCCGGCTTATCGACCTCCAAGCAAGGCCGGTGCGCGAGTGCCACTCGCGCACCCCACCTTTCCGGAAGGCTGCCCGATTCAACGCGTGCTGAAGATCTTCTCTTTCGGGAACCCGTTGCATACGGGCCCGAGGCGGATCCGCCTGATGTCGTCCGTCTGGAATTCGGTATTGCCGTGGATCAAATCGGTCACCGACAGGGTGCTTCTGGTCAGTCCTGCGTTGGAGTGTTTCCTGCTGGCCGTCAGAATGTGGAAAACCTCGTGGCCAAGCACCCGGGCCGCGGCCCGGCCTAACAGGCGGTTCCGCTTCTCAATAGGATAACTCCGCAGCTCCGGTGTGATCCGGGCGAGCAGCCGCCCGCAATCCACCACACAGAAGGGGAGCACGACGCCGTCGGAGATATGCGCCCATCCGAGCGCGCTCGGCCCCAGCGGTCCGGGCGGCAGCTCTGACGCCGAGCAACTCCCCCGCACGTTCACGACGACAATTGCAAACACCGGCTCGGGAACACGGTCGATCTTCCAATCCGCGGCGATTCCCGCCGACTCCAATAGGGCATCGACCTCTTCGGTCATCGAGTCAAGGAAGTTCTGGTCCATCTCGCCGTCAGGGCGAAGACATAAGGTGACAATCGGTGAGAGACGTGGGATCTCCCTTAGTTCTGCAAAAGCAATGCCTTCTGCGACAGAGCAAAGCGCAAGGATCTGGACAAAGACAAGTCCTGGCCGCGCCGGCGGGCCGTGTTCTCTGTTCATGTGGTGTACTTTCCCTGAGAGTCCTTTCCACCTTCCTGTTTAGCCAAAGTGAGCGGCATTGATCTCGGCAAAGTGCGCCAACTCAGGAGGGAGATCTTCCAGCACGTAGATGGAATTGGTGGGACACACGGGAATGCAGGCGCCACAGTCAATGCAGTCTGTCGGGTGAACGTACAACTGCGGCGCTTCTTCGTAGCCTTCTTCGTCTTTCTTGGGGTGGATGCAGTCTACCGGACAGGCGTCCACGCAGAGATTGTCTTTCGTACAGCTATCAGTAATTACGTAGGCCATATGAAACTCCTCAGCCGAGGATGGCGGGATTGCGATCCTCACTCACATGAATCATGCTCATTACCGGGGACAGGCATCACCCGGCGTTTGCTTCTATCTGAAGCATGTTCCGTTCCGCCGTCCGCGTCAAGGGGATTAGGCTCGCGCGACGTGCTCGGTGCTCACGACCATCCCGCTGTCGTCGACGAGGTTAAGGTAAAACGCTGTCGCACTCGGGGGGATTGGCGCGGAAGCGCGTCCGTTCTCCAGTCCGCCAGCCGCTGTTTCCCAACGGCGATGGGGCCACGATCCGCTCTGGCTCGTGAAATTCAGCTCCGCCTTGACGATCAGTCTTTTCGACTCGAAGCGCGCCCACGCCTCGTTGCCCGCCACGCCCGACGAACGGATTCGCGTTAACGGCAGGCCCTTGTTCAGAACGGATTCGGCGAACGTGTGGATCTCCTTCGGCGTCATACCCGGCGGGTGCCCATGCGGCATCCGGACCCGGATCGACAGGGTCCGCGGACCGCGGGGCAGCCGGTACGACCGCTGATACGAAGACAGCGGATACGCGAAATCGTTGGTGCCATTCACCCACAGCATGGGGCAATGCGCGCGCGCAAGATAGCGCGAGGGATCCCACAGGTCGAACCACCGGCGCGCTTTCTCCGCGCCCATCTTCGCGAACGTGGGAACCCAGAACGAGTCGTCGCCCAGGAACCCGCATCCATAGACCGGCGCGGCGAAGCGGAAGCGGGAATCCAGACTGGCCACAATACTGGTGAGATAGCCTCCCCACGAAATCCCGGTCAGCCCGACCCGTTTCGGGTCCACTTCCGGGAAAGAGCGCACCAGCGAATGCGCCAGAATCGCCGCGCTGACGGCGTGGTAGGTCCACTGGTCTTCGGGCGCCTGGTCGATCTGGTCGAAGCCTCCCCACCCGGGAGGACCTCCCGTCGCGTGACGCGGCTTTTCGAACTGATAGAGCGGTTGCTTGGGATCCGGCTTGCCGTTCGTCGCCCCGCATGTATCCATGGCGATGGCGGCGTAGCCGCGACCGTTCCACAACCTCACCCATTCGGCGAACGCTGTCCCGCCGCCGCCGTGAATCAGCACCATCGCCGGCGCCTTGCTCTTGCCTTCGGGTACGCCGTACCACGCGAAGACGCGGGTCGGCTTTCCTTTCCACGGCACGCTGTCATAGAACAGCCCCTTCACTCCGTCCGACCGCTCTTCTTCGGCCGGCTTCCACGCCGGAGGCCTCATCAGCGCCTTCAGGTCCCACGGGATCTTGTTCGATGCCGCCAACGCTGCAGGCGCGGCCATGACCGCGCTCAACCATTCACGCCGGGAGTAGTTCACCGTTTTCGATTATGCTGCATTGGCGCCTCCAACGGGATAGACTGTGAATCATCCCCATGAATCGCCGTCATTTTCTGCCCCTCCTGGCCGCGCCTTGGGTCTGCCGCGCCGCGACCGAACCCGGCTTCACTCCCCTGTTCAATGGGACCAACCTCGATGGCTGGACCGTCCAGGGCGGCCCGCCGACCGCCTTTTTTGTCGATCACGGCGACGTCGTGATCCACCGCGGTTCCAACGACCCCACCTGGCTGCGCTCCCTGAGGGAATACGAGAACTTCGACCTCCGCGGCGAGTTCTTCGTCAAAGGCTGGAGCGATTCCGGCCTGCTGCTGCATGCGCCGCTCCACGGCAATCCGATGCAGACCGGAATGCGCGTCCAGATCTTCCAGGCTAAGGACACGCCTCCCAACTCGCAGTCGGTGGGCGCCATCTTCCCGCTGGTGGCGCCCAAACTCATCAACGTCCGCGGCCAGGGAGAGTGGAACGGCTTCCGCATCCTCAGCGATTGGCCGAAGCTACAGGTCTGGATCAATGGCGAACTGGTGCAGGACCTGGACATTTCCGCTCACCCGGAGTTGAAGTACCGTTTGCGCCGCGGCTATCTCGGTCTGGTCAACCTGTCCTATCCGGTTCGCTTCCGGAACTTCCGGATCCGGGAACTCCCTTCCAGCGACCACTGGGATGTGCTCTACGGCCAGCCGTCCGACTATGAGAAGAACTGGTTTCTCTCGGAGGGCAAGCCGCAGCTCGACATCCTGAACGAGGTGCTCTACATGGATGGCGCCGGGCACATCGCCACCAAAGAGAAGTTCCGCAACTTCGAGCTTCAGGCTTACGTTCGGGGCAGCCGCGATCACAACGGCGGCGTGCTGTTCCGCAGCGAAGGGAGAGGCACGCACGGCATCCGCTATGAGATCCAACTGCATCCCGTCGAAGGGGCGCACTATCCCACCGGTTCGCTGTATGGGATTCAACGCGCCCGCTACCCGCACATCCGGAACGGGAAATGGTTCCATCTCTACCTGCGCGTGGAAGGGCCGCGCTGCCTGGTGCGCATCAACGGCGAGACCGTCTGCGAGTACGACCGGCTTGACCGTTTGGACGAAGGCTACATCGAGTTGCAGGCGCACCGGACAGGCTACTGGCTGGAGTACAAGCGGGTCCTGATCAAGAGGCTCAAATGAAGTGGCTGCTCTTCTGGCTTGCGCTGCCGCTGGCCGCGGGCGACTTGCGGGTTGGGCGCGCCGCGGTCAAAATCACTCCTCCCGCGGGCATGCCGATGGCCGGTTATTACAGCATCCGGCTGAATGAAGGCGTCCACGACGACCTGTTCGCCAAGGCCATCGTGCTGGAAAAGGACGGCGCGCCTCCGCTGCCGCCGGCCGCGAGGATTGATCGAACTGCACCACTGATCCGCGCAGTCCCGAGCCCACGGCGTGAGCCGTGGGGTTGCCTTTCTTCGGAGCCGCGACCGGAAGGGAGCGGACAACAGAGCCGAGCGCGTGAGCGAGCGGTGGCGGGGTAGATGTCCCGTTTTTTCACAGCCCCGTCAGCGAGCGGTGGCCCGGCCTAAACCAACAGCCGCTTAGTTAGGCGCACGAACTGGTCGCGGATCGCCTCACATCCTGCTCTTCTCCATCGCGGGCGTCGCCTCCCTCGTGCGCACGAACTCGTCGTCCCATCGCTTCCACAACGCCGACATGTCGCGAACCCGGTCCGGGTGATCGGCCGCCAGGTTGCGCCCCTCGTTGCGGTCGCCTCGAAGGTCGTACAACTCCCACGGACCGGCCGCTCCGGCCGCCACGAGTTTCCAGTCGTTCACGCGAATAGCCCGATTGTTCGAGTGGTGGAAATAGAGGAAGTCGCGCCGGACGGCATGGTCTTTCGCCAGGGCCGGCACCAGGCTCTTGCCTGCCAGGGGAGGAACTCCCGGACGATCCATCCCATCGGACCGGCCGCCGCCAAGATCGACGAGTGTCGGCACCAGGTCCACGAAATGGCAGGGATTGTGCCGTAGCGTCCCCTGCTGCTCTTTCAGCCCGTTGGGCCAATGCACGATCCAGGGCGACGAGATGCCTCCTTCGTGCACCCACGATTTGTGCAGCCGGAAGGGCGCATTGGCCGCGCTCGACCAGCCGGGGCCCAGGCAAAGGTGCGAGCGCGCCGAACCGGGCGCAGCCTCCGAGTCGTGACCATCGGCGCGGATCAACTGCTCTGAGCTCGCGCCATTGTCCGACAGAAACACGATCACGGTGTCCCGGAACGCGTCCATCGACTTGAGCTGTTCGATCACGCGCCCGATCTCGCGATCCATCCGGCTGATCATGGCGGCATGGATGGCCATCTTCGTTCGCTGAAGCCGCTTCTGTTCCGGCGTGAGCGTCGACCACGGGACGGCACGCGTCACTTCGCCGGGCCCGATCTTCGCGACGAGGTCGGCATCGGACGTGTTCCACGGCGGCCGCATCTCCGGCTGGAGCGGCGACAATCCGCACCGGATCAGACCCATGCGGCGCATCCGCTGATACCGGCGCTCCCGAACCGTGTCCCATCCCTCGGCGAACCGGTCGCGGTACCGGTCGATATCCTCTTGAAGGGCGTGCAGCGGGAAGTGGGGCGACGTGAAGGCCAGGTACAGCGCAAACGGATCACGAGCATTCGACTGGGCGTGGCCTTGCAGCCACTTCACCGCGTGATCGGCGATGGCGATGGTCGCATAGAACCCATCGTCCGGCTTGACGGCCGGCAGCGGTTGGTCGTCGAGAAAATGGGAGGTCGGGGTGAAGAACCGGTTCTGGTCACTCAGCCAATACGAATGATCGAATCCGGCGCCCGCTACGGGGCGGAAGCGGATGTGCCACTTCCCGGAATGGTACGAGCGATAGCCAAGAGGCTTCAGATACTGCGGCAGAAAGCGCGTCCAGGCGGGAATGTTGCCTGGGGTCATCACGTCGCACGCGGTCTGCTGAGCGTACTGGCCTGTGAGAATGCAACTGCGCGAGGGACCGCAGCGCGCCGTGGAGTAGCCTTGGGTGAATCGGATCCCCCGCGCCGCCAGCCCGTCGATATTCGGCGTGTCAATTTCCCCTCCGTAGCAACCCGCGTCCGAGTAGCCCATGTCGTCGGCGAGGATGATCAGAAAGTTCGGCTTTCGCTTGGCCTGGGCGTGGACAGGTGTAAACGCGCCACCGGCTGCCAACCGCAGCAAGTCTCTTCTTCGCAGTTCCATCACCGCCTCCTCTGGCCGGCCACAAGACCAGTGTAGATCTCGCCGGTCCGGCTTGCGTACGATAAGGACAAATGCGACTGCGGCTTTCGATCGTGGCTCTTTCCTGTTTGTTCAGCGCGCCCGCGCTGCCCCAAGGCCCCGCCGAAGTAGAAGCGCTGGTGGAGACCGACCTCGGATCGTTCCGTTTCGAGTTCGCGCCCGAGAAGGCGCCGAAGCACGTCGAGCAGTTTCTCAAGCTCGCCCGCCAGGGCTACTACGATGGCAGCGCGTTCCATCGAGTGATCGCGAACGGGATTATCCAAGGCGGTGACCCGCTTCTCAAGAATCCCAAGACGCCGAAGAACCTGTGGGGAACCGGGGGTCTGAATCTGCTCCCCGGCGAGACGAGCGACCTGAAGCACGAACGCGGCGTTGTCTCCACGGTGCGCATCCCGAACAAGCCGGATAGCGACGGCAGCCAGTTCTTTGTGTGTGTCTTCCCACAGCCTCCTCTGGACGGCCAGTTTTCCGCCTTCGGCCGCGTCACCGAGGGCATGGATGTCGTCGAGAAGATCTCGCAGGTTCCGGCGGGCGAGAACGGTTTCACCGACAAGCCCGTCCGCATCCGCAAAGTCACGATCGAGCCGAAGAAGGTAGAGCCCTTCCTGACCGAGACGGTCGATCGGATGCGCAAGACCGTGACCCTGAAGACGACTGTCGGCGCGATCAGGATCCGGATGGAGCCCGACTGGGCGCCCAACCACGTCCGCAATTTCCTGAAGCTCACCGCGACCGGATGGTTCAACGGCACGTCGTTTCATCGCGTATCGAAAGACTTCGTCGTGCAGGGCGGTATGGGCAACACGCGGCCCGGCAGCGCCGCTCACCCGGCGGATCGTTGGGTGCGGAAGCTAAAGGGCGAGTTTCGCACGGACGTGCAGCACGTTCGCGGAATCGTGTCGATGGCGCGGACGGACGACCCGGACTCCGCCGACACATCGTTCTTTCTCATGCTCGGAGCGGCCCCGCATCTGGACGGCAAGTACTCCGCCTTCGGCCGCATCACGGAAGGGCTGGAAGTCCTGGATGCGTTCGAGAAGGAAGAGGTGGATGGCGAGACGCCCAAACGCCGGTTGGAGCTCATCGAGGCGGTGATTGACCCGTCGTAGGACCTTGTCAAAAAAGGGGCCGCAGTTCATGCGGCCCCTGGCAATTCTTAGAAGGGAGCGCGCTCTAGAAATCGAAGCGCGCTACCAGTTGAATCCCTCTCTGCGAGCGGCTCGCCGCGGTTCCATCCGACGGGGCCTGCAAACCTCGGATAACCCCGAAATTCACAGCGCCTAAGGTTGCCGCCGGAGCGCCGAGTTGGACACGGTTGAACAGGTTCTGCGATTCCATGCGAATGGTGAACCGCCTGGTTTCCTTGACCCGGATCGCCTTCTGGAAGGAGAAGTCGACCTGGGCCAGGCCCGGAGTCCGGAGGATGTTCTTGCCCTGCGCGCCCCATACGAAGTTGGGCGGAGCGGTGAAGGCGCTCGTGTCAAACCAGCGCTCGCGGGTGGCATTGCTCCCCAGGTTGGGATTGCTGATCACGTTGGCGCGATTGGTGCCGGCCCCATTGTTCAACGTGGGCCCGCTGACACCGACCGAGAACGGAAAGCCGCCCTGCAAGGTGATCAGGCTCGAACTCTCCCATCCCCCGAGCACCGCTTTCAGCGGGGCGGACCAGCTTTGCGGCACCGGGACCCGATAAATATACGCAATGACCCAGCGCTTGCGGTAATCATAGTTTGACGGACCGTAGTCGTAGCGGAAGTTGGCGATGTCGCTAAGCGTGCCGTCGGTGCCGGTGGAGTAGCCCAGCGACTTCGAGAACGTGAACGCACTCTGAATCGTCATTCCGTGGAATTCCTGCTGTTTGAAGGTGATCTCGAGACCGTTGTAGTTCGAGTCGCTGATCGGCAGGAACTGCCAGAAGAAACCCACGTTGGGATAGGGGCGGCGATCCTGCAACGTACCCGCCGCCGGCGCCGGGGTGTTGCCCGGTGCGAGGGTGGGGAACGCAAGGGCTCGCTGCCCGGAGTAGCCGACTTCGATGGCCGTCTTCTTCAGCGGATTCAACTGGATGTTGAAGTTCCACTTCTGCGTGTACGGATCGTGGCGCTCCAGCGGGCCGTAGTAGGCGCCAAACGTGCGCGCGCCCAAGGCGCCCACCGCGCCGCCTGCCGGGAAGCCTTGCCGCGGGATGATCGACCGGTCCAGCTCCGACGGCAGCCCGAAGTCGAAGAAAAATGGGCTGCCTTCGGTCCCCGCGTTGTTGTAATTGTTCGACACGGTGACGCCGTAGAACAGGCCGTAGCCGCCCCGGAAGACGACCTTGCTGTTCAGGTTGTAGGCGAAGCCGAACCGCGGCGAGAAGTTCTTCCAGTTCTTCCTGGGGATGATGCGGTCGAGGGTGGTGTAGCGCCACCCGGCCGGCAGGTCGCCGTTGGGAATCTTCAACTGATCCCTCACTAAGGCCCGGGTGCTCTCGGGCAGCATGCGCTCCCCGGTGCGGAGATCGAAGTTGCCCAGCCGGTCCTTCACTTCCGACCACGGACCGAAGTAGTCCCACCGGACCCCCAGGTTCAGGGTCAGCTTCTGAGTCACGCGGAAGTCGTCCTGGAGGAACCAGGCGGCGCGGTTGGAGCGGATCAGAACGCCGTCGAACTGATAGTTGGTGGAGAAGGCCCGCGCCTGACCCAGTAGCGCGTCCGTCATGCCGACCCGCAGCGGCTCCAGTGCCGCTCCAACGACCGGGGTCGAATAGGTGCCATCGTAGCTCAGGCTGCCCCCTCCGTTGCGCCCTTGAAACCGGTCGTTGCTGATGTGGTCCATCTCGAAACCGAACTTGATGGTGTGCTTCCGCAGGTGCCAGCTCACGTTGTCCATGAACTGGTAGGAGTGCTCCACCAGGAAGAACGGCGTGGGCACGCTGGCGATAGGGCGGGTGATCGACGTGCCTGTGTAGTTGCGAACGCTGAACGACGGGAAGCCCTTGGCGAACGAGACGGTGTTCCAGTTGGGGATGTTGAACTCGTCCATGATGTTCTGGTTGTTCAGCATCTCGTTGCCGTACTTCAGGTAGTTGTAGCCAAACCGGAATTCATTGACCAGCTTGGGGCTGAAGACGTGGGTGAACGTTCCGCCGACGTTGGTGCCATCGGAACTGGAGAATGCGCCAAGGCGATCCTCCGGCATCCAGAAGGAACGCCGGCGGCCGCCGCGCTGCTGCGAGACGCGCCCGGTGAACGTGTTCGACGCGTCAAAGTTGTAGTCGCCTTTGATATTGAAGGCGTTCACATAGTCGTTGAACTTCTCCGTGGCCAGATAGTTGTTCCGGACATTGGGGTTCGGATCAACGAAGTTGGGCGCCGGGAAGAAGCTGAGCAGGCGCGTCGACATGGCGTCGATCCGCGAAGCGGGCACGGAGTTGTTCGGCAGCGGCGCGCGGCGGCCCAGCGGAGCGGCGGCGTCGGCCGGGAGAAGGCTTGCCGGGTCGGAGTAGATAATGCTGGACGTGCTGAAGTCGCCTCGCTTCTCAGCCGCGTTGGGCATGATGTAGTAGTTGTTCGCGCTGGCCGGGTTGCGGATGCCTTCATAGTTGCCGAAGGCGAACAGCTTGTTCTTGATCACAGGCAGTCCCAGACCGCCGCCGAACTGATTACGGCGCAGCGGCGTCTTCCTCGGATTGGTCCCGGTGAAATCGTAGGGGCGGGCATCCAGTTTGTCGTTGCGGAAGTAGTCGTATCCGAACCCATGCCAGTCATTGGTGCCGGACTTAATGGCAACGTTGACAACTCCACCGCCGGAGCGGCCGAATTCGGCCGAATACTGGCTGGTCTGGATGGCGAACTCCTGGATGGCGTCGATCGGAGGAACGACGGCGAGGGCGCCCGAGAACTCCATATTGTTTGAGATGCCGTCGATGATGAAGTTGTTGGCTTCGGCGGACGCGCCGCCGATGGTGACCGAGGCGCCGGAGAAATCCCGCTGCCGGCTGTTTTGGGGGCCGTTGGTGGTGCCTGGCACCAGTGCCGCCAAGGCCAGGAAGTTCCGCCCGAAGATCGGCACATCCTGCAGCACCTGGCGCGAAACCACGCCGCCGACTTCCGCCGTATCGGTCTTGATCAGCGCGGTGGCGCCGGAGACTTCAATGCTCTGGCTGGCCTCACCGACCTCCAGCGTCATGTCGACACGAACGCGCGCCTTGACGGTGATCGGCACCGGCGGATGCACGGCCTTCTTGAAACCCTTCATCTCCGCGGAGACCTGGTAGGTACCCAGGGGGAGATTCGTGACCACAAATTCGCCGGAAGCGTCGGTGGCGGCAGTCCGGGTCACACCGGTACCCGTGTTGAGTACCTGGACTGTGGTGTTCGGCATCACCGCGCCAGTGGGATCGGTGATCGTGCCAAGGATCGTTCCTTCCGTTGCTTGTCCCAGCAGAAACACTGGGAGGAGGACTAGCAGAAATGCAACTCTGAGCATGGTATTGGTTAGCTCCTTCCCGAAGCGAAGTATCGTTCCTTCTCTTGTATCACAATCTGTCGACAGCCGGGGTGCGCGGGAGGCTCCGGGTGTCGCCCAGCCCGGGAGATAAACCGTCCGGCTTCGATCGAGTCGAGGGCGGGCGTCTCTGCCTGCAGGACGACAGGCAGCGGATGGGTAGCGCTACAGAATCTGTAGATATCCGTGCACAAAACTGTAGTTTTGTGTAGTTTTGTGTAGTTTCGTGTAGTTTTGCGGGCTTGCACAGCGCCTGAAGACGTGCGCTTTCAACAGGTTGGAGAAAACTACACGAAACTACACGGAAAAAATCGTCCGCGGGAGCATTCGGCCACGGCAACATACCTCTTATTTCAGGATATCCAGGAGTTCTCGGACTTGAAGACGCGGCGACTTGCAAGTGGTTCAACAATCAAGACAAATAAAGTTGCGCCCGGCGTGAACGGCCCTCCGTGCCGATCGCGTCGGCCAAAAAGGCTGCGCTCTTCAGGCTCGTCACTTTAGCCCGCTCAGCCGTCGCCTGCCGGGCGGGGGCTGCGTCATCCAGCAGGACGCCGTTCGGCTCCCGGCTCGCTCGCAACTTTCCTTTTAACAATTAAAAAGAGAGGCTCCAAATACTCTAGACACAATAACTCCGAAAGTGCTATTCTTGAGTCATGGACACCGCAACGAAGCGACTCTACAACTCGCTAAGTTGTACCCGCCTGTCCAGTTTATCCCTATCATCTTTGCTTTGGTATTAGTCGCGGCTTCTTAGCGCTGCGGAGAGCATGGGCAATCGGTAGCCCAGAATCCTGCTAAGATTCCGTCGCCTCGGCACATCGGGGTTCGAGTCCCCGGCTCTCCGCCAAGCTCTTTGACAATTCGACTTTACGCGCGCGTGTGAGTGAGTGAGTGAGTGAGTGGCAAAACTGACCGGTCGTAGCCCGGTTGCCTCCATGGCTACGTAGGTTCCAGTCCTACCGCGCGCACCAGGATGTCCAGGTGGCGCAATCGGCAGACGCCTGCGGTTGAGAGCCGCAGTTTTTGCGGGTTCGAGGCCCGCCCTGGACACGGGCCGGTGGTGGAATTGGCAGACACACCTTGCTCAGGACGAGGCGCCTACTGCATGGGAGTTCGAGTCTCCCCCGGCCCACCAGTTCTACTCCCGTGGCGGAATCGGTAGACCCGGCTCGCTCAAAACGAGCGTCAACATGCAGGTTCGACTCCTGCCGGGAGTACCACGCACCCGACCGGACGGTGACGGTAGCAGCCTCCAAAACTGCGATTCGAGGTTCAATTCCTCGCGGGTGTGCCATGTGGGAGATGCCGAAGCGGTCGAGGCGACTGTCTGCAAAACAGTTCTTACCGGGTTCGAGTCCCGGCTCTCACTCCATCGGAGGGCGCGAAGCGACGGCAACGCTTTCTGGTCCCGAAAACCAGCGCTCCGGGAAAGGCCCCGGATGGGGGTTCGACTCCTCCGCCCTCCGCCACCATATTAAAGTTCTTGATTTTTTCCGATCTCTTCATTACTATATAAACTGCGTGATACAAACTATCCATTTCGGGACCATGCCGCAGGCCACCAAACCAGCGTGCGTCGATACACTTAATGCGCGTGAAGGTCCATAGCCCCGTATGAGATAGTACTTGGTGTTCTCACTACGGGGCCGATCGAAAGATCGGCCCTTTCGCTTTTTACCGGGCTTTTTCCACGGGCACTTGGGGAACGGCTTAACCCGCATGATTTGGGGTCATGAGACTCCCGGTTCGAATCCGGGGTGCCCGACCAGTGTTTCTTGACGGCCGAAAGATCGGGTAAGTGCGCGTTAGGGCTGTAAGGATCTAACCGTCCACGCGCTGCCGTCGAAGTGTGTTCTTTGACAATTGAATCGTAAGGATGTGTATTTCAAGCGAGTGTGACTTATTGGCTGAGTTCCTGCCTTCCAAGCAGGCCAAGAGAGTTCGATTCTCTCCGCTCGCTCCAGGCGGGTATCGTCTAGCGGCTAGGATTGGACCTTGCCATGGTCCGGACACCGGTTCGAATCCGGTTACTCGCTCCATGTCGAAGTAGTTTTTCGAGAGGCCGTCAGTTCGATCCTGACTTCCCGGACCAGTTTGATGCGGAGAAGATGAGCTGGAGCACACGGCGGTCTCATAAGCCGCCATTAGGTGGGTTCGATTCCCACCTCCGCAACCATGGGGACGTCGTTCAACGGGAGGACTGCTGGTCTGCACCCAGCCGATGAGAGTTCGATTCTCTCCGTCTCCACCAGATTCGCCTGTGTAGCTGAGATGGACTAGCACCGGTCTGAAAAGCCGGATACGGAGATTCGAGCGCTCCCGCAGGCACCAGATGTGACCGTGGCCGAGTGGCTTAGGCGTTGGATTGTGGCTCCAACTACGAGAGTTCAATTCTCTCCGGTCACCCCATTTGAAGAAGGGGGTTCGGTTAGTGGAAAGCCGCCAGTCTTTGAAGCTGGCTTCGGGCGTTCGATTCGCTCACCCCCTGCCACTGGCCGCTGGCGCAATTGGCGGCGCGCCGCGCTCTGAACGCGGAGGTTCCAGGTTCGAAGCCTGGGCGGCCAGCCAGTTTCTTGCGGGTATCGTTCAATGGACAGGATAGAACGCTACGAACGTTCAGATTGAGGTTCGACTCCTCATACCCGTACCAGGTTTCTCGGCCGGTCGTCCAATCGCACAGGACACAGCGCTCCGAACGCTGAAATTGGGGTTGGAATCCCCACTGGTCGACCATTTCGCGGTGTAGGCCGACTGGTGAGGCACTTGATTGTCGATCAAGACGATGCGGGTTCGATTCCCGCACACCGCGCCATTTTCTTGAGGTCGCCGTCTGACGGCAGGGTCTCTGGTCCTCACCCGGAGGATGCGAGTTCAACCCTCGGCGGCCCGACCACGGGGGTGTCGTCTAATTGGCAAGGATCGCTGGCTTTCAATCAGCGGATGCGGGATCGTGACCCGCCGCCCCTACCAGTTTTCGGGCTATAAGCTTTGGCGGCGAAGCACTCGACTCTTAATCGAGAGAGCACAGTTCGAGTCTGTGATGGCCCACCAGGTCATTCTGGGGTAGCAAAATTGGCAATGCGCCTGGCTGTTAACCAGGAGATGTGCAGGTTCGAGTCCTGCCCCCAGAGCCATATCGTATCCCCGCCGGGAGGCTGGCGCCTCAAGCCGCTTTGTACGCGGTCGCAGCGGACTGCTGCCTGGATCCTGGATCGACACCAGGGGCGGGGACCAAGCCGGGGTTGTCGTCTGGCGACGGCGCTTCTCCTACAAAGAAGATCAGTAGAGTTCGATCCTCTACCCCGGCACCAGTTCGGAACCTATGCCGAAACGGAGAGGCACCTGACTTTTAATCAGGACGAGGTGGGTTCGATCCCCACAGGTTCCACCAAGGAGACGAAGCGATGGAGATCATCGACAACATTCCGGTATGGGGAGCGCCGGTCGACGACGGGGCGCTGAAGCAGATCAAGACCTGCTACTACATCTTCGGCCAGGCGGCGATGATGGCCGACCACCACAAAGGCTACGGTGTGCCGATCGGCGGCGTTATCGCGCACGAGACCCTCGTCAGCCCGTCCGGTGTCGGCTACGACATCGGCTGCGGCAACAAAGCCGTGCTCACCGACGCCGATCGCGCCGACGTACGGGCCAACATTGCCCGGATTATGGATGACGTCTGGACGACCATCAGCTTCGGCCTGGCCCGCAAGAACAAGGAGTCGGTCGATCACGAGCTCTTCGATGACAATAACGACCCAGCCTGGCAGATTACGCAGGGTGCGAACAGCGCGGCATGGAAGCTGACCTCGCTGCGCGACCTGGCACGGGCGCAACTCGGGACCGTCGGCAGCGGCAACCACTACGTGGATATCTTCGAAGACGAGATCGGCCGGATCTGGGTTGGGGTGCACTTCGGCTCCCGCGGATTCGGCCACAAGATCGCCACTCGCTTTCTGAACCGCGCCGGCGCAAAAGACGATATGGACTCCGCTCCGGTGGCGCTCGACTCCCGGACCCAGGAAGGGCAGGACTACATGGCTGCCATGAACCTCGCCGGCAGGTATGCGTACGCCGGCCGGGACTGGGTGTGCGATCGCGTCGTCAGGATCCTCGGCGCGCGGGTGCTGGATTCTGTCCATAACCACCACAACTTCGCGTGGCGAGAGAGCCACAACGGCAAAGATCTGTGGGTGGTACGTAAAGGGGCGACGCCGGCGTTCCCCGGCCAGAAGGGATTCGTGGGCGGGACTATGGGCGAGA
>JBJXGR010000583.1:0-4380 GCA_046160045.1 Bryobacteraceae bacterium
CTGTCTACGGTTTGTGCGAAGAAGTTGCCCCTGCCGTCCGCGACGCCGCGGCCCATGCGGGCGAAGGGTCCAGCCAGGGACGGAATCGGCGGAGTCACCAGGTTACCGTCGGCTAGTGTTCCGTAGATGCCGCTAAAATCGTGGTTGCCGCAGACTCGCGCGTGGCTGATCTGCCCGGAAGCCAACAAGATTAGCGGAACAAGAAAGGTGATTCGAACGGATTGACGCGACATACAGGCATTCTACTCTTCGCCTCCCTCGTCTGTCGAGGTGCCCCCGGGGTTCCCACCGCTAGCACGAAAGCACCGTCGGCATTTGTTTCGGCGACTGCACCTCTTTGGGATAGGTCTGTAATATTAACTCTGTAGATATCGACCGGGCAGTAGCGCGTCACAAAGCGGAGCTTCGTTAGTGAAAATACCGGCTGGACGGCTTCTCCGTGGAGCGATTGATGCGGTTTCTTACATTTGCTGCACCAGGACATTGAAATCGTCATCCGCAGCAGGCCGCGCGCTCGACGCCCTGGTCAGGTTATTGTGATGGCCGCGTGAGAAACCCGCGTCAACATAAGCGCTAACATTCGCTAACATAGCTGCCCGCGGCTGGCCAAACATTGTGGCGCAGACACTCGTGTCTGCGGCGTCGAGACTCGTCTCGACGCTTCTGCTTCCGGCTTGACACAGGCGGCGAGTTTTCGAAAGCCCCACCAACTGCGGCTCGGAGCCGTTCTTCCACCCGCCAGACACGAGTGTTTGCGCCACAAATCGGCCCGCATGTTCTTAAGTTAGCGTCTATGCGGCTGTGAAATGATAGTGCCGCCCAAGCTCAGGCGAAAACTCTTGTTGAGATCGCGATTGTGTTGGTTCAGCCTGAATTAGAAGAGAGGGCGCTCTCCGCTGAGCATTCTGCCCTGCGGGTGGGGATTTTCAAGGCATGAAGGTCTACCGATCCGATGTGGTCTCTTTGAAGAGCGCGGAAGCGAGGCCGCCGCGCTCCGTTCATCGTCTCGATGAGCCCAACGGACTATCCCTCAGTATGGTTGCGTCCCCGCAGTGCCGCTTCCGATTCGCCCGGCAACATTATTGGGCGCCGCCGCCACATTGGGCGCCGCCGCCACCAGCGCGGCCAACTTCCGGTTACGCCGTCCAGGACAAGAGGAGTCAAACGGCGAACACGACGAACGGAAGGCGCGCGCAGCAGGGTTCCATCAGCGTCAAACCCGAGCGCTAACACCCGTCTGCCTTGCCGACTCCGGAGGCGCACAACAGCCTCGCACACGTCACTCTTCGGCCGCATAATATCGCCAGGAGGGAATCCTATGAGCAGAGCTGAGGACCTCGCACTGTTCAAGAACATACTCGATGAGTATGCTGCCCTAGTTAACGCTGAGGACTTTTCTCGGCTCGCGTCGTGGTGGACCGATGACGTCATCGCCATGCCGCCAAACGAGCCAATGCTCGCTGGCAGGGAAGCCCTGCGGGCGTGGCACCAGAACCTTGCTGACCAGTTCATCGTGAAGACCGCTTTCACACCCGACGAAATTGAAATCCTCGGGGCCTGGGCTTACGTCCGATTCTCCGCGATGGCCACGCTGATACCGAAGGCCGGTGGAGAGCGGGTTGAATGGCGGCTCACAGAAGTCACGCTGTTCAAACAAGGGCCCGATGGCTCCTGGAAGCTGCATCGCGGCATTTGGAATACGCCACTTCCCGCCAAGTCCGCTTAGTAGTTGATTTCGCAACTATCGGGGTTCCGTCTGCCAAACCACACCCCGCCCGAGGAAACGCATCCTTGGGTTCCCAATGTCGGCCGTCCAACTCCAGGGTTGTCAGCTACCCTTCCACTACTTTGAGCAGGATCGCAGGCTTCCGGTAGTGTACGGATGCGCCGTGAGAACGGATCCAATCCCTAAGCACCGGGATGTCAACGTGCGGCTCTCGCAAGATCCGCCGTTGGCTCTGCTGGTGGAGAATCATCTGATGCGCCGTTATGTACGGGAGCATGGTGCGGAATCTGGACTCTCGGCGGGGAGGCGGCCGAAAGTGGGAGCAGGAGGATTGAGGGAGGAGGAAGAGCAGCAAGGAACGGCATGCCGGCAAATCCCGTGTTATACTGCGCGCCAGCGCTGGGATAGCAAAACAACCACGATTCCTGCGTTCAGAGGAGGCACGATCCATGCACAGACCTCGTATTCTCAGGACCATTCTGGTGGCCATGTCCATGCTTGCACTTCAGCCAGTGGCTGTGGCGCAGCAACCATCGCCCGACCGGACCATCAGCGTCCTGTTGGTCTCCGTCAAGCCTGACATGTTGGATGAATGGACAGATCTGGTCAAGAACGAAGTGTTGCCGGCTCTCAAGAAGGCCGGTATTCCTTCGGTCACGGCCATGCAAACCGCGCTCGGCAACAGTCCCGAATTCCAGTTTGTGACGCCACTCGAGAAGATGTCTATGCTCGATCTCCCGCCGGTCCTCGATCGTGCCCTCGGCAAAGAAGGTGGCGCACGGCTCAATGCCAAACTCCGCAAGTGCACGTTTGTTTCCCGAAACTATCTGGCGACCGTCGTCGGCTCGCTGAGCAACCCTGCTCCTACCGATAGGACTCTCCCCATCCGCGTCTACTCGCGCTATCGCGTCACCCCCGGCAAGACCGCCGAATATGAGAACTACATTAAGACCGAGGTCCTACCCCACTACAAGAAAGCTGGCGTAGCGATGTCATTCTCCCGGCGCGGGCTCGGCGCACCGGCCGCAGGAGAGGTCGTGATCGTGACCCAATATGAGAACTTCGCGGCTCTCGAAGGTGGTCCGCCGCTCCGCAAGATCCTGGGCGAGGACGCCTACACCAAGTTGCAGAGCAAAGCGATCGGGCTCCGAGTCTTGACGGACACCATTGTCCGCCGGCATCGTCCCGATCTCAGTTACTGACGCAATCTGGGTGACGGGCCTTCCTATTCGGGCGGCCCGTTACCAGGGAACTCCGCGTTCAGTGTCGGAGTGCGGGTTCACTTCCTTCAGTCTTAACTTCCGAGTACGCCGTAAAACAGGCGCTATCGCCAGCACACCCCGCTGGGGATCGGTAAACACTAGGCGACTACACAGGTTCGTTCGGGAACTGTATCCTGGTGCTGCCCGTTGGTGGCAATCGCTGATTAGGTGAGGGATCAAGACCGACGTCGCGCAACGTACAGGCTCGTGACCATATTACGGATCACGCGGCCGTGGAACTCGTCGCGTGCAATGCGACGCACCTCGGCAAGAACGGCCTCACGATCTGGACGGACGTCGATATTGGAATAGGTCGCATAGAGGGCGACGGTTTGGTCAGGGTCGAGGATCAGTGACCATGCGCTGGTTTTGTGATCAACGGTGTCGAATGCATGGGTCCGTTCCAGCGCGGCCAGCCGAGCTTCGGCATCGAGACCGAACGGCATATCGCCTGCACCTGCCGAGGGGCTCGGAGGACCGTTGAGCAGAACCTTCGTTGCTTCGTGGAAAAGATCGGGGCGATTTCGGTCGTGGAATATGTTCCAGACCATTGCCCACCAGCCGCCCGACCGGAGCAGCTTGGCCACTTTTGTCAGGGCCGGGTCCTCATCCAGCCAGTGGAAAGCAGTGGCGCTGAGACCGAGATCGAAGCTAGCCTCGGGCAACACAACGTCCTCAAACGTTGAGACGACAACTGTGAGTGCCTCGTCCGCTATGGTCTCCCGTAGGAAACCTGCGAGGCGATCATCGGGCTCGACAGCAACCAAGGGATTGGCGCCCAGTTCGAGTAATCGACGAGTCGCCATTCCCGTTCCCGGCCCGATCTCGAATGCAGCTGACCTGGCGCGAGACCGCACCGCTCGCATAGAATTTCAAACACCCAATCGGGATAGGCTGGTCGTGCGACATGATAGCCACCTGGGTTACTCCCGAAGGCTCGGCGGCCGGCTTTGCGGTCGATGGAAGACACTTTCTTTGAAGAGCATCCAGGGTTACAGCTTGTACCGGTCGCCGGCAACCTTCCTCAATTCGGACACTGGTCCGGACGCCCCTCCGATGATAGCTCCCCGCTGACGGCGCAGTGTCTACCGATAGCTTCCAGATGGTCGGCTATCCGGAAGTTGAGATTGGCCGACGCTCGTTTGACGGCCAACTTCCGGATGCGCCATGATCCAGGAGTTGACCGCTTTCGGACAGCCTAAACGTTTAGCCCAAGTCGTTTTTGATAAAAAGGGAGTGCCGCGTAGAGGGGATCGCATGGGAAACGCCGGAAGACCGGTTTGGATCACGGCCATCTGTTGTCTACTGTCCACGGGGGCCAACGCCCAGTGGAGGGATCACGAGATACGCCAACTGAATGGCCAGGGCCAGCCGTTGCGCTTCCCGGCGCGA
>JBJXGR010000584.1:0-4129 GCA_046160045.1 Bryobacteraceae bacterium
GGCCGGTGGAACTCCGGGCGGCCGTTGAGGGCAGGCCACTGCAGCGCCACAGCGTCGGACCCAGGGACGGGCAATTTCAGTTCGACTACGCGCTGCCGGCGGAACTGGCCGGGCGCGCCTCGATTGAGATTGTGCTGGAGGTGGACCGCACGTTCTCCCCGCCCGAGGACCGGCGGTCCCTGGGGTTGGCCTTTTCCGTGTTCGAGGTCCGATAGCCATAGTCAAGCCTCCAGGCGCCCAAGGAACCGACCTGCGCTCCCCAGGGTATCTACTTGCGTGATTCTGACCGTTCTCCTGGGAGTCAGGCGCCGAAGTCGGGTTCAACCTGTTCGCAGAAGAGATGCACAATCAGGCGTGGGTCCATCACGGGGAAGGGAATGTGGGCGTTACTTGAACCGACATGCATGTGGCAGCGGGGAACCACTAATGGGGCGTGCCACTCGTCAGCATTTAGATGAACTCGAACCATGTCCACTTTGCGCTTCTGGGGTAGGAAGAGATGAAATCGGAACCGCTTCACGCGCCAGTTACCCTGTTGCTCTTCAAGTTGAATATCAAATTCAAGCCGGGCACCGGACAAGAACTCGGCTGCCGGACACTTCAGCTCATTGAGGCCGGCTTGGACCGTTGTCAGTTGAGGGATCTTTTCGTCCGGACGCTTCATCCGGCGCAGGTCAACCTGTCGAGAGAGATATGTTCGAATCTGCCGTCGCACCAAATCGGGTGGCTCCAGCAGTACATCCGCAAGAAAATTTCTGGTCCGTGCCTCATGCATTCGGGCCAGCCTCAGCAGTGCGTTTTGTCGGCTCTGAGCGAGAATTCGTAAGAACTGCAATTCTACGCGGCTTTCCTGATCTTGTGAAAAGCGACGTATTCGGTGTTGGTGACTGCCATGCGCTTGGCTTTCAGCAGCAGAGAGCGCAGGTTCTTGTAGCCGCGGCCGCGGTTGATCAGCATGCGAATGTTGCCGTTGATCGCCTCCACGACGCCGAAGCGCACCTTCGTTCGGCAGTAGTTGACAATCCCTTCCAGGTGCTTCAGCAGCATGTGGCCAAGCTTTTGAAACGAGGGTAACCGCTGCCACCGCAGTTCATCGAGCCACTTCTGTAGGTAGTTGAGCATCGCACCCTCGTAGTGGTAGTCCCACAGCCTTTCCAAACTCTCTTTGAGCAGGTACGCTTTGAACAGCCGCCGGTTCAATTGGAACAGCCGGTTCATGTCGCCGCGCTGGTTCGTGGTCAGATTCTTCCACCGGCTCAGCAGCAACCATTTCTTCCCCTTGACCAGTTCCCGCATCTTCTTCCCCTTGCGAAAAAACTCCGCCCGCCGCACTTCGTCCACGGCGTCGTTGGCGTGCTGGATGACGTGGAACTTGTCGTACACGATCTGGCACTGCGGCGCCCACCTCTGGATGCTCAGCCGAAATGGTTCCCACATGTCCACGCACGCCGCTTCGATCCGCTTGCGTTGCCGGCTCCTCAACTGGGTGCGAAAGAACTCGTCCAGCGTCTCCTGCTTCCGGTCCTTCCCAAACCACAGAGGCTCCGCGGTCTCCAGATTGCTCACCACCGTCAGAAACTTGTCCTTCTTCCCTTTGTAGAGTTCATCCACCCCCATCTGCCGCAGCGGCGGCTTGCGCCGGCTCGCCTCCCACCGCTCCAGATACCGCAGGTCGATCGCCCGCACGGTGCTCTCGGCCAATCCCATCCGCCGTTACAACCTGCCGCGCCGCCGCGCTTTCACACGCCTTGCCCACATCTTCTTCGAAGCGTTTGCTGTACGGGGCTTTGCTGCGCAACTGCCGGATCTTCTCCACCTTCACCCCGCAGTCCGGGCACCGCACACGGTATACCTCCACGACCACCGATGCCCGGAACTCCCCCCACGGCAGGTCTCGCACCTCCCGCTCCCGGCAGTCGTGGGAGTCGAGGAACTTCCGCCCGCACCCGGAGCACTCCAGCCACCGGTTGCCCCGTTTGCGACGCACCCACAGCCGTAGGGTCTTGTCTTGTTCGTTGATCTCATGCTGGTAGACCCGATAGCCGGGCCAATCCAGGATCTTGGTGAAGTCGTTTTCTTTCAACCTACTGAGGGTAGCGCAGCGCTTCGTCCCCCCACCAGTTGCGCATCCTTACAGATTCCTGCTCAGAGCCCGTTTTCAATGCTCAGACCCTCGCGCCGCCTCCCCAAGGCCGACTTTCAAAACATCCGTAAGGCGATTGCGTAGGTTGGGGGCAGACATCAACGCCCATTCACCTATCTCTTGGTCAGCGAGCAAAAGCACCGCGCCGGCTGTCGTGAGCACCACCACATTGAGGTCGAGCGCCTCGATCAGCTTGGGAAGCCGACGATCCAAGGTTACGAGAACAACAGGCCAGGCGGGCTCTGGTGCGAGAACTTCCGCAAGTTCTGCCGGTCGCATCTCCGAGCCTATCAGCATCCGGAGTGTGAATCCTAGCTGAACCTGTACCTCGGCCGCCAAGTCGGCGCGCACCCCATCGATGGCAGACTCGTCACAGAGAAACAAATATGCCGATGGAGTGTCGAGCCCAACGGCAGCGAGCCGTCTGACGAGCCGGAAAGGCGTTGTTTCCAGGAATTCGATCATTCAGGCAGGACCTTGGTAAGCGCGGGATGAATGGCGAAATACTCGCGTCCACGGCTGAAATACTCGAGCACCTGCCGGTTCACTAGCAGTTCCCGGGCCGTGGAGGTTTCGATGGGAAACTCGTCGTTCTTCGCAAGCTGCGTCAATAGGCGCTTGTGACTTTTGCCTAAGCCAACAAGATAGCGGTTTCCGAGCTGTCTGATGGCCGCGCGTACGTGTTCCCGGCCAATGCGGTCTTGATCATCGCGATAAGCATATTCGGCGGCCGAACGCGCTAGAGTCAACAAATCGCGCAGGACTCCACCTGAGTATTTCGCTATAGAAGCGACTTCGGGCCGATCCATCAAGTCGAGTGCGCCGCGGCGCTCCAGAATCTGCCGTAGAAACGCCGAATCGCGCGGATTGCCTGCTGCGGCCGGTATGTGCTTCACGAGATCGAAGTAGTCCTGGAGAAACCGCGTCTCATCGTACCAAAGCAGCAAGGGGGCGACGACAATAGCCGTGATCTTTGTGCCCCTAAGTGCCCGAAGGTCCTGTTCGGCGTACTCGCGGAATCGTTCCGCCTTTATCAGACGATCGAGTCCGTCTATCAGAAGAGTGATTTGTGCATCATCGTCCAACAGCGGACCGGCTATGGAAGACAAGAGTTCCTTGACCTGACTTACTTTCCTGCGCACGGCTGGGAACTTAAGTTTCATCAACCCGGGGATCTTTACGGGGACGCCGTGTGGACCTGGCTCATCCTGGTAGTCATCCTGCTCATCCATGTATTTCGTCGTGCCGAAAGCCAGTTCGCGCAGTTTCTCGTGTGCCGACCTGACATTCTCCGACGGTCTCCTGCGCGTGTCCTTATAGCTGGAAAAGAGCCGCAGGCCCGCAATTGCTAGGAGAGCACCGGTATTCAGTTCGTTGAGATCCGTGTAGTCCGCCAGGTCCACGAAAATGTTCACTGCATCACTGTGGCGGCTCAAGGCCTTGTGCGTGAGCAGCAACTCGGTGGTCTTCCCCGAACCGATCCCGCCGACAAGCACCATCTGCGAGCCGCGATTGAGCTCCGCCGCGTTTGCGAACGCTATGTGGATTGGAGGCTGTCCTGTGTCACGCGGATCGTGTTCACGGAGTACAATCAACTCGCGGTCAACGGGATCGGCGAGAGACGCGCTAGGGCTCAGGCGCTCAAGAAACGGTCGATAGATCTGCCTTCTGTCGAAAGCGACAGTCGTGGATGTGATGTCCATCGCTAGCCCCGTCTAAGGGTCAGTATAGAGGATACTCGCTTGCGCACGACATCGTCGTGAATAGTCCCCGAGTCCGCTCAACTCATCTCGGCCAGCGCCGGCGTCCGGACTCTTAGCAGTTCTCCGGCCGCCCGGAAGTGCGCCAGCCATTGGATGGCCGACGCTTCTCCTTCATGCGCCTTCGCTTCCATCGCGGAATACGTCGTCTGCAGCACGTCGTAGTACAGATCCTGAACGCGGCGGATGTTGGTCTCGAAGGGCATGCGGCGCGTCAGGCGGATCG
>JBJXGR010000585.1:0-5090 GCA_046160045.1 Bryobacteraceae bacterium
CACGAACAAGCCATGGCCCTGATCGAGGAGGGGCGGGGACAGCATTTTGATCCCGACCTGGTCGCCGCTTTCTTGAAGTCGCACGAGAGTTGGCGGCGGGTTGCGCAGGAATTCGACGAGGACCGGCTCAAGGGCTGACGACGGCTGTGGCCGTAAGGACGCGCGGCAAGGCATGCTCGCGTGGCCAACGACCGGTCTACCGTTGACCCATCACTACCGCGCGATGATCCTGCCACCAGGCCTTCCAGAAAGCCACATGATCCGTCAGGCGGGCCCCTTCCGCGGGCATGCCACCCATCCAGCAGAAGCGGCCGGTATCGGCGGTACGGAATGGCGCCGGCTCACGCGAGGTCATGTGGTGACCTGAACGTCGACGGTGTGGTCAACGCGCTGGACCACAACCTGCTGCGCGCCGCGCTGGGAAAGGCGGTCTCAGCGGTCGAACGCCGCAACGATCTCGACGGCGACGGCGAGATCACCTATAACGACTATCGCGCGTGGGCCGCCTGCTATGTCCGGTCCACCGCCAATCCCTAGCTTCAGTTTCTGGCGTTGTCTCCAGGCCCGGTGACCGTTGGCATCCTATCGGACCGGCAGGATCCGAACGAGGGTCTGATCTTCCTCGAGAACGTGCTGGCGCCGGGGGCCGAAGACCTGACTTCGTCCACCGAGTTGAATGTGGTCGTGCCGGAGCCGGCGACGCCCTGGCTGCTATCGGCGTTTGGGGTGGTGGCGCTGTTGGCGCGGAAGTGGAACGATCCGGACTAGGCGGAAGCACGCGAGCCGCCGCGGTCCCGCCGCCCTCGTGGAGAGAGCGGCGAGACATGAGCGGCCAAGTTAGAAGTACAGCTTCGCGGCGATCATCGCCACGCGGGAACTACCGGCCTGCGAGGTTATGGTGCCGAACGTGCGTGACGTGATGTTGATGTCGGGGTTCCCGGCATTCATGTGATTGAGCAGGTTCTGCGCTTCGAAGCGCAGTTGAAGATAGCGCTTTTCGGATCCAAGGCCGATGTTCTTCATCAGCGACAGGTCCCACTGGCTGAAGCCCGGACCCCGTACCGGCAAAACCCATGCGGTGTCGCCGATTTCGAGAATGTTCGACCTGGCCTCCGCTCTCCGGAAGGACGCGACGTTCAGGTAAGGAGTGAAGCCCGCCGCGCCTTCGAGCGACGCGTGCCCGGACACCTGGTTGTCGAAGGCAATGCGAGGTGAGACAAACACGGGCCGCTCGGAGTCTCCGTTGCTGGCCTGACCTGCGTTCCACCACAGGCCGTTGGTTCCCTGGACCCGAAGCGGAACACCGGAGCGCATCGTCGTGGTTCCGGCCAGAGTCCAGCCCGCGACGATCTTGTCGAGGACTTTCGCCGAGCCGGTTTGCGGGTTCCCGAGCAGCGTCTTGCCGCGGCCAAACGGCAGGTCGACGCTGTAGTTGAAAATGGCGCGATGCCGCGAGTAGCTGTTGGCTTCGGTATAGACGTCCCATCGGCCCAGGCCGGCCTGGTAGAATCGCCCCGAACCTGGAGACGAGTGGTCCACGCTTCCCGTGTCTTCCATCAGCTTGCTAAAAGTGTAGTTGGCCAGGAAGCCGAAGCCGTGGCCGAAGCGGTGTTCCGCCTGTACATAGCCCGCGGTGTAGTTGGACGTGCCTTCGGGATCCCCGGTGGTGGAGATCTGCTGCCACAGCGGATTCAACTGGTACAGGTTGCCGAGCGCCAGCACCTTTCCGCCGCGTGACGAGCCGGCCGGAATCTGGCCAAAGAAGGGGCTGGACACGGGCTGAAGCAGTTTCGCTCCAAGCGGGCCGATCTTGCGGTACGCATCTGGGAGGACATGCTCGCCGTCGCCGATCCACGTGGGAAGGCTGCGGCCGAAGTTGCCATTGAAGGCCCCTTCGACGACCCAGGTGTTCTGCCCGGAACCGAGTTCCCTCTGCACGGACAGGAGAAGGGCGTGCTCGTAGCCCGGTCCGAATTCGTTGGTTTGCGAAAGCCACCAGTTACCCATCACGGACAGGTTCGTGGCCATCACATCGCGGGAAGCGGGCACGTAACCGGCGCGGCCCGGCATCGGCCTAGTGAAGGTCAGTGGGTAAGTCAAGCCGCCGTCAGGCGTGCCATCCTGGGCCAACCGGGCGAAATCGCCGTAGCCGACATTCCACCGGGCCGCGCTGAGGTGCCAGTTGCCGGTTGTGGTCATCCAGATAATGCCATAGCTGGCGCGTACAACGGTGCGGGGAAGTATCTGGTAGGCCGCTCCGATTCGCGGGCCAAAGTGGTCCTTCTGATCGGGTTGAATCGTCCTCATCGGATACTCGGGCGTTCCCATCACCGCCACGCGGCCGGGAATCCCTTTGGTCATCCATTCGGGCTGATCCAGACTTCGGCCGATCTCCTGCTCCACCTGGGACCAACTCCAGCCGGGGTTGGCCTTCCAGTCCCACTTGTAGTTGCGATCCCAGAAAATCTGCCGGTCAAACCGCTCCGTGCGGGGCGTTTCGTAGTCCCACCGCAAACCGAAATTGAGGGTCAGTTTGGGAGTCAGTTTGAAATCGTCCTGGATGTAGGCACCGTGATAGGTTTCGAGCGAAGCCGGACCGGAGATCTGCTGGCCAGTTCCCCAGATGACGTTGCCCATCAGGAAACTGGCGAAGGGCGATCCACTCTCCGTCCGGTAGTCGGGCCCCCTCGCGGTGGTGATGCGATTCGATGACAGGCCGAAGGACCCACCATTGATGGCGTTGGTGTAGAACCGCCGCTGTTCGTAGCCCACCTTGAGCGTGTGCTTACCCCACATCTTCTGAACGTCAATGCCGCCGAGATAACTGGTGTCGCGCTCGTCGCTCACCTGGCCTCCGCCGAGGGTCGATGGGCCGCCGTCAATGCCAATCGACGGGGTCCGGTTCTTGGTTGTGCCAATCAGGTTGAGGACTTCCGCTTGCAGCGGCCAGTTGGAGCTGTCGGCATCGACTTCGCTACCGACGAAGGGTATCTGCCGGACGATCCCGCCGCGGAAGTTCACGAGGGTCGTGGGCGTTGCGGTCCACGTATGCTGGATCGAGAGCATCTTCGCGGTGATGTCGGTGACGGAGACTGCCTGGAGGGCGGAGAACGTCCGAGGAACCGTATTCAGCGAGTTGAAATAGTTCACGCTGGCGTGCGTGCCGTGGCTCGAGTTCCAGTTGTGATCCAGGCGTCCGGTCCATCGCCCGTTGTTGTACTTGCGCGACGAGGAATAGACATAGTTCTGATCGCTGGTGGAGTTGGGCCGAGGCGCCTGATTGGCCTCAGGGTAGTAACTCATGTAGATCTTGGCCAGGGAATCGAACCGCGACTGCGGGACGCGGTTGCCGGGGAAGGGGTCGCGAGTGACACGGCTTCCCTCGACACGACCCGTGGTCCAGTCGTAGAGTTGAACTTTCTGGCCGGCGTCGATCAGACTCTGCGAGAAATCGCCTTGCCGTTCGAGCGTGGTCGGCACGCTGGCCAGCGCAACGTTGCTGCCCTCGCTGTGCCGGACGCCTTCGTAGTTTAGGAAGAAAAAGGTCTTGTCCCTGCCCTTGTACAGTTTCGGGATCCAGATCGGGCCGCCGAACGAGCCGCCGTAGACGTTGTCGTGGAAGACCCCTATCGGCCGTCCGAACCGGTTGGCGGTCCACGAGTTGGCATTCAACTTGTCGTTCTTGAAGTATTCGTAGGCCTGGCCGTGAAATTCGTTTGTGCCGGATTTGGTCGCCAGCAACACAGCGCCGCCGGAGAGCCGCCCCATCTCGGCTGACAAGCCATTGGTGACTACTTTGAACTCACTAACCGCCTCCATCGACGGAACCGAGGGAGGCACCTCGTGCTTGTATCCGGTGGTGACGGCGATGCCGTCGATCACATACTCCGTCTGATTCGTGCGGCCGCCATTGACGCGGAAGTCGGTCCCGTAGTTGCCCTGTTCCGACGACCCGTTCACGTTCGGGGCAAGCTGGGCGAACGCCAGCGCGTTGCGGTTGTATTGCGGAAGTTGCTGGATGCGGCGGTTGTCGATGACAATGCCGGTCTGCGCGTCTTCCGTGCGGAGAAGAGGAGTTTCAGCGGTGACCGTCACCGACTCGGCGGCGGAACCGACTTCCAACGGGAGATTCAACGTGAGGCGGTCACCGACCTGCAGCACGATGCCGCTTCGCGTGACCGGTTTGAAGCCTTCCTTCTGGGCCGTCAATTGATATTGGCCAGGCTGCAACTGCGGCATGGCGTAATAACCTTCTTCGTTGGACTGGGTATTTCTGGTGACCCCCGTCGCCGTGTTAGTGACGGCGATCCCGGCGCCGGGAATGACGGCGCCTGAAGGGTCCGTGATCCTGCCGCCGATCTGCCCGTTCTGGGCAACCATCGGGAACGATAGCGTGACGATCAAAGCGATCGTTACCAATACAGTTTTGTGAGTCATACGGTCTGCGGGGGCGCGTGACGCTCCGGGGCCGGGATGACAGAAGGGAATGACCCTCGTCGTGTCGTTGGCCGACCGGTGCAAGGGTTGGCCTGACGAAGCAGGCTGGGCAGCCCGGGCCGTGCTAATCGATAACCCCACGAGTCCCTTACTGCCTCGAGCATACTCGCGAAGCGTCCGCAATACCAGGGGTGGCTTCCCGGATTTGTGCCCGGTTCTGGCGGGTGCGCCTGGTCCACCATCCAGTCTTCCGGTTGTTCTTACGATTGACCGGCTCGGGGCAGGTGAAGCGTAGCGGGCGGTGGATGGTTAGTCGGAGATCTCGATACTGGGTCCGGTTTGCGGCCCGATCTGCTCGAGACGCGCGATCACCCGGCGCGCCAGTTCCACAAAGACCTCCGCATGCGGGTCGCCGTCGCCACGCAGCGCGACCGGGAGGCCGGTATCGCCGCCGATGCGGATCTCCGGATCGAGCGGCACTTCGCCCAGGAAATGTACTCCCATGTCTCGAGCCGTCGTGCGGCCGCCGCCTTGTCCGAACACATCCATCCGCTCGCCCGTCGGCAGGACCAGGTAACTCATGTTCTCGACAATGCCCAGGATTTCGACCTTCACCTGGTGGAACATGTGAACGGCCTTTCTGGCATCTTCGA
>JBJXGR010000586.1:0-42644 GCA_046160045.1 Bryobacteraceae bacterium
ATGGCGGCGACATCACGGCGTGGAGCCGGAAGTATTACATGCCGCGCATTGAAACGGAATACGGCAACGACCCCGCGCGGCTGCCCTTCGATTTCACGGAGGTGCTCGGGGCGCTGGCGCCGCGTCCCGTGTTCGTCAACGCTCCGTTGCACGATGTGCCGGATTTCGAGGTTTCCGGTGTCCGCGACTGCATGGATGCCGCGATGCCCATCTATCGGGATGTGTTCCGCGCCGCCGAAAGGCTGGTGGCCGAGTATCCCGACGCCGGGCACGATTTTCCGCCCCCGGTGCGCGAGAATGCCTACCGGTTCCTGGACCGGTGGCTGAAGAATCGCGCGGGGACGGTGAACGTAAGATAGCCCGAGCGGATCTCGCTCTCCAGCAGCGCTGCCTGGTCGTGGCCGGGCACGTACTTCCGGACCTCCGCGGCTTTGCCGGCCAAGACTAGTCCCTCGGGGAGAAGCAGCCGAACCGGCACCCTTTTAGCCCTTTCTCCAGTTCGCCCGGGCGCATCTGATCGAGCATTTACTGCCGGAACTCCGGTTGCTTCTTCGCCCAGGACACCTTGTCCGCCGCGCTGTTCATGTTCAGCTGTTTCTCTGTGCCGGGGAGAGCGCGGGAGCAAGGGTGCCGGCAACCGCTCCCTCACGGTCGCGGCGCGGATGTTGGCAGTACTTGGTCGCGGCCTGGTCGTTCATCTCTTGTACACTGGCTCGAAACGAGGAGAACGCCCGATGAACGCCTCTACTCTTTTCCTGGCCGCCGCCGCTGCCGTCGCCAACGCCACGGCTCAGCCTGTCATCACCCACACGGACGTCTTCACCGCCGGCAAAGAGGGCTATCACACCTTCCGGATCCCGACCATCGTCACGACCAACGACGGCACGCTGATCGCATTTGCCGAAGGCCGCAAGGATAACAGCCGCGATCCCGGCAACGGCGACATCGACCTGGTCTTCAAACGCAGCGCGGACAACGGCAGGACGTGGCCCGCCGTCCAGGTGCTCGACGATCCCGGCGAGAAATGGGGCGCGTCCAATCCCACGGCGGTCGTCGACCGGTCCAACGGTCGCGTGCTGCTGCTGTACAACCGCTGGGAGCCGGGCATCGACACACCGCAGGCGGAGGTGGGCACGATGAAGAACCAGACGTGGATGCGGACGAGCGACGACCAGGGACGGACATGGTCCGCAGCCCGCGATCTCACGCGCGACGCACGGGACTACGACCATTGGGCCGCGATGTTTCTGGGCCCCGGCGGCGCGATCCAGACCCGGACTGGCCGGCTGATCGTCCCCGCGGCCATGAGTCCGGATACCTATTATGTCTGGGCCTCGTTCGGCGCCTTCAGCGGGCGCATGGAGATTATGCGCTCGTACGCGCTTTACAGCGACGACCACGGGTCTACGTGGCGTCGGGGCGGATTGCTCGGCGCGTTCACCAACGAGTGCCAGGTGGTGGAACTCGCCGACGGCGCCATCATGATGGACGCGCGCCAGGACGCGGGCGATCGCCGGTGGGTCGTGATCAGCCAGAATGGCGGCCAGACCTGGTCTCGTCCCCGCGCGGGGCAGGCGGTTTCTCCCATCGCTACCGCGATCGAACGCTACACGTCCAAAGCCGCCGGCGACGACCGTGACCGGCTCCTATGGACCGGCATCACGGGTCCCGGCCGCAAAGGACTAGTGATCCGGGTGAGCTACGACGAAGGCCAGACGTTTTCGAACGAGCACCTCCTGTACGGGGGCTATGCGGCCTATTCCGACCTGACGATCCTGAGGGACAAGACGGTGGGAATCCTGTGGGAACGCGGCGTCAGCGACAGCTACCAGTCAGTCACGTTCACGCGCTTGAACCGCGACTTTCTGGAGCCACCGGGGACGGCCGTTCCGACGTTTCGCTGAGGGCCCCCGCCGCAGCGTTGTGGGGACTCACGCTTACTCCAAGCCGGTCTTCGGCCGGTCGGGACGCAATGGCCAAAACTCCAGGGGCGCGGGAAGTTGGCCGGCTCATGCCGGCTCCGCATCCGCCGCGGGACTCTGACAGAGGAGATCGAGATCAAGCCCGATACGCCGTGCTGAAGTCGTTGGGCAACAGCGTGCTCAGGGCGACGACGTTTGGGAGGACCACGGCCTGTTGCGTCGTAGGGACGTTCGGTCGTGCGCGGAGACGCTTGCGCAACACGCTCCGTTTCAGCCTTCCGGTTGCCTTAGCCAAACCGAGGCCACCCAGTGTCCGGCGTCCTCGCCGGTACAGAAGTCTCATTTGTACGCTCTCTCCGAACCCGGCGCGGGGGATCGAGCCGCGACGAGAATAACGGTTTCCCGCAGTCTATTGGGCTGAGGAAACATAGACAGTCACAGTCACTTTCTCTGTACGGAGCGCCTCGGCCGCCGAAACCAGCAGGGCCGCGCGGTACACTCCCGGCTGTAATGCGGCACCGTCAATCTCGACGTGGACGGCATCGCCATCGAGCGGAGATCCGTCCGGCGGAACCTCGCCAAACTGGGGCGAGATCCGCAGCCAGGGCGACTTTTGGGGTTCTATATCAATGCGATACGAGATCTCCGGCCAAGTTGCTCGCACCGCAAAACTCTGCCGCGCGGCAGCGGCGCCCTGCCTCATTCGAAAGACAAGATCCCGCGGCCTGATTTCGAACAGGGCCGCCGGCAACACGCGGATGGTGAACTCCTCACGGGCCGCGGAGCAGCTATTCGAAGCACGGACAACCAAAGGGTACCGGCCCGTCCGACGGACCACTCCCTGAATCTCTCCGACAGGTGAGAGACGGAGGCCTTCCGGAAGCCCCTCGGCGCTGAACTGGATGTCCGAATTGGGACACGCCGTGGTCGACACCGCTTCCAAACGCGTCTGGTAGCCTCGCTGAACAACCGCCCTTGGCAGGGTCCGGGTCACGATCCGAATCGCTGACTCGATCGGAAGGGCGCCCAGCAACGCCGCAATCAACACCCACCGCACAACGCCGCGCTTTCCGTTGAAATGATCGTCTGTCCTGGCCGGGACTTTAGACCCGGTCAGATATGGAATTCGAGGATGTCGCCGTCGTTGACCAGATGGCTGCGTTCCACCATAAGGCCGTCGACCCCGCTGGTCGAGTGAAACAGGCGAGCGTACTTGAGATGCTCGGCAAAGTCCTTGTGGACGTGGCGGGCCGCATCGAGAACGGTGGCGCCTCGCCTGAGAACGTAGGGCGAGCCCAGGTCGGCCTTCCTCCCGGGAGTCCTGGTATAGACCCGGACCACGTCGAGACAGGCAAAGACGGTGCGGGCGAAGGCCGGGAGGTTCTCACCGGTGACGGCGGAAATCGAGACACAAGGCGCACGGCCGCCGTAGAGATCGCGCAGCACGTCCAGGCTGCCGGCCGCCGCGGGCAGATCGGCCTTGTTGCCGGCAATCAGAGCGGGGAAGGGCAGGCGCCAGCCGTCCATTTGCCCGGCGATCCACTCGACGTCGTCGAGCAGGTCGTCGCTCGACAGATCGACGACCAGGACGCTTCGGTTGGCGTTGCGGAGTGCCTGCGGGAGCCAGGGTTCCATGAATTCGCGGCTGAGCGGGGGCAGATCGACCAACTGAACCTGAATATCCTCGAAGGGCATCATCCCGGGCGTCGGGACGCGCGTGGTGAAGGGGTAATCGGCCACCTCCGGCCGGGCGTGGGTCAGGGAGCAGACGATCTGCGATTTCCCGGAATTGGGGGGGCCGATCAGGGCGACCTGGCCGGCGCCCTCGCGGTGCACCAGATAGATGGGGGCGGCGTGCGAGACGCCTTTCTTTGTGCTCTCCTTGCGGGCCTGCGACAGCTTGCGGCGGAGGTCCGCCTGCAGCTTTTCGGTGCCTTTGTGCTTTGGCAGTGTGGCGAGCATCCGCTCGAGCGCCGCCAGTTTGTCAGCGGGCGTTTGCGCGTCGCGGAACTCGCGCTCCGCCTCCAGGTAGTCGGGAGTCAGATTCGCGGGCATGCTCGACCCGGAGCCAGGATACCATCCGGCGCTTTGGAGAGGAACGGGCGGGAGAGGCGTGAAGTGATTTCGCAGTCCTGGCGACCCGTCGCGACCACAGCCCGCAGCCGGGTTTCAGAATCCTTCAGGGTACGTAAAGACCCAAACCGTGAAACCTGCGTTCAGGCGCCGAAAGGGGAATTGATTCTCTACGGAGCTATTCACGTACAGGGTTCGTCCGTCGTAGCCGAGCCACGGGCATCCATCGCCTGCGCCGGTGTTAAAGCGAGGTCCCATGTCTTCTGGCTCGCTCCAGGCACCGCCCCGCAGATTCGAAATGTAGATTCGTTGCGGGTCTGAGGGCTTGGGACGCTTGGCCAGGATAAGTGTCCGCCCATGCGGGGCGACCGCGACATCGACCTCGTCGTCCGCCGAGTTGACCGGGGCGCCGAGGTTGACCGGCGTTTCCCAACGGCCATTCCGGCTCCCGGTCGCGTAAATGTCATAGCCACCACGTCCCCCTTGCCGGTTACTGCCAAAGAAGAGCCGCTTGCCATCGAGAGAAAGCACGGGCCGAAACTCGGCCGACTCGGCGAGGCTCACGGGCGCGGGAATCTTCCCGGCGGGACCCCAAGCGCCGTTGCGCCAATGGGAAATGTAGAGGTCAGTTTGCTTGTCGGGAACGGGGCCGGCCGCCCCAACGGCAGTCGCGCCTCCGTAGGCAGAGCGTGTGAACAGAAGCGTGGTTCCGTCCGCCGAGAGCGAGGCATCCAGTTCGTGCTGTGCGGAATTGATATGTGGGCCTGCATTCACCGGTTCGGACCAACCCTCGCCCCCACGGCGGGAGATCCAGATGTCGAAGCCTCCGAGGCCTCCGGGGCGACGCGATTGAAAGACAGAGACGGTGGCCGCCTCGTTGAGGGCCACACAGCCTTCCCCGTTCCCGAGAACCGCCGGGGCAAAGGGAGCGACAACGACGCCTTTGGGTTGTGGGGCCGGCCCACCCACCAAAAGCGCAGTCACAAACCCCAACAAACCAAGCATGAGAGCACTACGCACACAGAACGGCGCAGAAGCATCGAATCGATTAGCAAAACGTTTCACCGCATTAGGAAACCTATCATTCCGGCCAAAGCCCGTCAAGTATAATCGAATCACAATGGCAACGATGCACGATGTGGCCAAACGCGCCGGCGTATCGATTGCGACGGTGTCGGCGGTGGTCAATCGATCGAGCTACGTCAGCCCTGTCCTGACGGAACGGGTCAAAGAAGCGATCGCCGAGTTGGACTATACGGTCAACCACATGGCGCGCAGTCTGCAGACCCGCTCAAGCCACACGGTCGGCATGCTGATACCGGGCTTTGCCAGCCCGGACCCCTTTTTCGGCCAGGTCGTTGAAGGCGCCGAGGGAGTCCTGCGGCGAAAAGACTACTGCCTGATCCTCGGGCAAACCCACAATCAAGCCAGTGAACAGGATCGATACCTGGACGCCTTCCGATCGCGTATGGTTGACGGCCTGATCGTTTTCCTGTCGCCGGGTGACGACACCCTGCTTCGGCGGATGGTAGCGCAGCGCCGGCCGGTGGTTTTTCTGGGGCGCGTGCCTGGTTTTGAATCGGATGTGGTCGCGTCCGACATTGCCCACGGCACAGCGATGGCCGTCAGGCATCTGGTGGCCAGAGGTCACCGCAGAATCGGCCTGGTAACGGTGAGCCAATCGCTTTCGGTGGCGACAGGGCGCCTGGACGGATGGCGCCGGGCATTACGGCGTGCCGCGCTGCCAGTCGACGAGGCCTATCACGTTTCCGGCGAATTGTCGTCGGAGACGGGGCGACAGGCGGCGAATATGCTGCTGGACCTGCCCCAACCTCCCTCGGCGATCTTCGCCGACGATCTGGTGTTGACGACCGGGATCATCCGGGTTTTGATTGAGCGCGGCTTGAAGTGCCCGGACGACGTGGAAGTGATGAGCTCAGACGACGCGGAGTGGCTCGATGCGTTCCGGCCGCCCGTTTCGACCGTGGTGCAGCCGAGTTGCGAAATCGGGCGCCTGGGCGCCGAACTCCTTCTGCGCAGGATTCGCTACCCGCGAAGGGCCTTCGAACGCATTCTGCTCCGGCCGGAATTGAGAATCAGAACCTGAGCTCGCTGGGTCCCACAAGGACGATCGCCCTCGACCGGCGCGGATCCGATCCGCGCACGCGCACAGGACGGCGGACCCAACGCGGAAGGCTTCCGCGCGGCCGCGCACCTGAGAGCAAATAAAGTTCTTGACGAAGAAGGGGAAGGAGAGATAGCATCTGTCAACCGATTAGCGAAACGTTTCGGCCAGACCTAAATTGCGTCGAGGAGGCTATGCAATGACCCGCACTGTAATGACAAACCTGCCGGTGGCTTGTTTTGTTCTGGCGTGCCTGCTGCCCCGCGCAAGCCACGCCCAAATCGCGTCCGGCGCCGGATCGATCTCCGGCACAATCACCGATACCTCCGGCGGCAGTGTCACCGGAGCCTCGGTTAGCGTGATCCAGGTTGCGACACAGGTCGCGCGAACCACACTGACGGACACCGCGGGCCGCTACCATGTCCCTTCACTCACACCAGGAGAGTACCTGTTGCAGGTGCGCGTCGTTGGCTTTCGGGAGGCCGTCCGCAAGGGAATCGAGATTACCATCGGCCGCGCTGCCGTCGTGGATATTCAGCTGGAACTTGGGGAGGTGGCCGAACGGGTTGAAGTGGAGGCGGCGCCGCCGCTGATCGAAAGCTCGAACGCCACGATCGGCGAAGTAATCAGTAACGAGAAAGTCGTTGCACTACCCCTCAATGGACGCAGCTTCGCCCAATTGGCGCTCCTGGTTCCGCAGGTTGTCCAGGGCGGTGTAGGAACCGGCAACACGGGAATTCAGAACACGTCGATCTCCAACCAGGGCTATTTCAGCATCTCGGGCGGACGGTCGGAGGCAGCGCAGTTCACCTACAACGGGATCAACGTAAACAACGAGTTCATAGGCGGCACGCTGGTCTACCCTCCCATCGATTCGCTGGAAGAATTCCGGATCGAGCAAAACGTCTACAGCGCCGAGTTGGGGGGACGGATCGGGCAGGTGATTCTGACGGGCAAGGCCGGCACCAATTCGCTGCACGGATCGGCGTACGAGTTCCTGCGCAACGACAAACTGGACGCGAACAGCTTCTTCGCCAACCGCGCCGGCCTCGCTCGCCGCCCGCTAAAGCAGAACCAGTTTGGCGCGTCGGCCGGCGGGCCGATCATCCGCAACCGTACGTTTGCCTTTTTCAACTGGGAGTCGGCGCGCGTGCGGCGAGGTATCCCGACGACGCTCACGCAGCCCACGGCGCTCATGCGCGGCGGCAACTTCTCGGAACTGCTTCCAGGCCGCGTCCTCCGTGACCCCCAGAATGGGCAGCCATTCGTCAACAATGTGATTCCCGCCAATCGCATCAGTCCCATCGCAGCGAATGTGCTGCGCCTGGCCGGCTACCCGCTGCCGAACGTCAATGCGCTGCGCAACAACTTTACCGTAACTCCCAGCAGTCAACCGGACTTGAACCAGCTTGTGACGCGGGCCGATCACAACATCTCCGCCAAAGACCAACTCTGGGGCAGCTACTACTGGACTCGGCTCAGCCAGTTAGACCCGCGCACCACTCTGGCCGGCGACACCTTGATCAGAACCAGCGTGCAAACCGCCAGTTTGCAGTACACGCATATCTTTGGCCCGGCCTGGATCAACAGCGCACGCCTGGGATACACCTTTGGGAGCCAGGACCAGCCGAACCTGTCTCCGGCTGGAATCACCAACGCCGACCTCGGTTTCCCAAACAATGCCAACCAACCGCGAGCGGCGGGGGTCTCCGCCGGCATCCCGCTGTTCACGATCACCGGATACGGAGCCGCAGGCGCGCCAAACAACTCACCGCGCCTGTTCAAGACACGAAAGTTCCAGGCCGGCGACACGATGAACTGGATTCGCGGCGCCCACGTGTTCAAGTTCGGAGGCGACTTCACCCGCCGTCACGAGGACCAGCGTTTCAACCCGCAGATCCGGGGCGCCTACACGTTTACCCAAAACTACAGTGGAGACGGCTTCGCCGATTTTCTGCTCGGGCTTCCCGGGAACGCAACCCGGGAACTCCTGCTGCCCGGGGCAAACATCTTTGAGAGCCTTCACCGCAGCAGCCACTACTACTTCTTCGCTCAGGACGACTGGAAGGTCACGCCCGTCCTCACGATCAACCTGGGCTTGCGCTATGAGTACAATGGCCCGCTTTACGAGGACCGTGACCATTTGACGAACTTCGTCCCGTTGAACAACGTGGTTGTTCGCTTTGATGCTCCCAACTCGACAGGCCCGGGTCGTAAAGACCCCCAGTATGGACGTTGTTTGTGCTTCACCTCGAAAAAGGACTTCGGTCCCCGCATTGGCTTTGCTTATCGTCCCGGGGGTTCGAACAAAACGGCCCTCCGCGGCGGTTATGGGATCTTTTTCGTCAACGTACCGTTCAATCGCCGTCAGTCGATCGCGTTTAATTTCCCGTGGATCGAGCGGCAAATTGTGACCAACACGGTTCCCTCGCCGCTCTTCGACCTTGGGAATACGTTCCTGCCCAACGTGGTGACCAGCGGGATCCTGGGATTTCGCAACGACCTCGATTACTTCGATCCGATGATTCAGCAGTGGAACCTGAGTGTCCAGCGACAGATCGCCCCCAATACGATGGCTGAAGTCTCCTATGTGGGCTCCATCTCCGTGCATCTGGACGCGGCCCGGACCTTCAACTCGGCGCGTCCTGGCCCGGGAGACTTCAGCTCGCGCCGCCCGCTGCCCGGTCAACCGGTCGTCACTTCGGTCGATCATGGCTATCGGGCGTGGTATCACGGGTTCACGACGAAAGTCCGGCGAGACTTCTCGCAGGGGCTGACGTTTCTCAGTCACTACACCTGGTCGAAAGGAATCGACACCGCGTCGTCACAGACTGGTTACATTGCGCAGGACCACAATTGTGCCGACTGTAACAAGGGCCTGTCAGGCTTTAACGTAGCCCACCGGTTTGTGGGGAGCTTTGTCTACGAACTCCCGTTTGGACGCGGCCGGAAATACCTCGGATCGTCGCCTCGCGGCGTCGGCCTGGTGCTCGGAGGCTGGACGTTGTCGCTGATTCAGACGCTGCAGTCCGGTTTCTCCACATCGGCCATCACCACCAGAAACACCGCAAACATTGAGGCTGGAACGTTATTTCCGGACATTGTGGGGCGGTTCCAGTTGCACAAGGGCGAAAGGACCGTCAACCGCTGGATTGATCCGGCGGGCTTTGCGCAGCCGGCCAGCTTCCGCTTCGGTTCGGCCGGCCGCAACATCATCGAAGGACCGGGCTTGAAGTCCACGGATTTCGGGATTCATAAGAACTTCGCGATTACGGAGAAACAGAGGCTTCAATTCCGTTTCGAGGCGTTCAACGGCCTGAACAACGTGAACTTCGCCTTGCCCCAGAACAACTTGGCCGCGTCGGATTTCGGTACAATTGCCGCCGCGGGGCCGAGCCGTGAGCTGCAGTTCGGCTTGAAGTACATCTTCTGAAGAGGAGGTTCAATGAGGAGACGAGGTCTGCTGGGAGGTCTGGCCGCGTGGCCGGCGGCAGAGGCTCTGGCCCAGCCAGCGGCGCGGCCGGGCAGGACGCCGCCCCCGTCCAAGCGGGACTGGCGCAGCGCTCCATTCGAGGTCGCCGTCGCGCTGGGCGAAAGCACGACCGCCGGAGGCACCGCGACGTCGCGTGACTTGTGCTGGGTCAGCCGCCTTGGGGTCATGCTGAATGAGTGCCAGATGAAAGCCGTAAAGATGGTCAACCACGGAATCGGCGCCAACCTGATCTCGCAGCGGAGTTCCTACTACGAAAAGTCGGGCCGGCCTTCGGCGATGGAGCGCTACGAACGCCACGTGATCTCATTGAAGCCCGATCTCGTCTTTGTCTCGTACGGGCTGAACGATTCCCGAGCCGGGACGCCGCTCGGCCAGTTTTTGGAGGACCTGCGTCACATTGTGCTCGACATCAAGACTCGCACAGGGGCTGTTATCGTGCTGGTGAACGCGTACTTCATGACCGATTTCGATCGCTACGATCCGTTCCGCCTGGGCAGCGTCGAGTCCTTCATGGGGTACAACGCAGGCCAGAAACGCCTGGCCGAGGCGTTGGATGTGCTGTACGCGGACGTGTGGGATGCCGAAGGGATGGCGCCCTGGGTGATCGATCCCGACGGCGTTCATGCCAATAATCTGGGACACCAACTGATCGCGAACCGGATTTTCGAGGTGCTGGCCAAGAACTGCAGTTGCCTGGCCGAACGGGCGCGCGAGGCGCGCAAGACGTTCCAGCCCTGGCGCGACGAGTCCGTTCTGAAAAAGCTGTATTAGGGGCCCTTTGAAACTCTGGAATCTCGCTTCCGTCCTGCTGTTGCCCCTGGCCGGGCACGGCGCCGAGATCCGCGCCGGAGTCGCCAGGGCCGACCTGCCCGTGGGAGCGGGCGTCCGTCTGTCGGGATTCGCCGGCAGGCGGATCTCGTCCGGAGTGCACGATCCCTTGCAGGCGCGGGTACTGCTGCTGCGGACGGCGACCGAGAGCGTGGCCCTCGTGGCCTGCGATCTCCACGATTTTCAGTCGCGGCGCGTCAGCGAGGAGGCGCGCCGGACGATGAACATCGGGACGATCCTGTTCGCCGCGTCCGGAACGCATGCCGCGCCCGGCACGGCCCTGGAAGGCGACCGGAGTTGGGTTCCCGCTGTGGAAGAGACGATTTTAGGCGCACTGCGGCAGGCCGGCTCGGCGACCTTCGCGGCGCGCTTCGGCGCCGGACAGGGCACGGCCGATCTGGCGTACAACTGGAGGATGGTCGATCCGGACGGCGTCGTGACGATGCTGTGGCGAAATCCGGAGCGAAGGGCAACGGGACCCCTGTTCCCCGGCGTGCCCGTGTGGAGGATCGACACCCAGGACGGCGAATTGCGAGTCGTGTTGTTCGGCGCTTCGGCGCGAGCCAGCCTCGCGGGGAGAGACAACACACTTCTGTCCGGCGACTACCCGGGCCAGGCCGCCCGGCGCGTGGAGGCCAGCCTGGGCAGCGGCGTGATTGCGTTGTTTCTCCAGGGCGCCGCCGGGAATCTGGCGCCGCGCGCCGGCGGAGGTTCGCCTGAACACGCGAAACAGGCGGGCGAGGAACTGGCGGGAGAAGTGGTGAGGGTGGCGCGCGGGATCCAAACGGCGGTGGAGCCGAATCCGGCCGTGAGCGTCCAACGGACGCAGTTCGAGTTCCAGGAGCGATGGGGGAACGGCCGCAACGTCCCGATCGAGACGGCGACGGTGGTCGTGAACCGGACTTACGCGCTGGCGGCCCTGCCGGGCGCGCCGTTTGTCGAACACCAGATCAACCTGGCGGATCGTTCGCCGGCACTCCACACCATCCTGTCAGCGCACACGCAAACGGCGAATGGACAGTGGGCCGGGATCCTGCCGACCATCCGGGCCGCGGCCCAGGGAGGGTACGGAGCCAGTTACGCGACGCGGTTGGAACCAGGCGCTGGTGAGGCGCTGGTGGATGCCGCGCTGGTCAACATTTACCGGGTGTTGGGAAAGCTCGACGATTTGCCCCGAGGGAGCCTGGTACGCGAGATGCCGCCGGAAGGGAGGCCCCGATGAGAGGGCTGGCGGGATGGATGGCCGCCGTGTGCTGCCTGGCGCCGGCTTGGGCGGAGACCCTGGAAGCGGGAGCGTCGGCAATCGAGATCACGCCTCCGGCGGGATTCGAAATGTGGGGCGCGGCCGGACGGAAGGGATTCGCGGAAGGCGCCCTGGACCCTCTCTATGCGCGGACGCTGGTGCTGAAAAGCGGCGCGCGTTCGGTGGCGCTCGTGACGCTCGACCTGGGCCGGACGTTCAGCCGGGAGCAGATGGACCGGGTCCGCCAGAAGGCGCTGGCCAAGACCGGAATCCAGCATGTGATTTTCACTGCGTCGCACACGCACACGGGCCCCAACATCCTCGATGACGCGTTCATCACGACCGCGCAGCAGCGCTGGGAGCCGGAGGCGCTGGAGCGGGTAGTTCGCGGCATCGAGACGGCATACCGAAAGAGAGCGCCTGCCCGGCTGGGCGTAGGCTTGGGCGCCAGCTACGTCGGGTACAACCGGCAGGATGGCCCGGTCCGCATCCTGAGCAAGAATCTGACGCGCATCCGAACCTCGCCGCAGGACCCGATTGTCACGGTGCTGCGGGTCGATGGCCCGGCAGGCAAACCGATCGCCATCCTCGTGAACTATGCGGCGCATCCGGTGATCCTGAATCATGTCACCCGCTTCTCGGCGGATTTTCCCGGAGCGATGTCCGCGTACGTCGAGAAAAGGATAGGAGCGACCTGTCTATTCGCGCAGGGCGCGTGCGGCGACATCAACACGCATCAAGTGGCCGCGGGCGGACTGGTGAGCGAGGCAGTGCGAACCGGCTACGAACTCGGGCGGGTGGTGGAGCGGGTGGCCGGCGATATCCGAACCCGCGAAGGGAGCGGCCTTCAAATCGCCGAGGACGAGATGACGTTTCCGAACCGGTGGGACCTCGGGAAACTCAAACGGCTGGGCGCGCTCCCGACCTACCATCAATGGCTCGCCACTGGCCGTCCGATCGGCTACCCACCGGAAACGATCCGCGCGCCGGTGACGACTTTGCTGGTCAACGGGATGCTCGCGATGGTGACAATGCCCGGCGAGCCGTACGTCGACCTTCAGATCGACCTACGCGAACGGCTGCCGGAGGTCCACACGATGCTGCTGGGGTACGCCAACGGATACCTGGGGTATCTGCCGACGATTCGCGCCGCCGCCCGCGACGGCGTGTCGTACGGCGCCAACGCATGGCCGACGGTAGTGGCGGTAGGCGCGCCGGAGCGGATGCTCGACCGGGGCGTGATTCGCGTGCTGGAATTTCTGGGAAAACTGAAGCCGAAGGAGGAGAGACACGATGAAGCCGAATGAATTCGCCCGGCGCGAGGTGGTGAAGGGGCTGGCGATCGGTTCGACGGGGCTGGTGACCGCCGAGTCCCTGCTGTCCGCCCCCAACTGGGCCCCGCGCTGGTTCACTCCCGAGCAGGCCGAGTTGACGGCGACTCTCGCCGACCTGATCATTCCGCAAACCCAGACTCCCGGCGCTCGCGCGGCGCGGGTTCACGAACACATCGACCTGGTGCTGAGCGAAGAGTCGCCGGAGATCCGTAAGCGGTTCACCGACGGGCTGGACCTGGTCAATGCGAAAAGCCGCACGAAGCACGGCCGCGAATTCGTCAAGCTGGACGCGGAGCAGCAGAACGCGGTCCTGGCTTCGATGGCGCGGCCGGAAAGCGATGGCTACAAGTTCTTCCTCGATGTCCGGGAGCGCACAGTATTCGCGTATTACACATCGGAAATCGGAATTCACCAGGAACTGGGCCATCACGGGCACCAGGTGATGGGCGAGTGGGCCGGCTGCCCTCACCCGGACCATCATGGTGACCCCGACTAGGAGAACCCGATGAAGACCCATGAAGTTCTGATCGTCGGTACGGGCGCATCCGGAGGCATGGCGGCGAAGGTGCTGACCCAGCAGGGCCTGGAAGTGCTGCTCCTCGAGTCGGGCCCATCGGTGAGAGCGTCACAGTTCAAGACGCACTCGATGCCCTACGAATTTCCGTTTCGAGGCGTCGGGAGCCCTAGGAAAATCCGGCAGGACGGGGCGCTGGCCGCGTCGGAGTACACGCCGTTCACTGGTTACTACGCCGAACGCAGCCAGCATCCCTACACCAACCCGGACGGGAACCCTTGGGACTGGTCGCTACGGTCCCGGATTCTGGGGGGCCGGACGCTGCATTGGGGCCGGCAATCGTTCCGGCTGGCCGAGTACGATTTCAAGGCCGCGTCGCGGGATGGCTACGGGGCCGACTGGCCGTTCACGTACCAGGATCTGGCGCCCTACTACGACAAGGTGGAAGCGTACATCGGGGTGCAGGGGCGGCGCGAGGGCCTCGCGCAGATCCCGGATGGCGTGTTTCAGCCGGCGTTCGCGTTCAACTGCTACGAGCACCTGATGCGCAAGGCCGCGAGCAAAAGGGGGCTGAGGATGACCTCGCTGCGGGTGGCGCAGTTGAGCCGCCCGCTCGGCAAGCGGCCGGCCTGTCATTGTTGCGGCGCCTGCGGCCGCGGATGCGATGTCGGCGCGTTCTTTTCGACGCCGGCCGTCACGCTGCCGGACGCCCTGGCAACCGGGAAATTGACGCTGCGCACCGACGCGGTGGTGCGCCATGTGTTGGTGGATAACGAGGGCCGGCCGAACGGCGTCGGGTTTTTCGACCGGGCGACGAAGAAGTACGAAGAGGCGCACGCGAAGGTGATCGTGCTGGCGGCGTCGACGCTGGAATCGACGCGGATCATGCTGAACTCGACGTCCCGCTTTTATCCGAACGGCCTTGCGAATTCGAGCGGCGTGCTGGGACGGTACCTGACGGATCACTTCACCGCGGGCTCGGTGGCTGGACTGCTCCCCGAGTTGAAGGGAACACGGATCCGCAACGAAGACGGCAAATCGAACGCGTCGTATATTCCGCGCTTCCGGAATGTCCGCGACCGGCATCCGGACTTTCTGCGCGGCTATGGCGTGATGGTGCGGGGCGGGAGCCGAATGTTTCCGGGCCACGCGGCCTACCTCCCGGGATTCGGCGCAGACTACAAGCGCAGGATCAAGGAGACTCACCCCGCGTGGGCGATGGTGTACGCTCGCGGCGAGCCGCTCCAGACGCCGGAAAGCCGGGTGGAGATCGACAAGAAAGTCGTCGATGCGTGGGGTATCCCGGTTCTACACATCCGCTACCATCGCACCGAGAACGACCGCAAGATGCTTCGGGATGCCTTTCAGAACCTGCAGGAATTGATGCATGCGGCCGGGGCGGAAATCCTGCACGCGGACGAGTCGCTGAGCACGCCGGGCTCGATCAGCCACGAAATGGGGACCTGCCGCATGGGCCACGACCCGAAAACCAGTGTTCTGAACGCGCACAATCAGGCGCACGACGCGAAAAACCTCTTTGTCATGGACGGGGGCTGCTGGCCGAGTTCGACCTGTCAGAACCCGACCGAGACGATGCTCGCTATTGCGTGGCGTGCCAGCGAGTACCTGGCGATGAAAGCCCGGCACGGCGAGCTATAGGGGATTACAGAGCCTTTCGTCACCACTGGCCATGGGAGGAAACGCCTCTCGCACTGGAAATGCATGAGGTATTCTTGAAGAAAATGGAGACGATCAGAGCGGAAATCCCGATGGAACTCGTTCGCGTGGCTGGCTGGAAAGCGGAGAACCTCTCGACGGAAGCCTCTGCTGTCCTGGCGCTCGAACTCTATCGCCAGGACAAGGTTTCGCTTGGGCGTGCGGCCGAATTGTGTGAACTGCCACTCGAGCGGTTCATTGAGATTGCCGCCCAGCACAACGTTCCCCAGCACTATGGGGCGGCCGACCTGGACGAAGACCGGCGGACACTCGAGCGGCTCGGCCTGTGATTGTTGTTTCGAACTCGTCGCCGCTCATTTCGCTGGCGCGTATCGAGAAACTGGAACTCATGGCTTCGCTCTTTGGTCAGATTTCCCTACCTCTTGAAGTTCACCGCGAGGTCACAGGGGCAGGCCGCGCGCTTCCCGGCGCCGAGGAAGTGAGCCGTGCCAATTGGATTCAGGTCTCGAAGCCCCCGTCACCTGCCGATCCGGGGCTGGTTCAAGCCTGTACAGGGCTCGGGGCTGGTGAAAGCGCGGCCATCTTCTTGGCGAAGTCCATGCGTGCTGACCTCGTTCTTCTCGACGAATGGAAGGCGAGACGCATAGCCAAGGATGCAGGTCTCTCGATCCTCGGTTGTTTGGGCGTCCTTGAAAGCGGCTTTCGAAGGGGCTTGGTTACCGATCTCCGCTCCACCTATGTCGACCTGCTGCGTCAGGGGATCAGGTTCGAGATCAAGCTCCTTCAGGAGAGCTTGAACCGCTTCGGACTGCCGCCAATCTAAACAGCAACCTTCAACCGCAGTCGAGGGAGACGCCATACCGGGACTTGACGGCTTCATCCTGAAACTGAAACATACGGTGTCCGACTCCGGATGGTGGCGTCGTCGTCCTCGCCTCTCTCTCCCAGGAATGCGGCCCACTTTGTTGGTGTCCAGCGCTGCTCCCACCACGCCATATCCAACGCTTGAGTGTGAAGCAGTGATGTCTGTTCAACTCACGGTGCGAGATCGCGAGGGTGAAAGACGTTGATTCCGGGATAGCGGCGGAAGTCGTCACCGTTGAACGTCACGATTCCTTCCACTCCATGAACGCGCATGGCCGCGACGAGCCGGGTGTCGTGCGCCTTCTTCCCGGAGACCTGGTGCTCGACAACTAGCCGTTGCCACTCCTGGTGCATGTCCGGTGTTTCAAGAAGCATCGGAAATGTGCGGCTCACTCGGGCCAGATACATCGCTGCTCGGGAAGGCGTCAACCCGAGGCCGTTAGCTTCCTTCGGCCTGGTTGCGACCACCCAAAGCTCGACAATGTTTTGCGGGGCGAGAACAAGTTCTTTTTTCTGGTGAAGCGCTCGCACCGCTCCCCACGCGTCTTTATGCATGGGATGATCGCGCTGCAGCATGCGAAGGAGGACATTCGAATCGGCCAGCACCATTTACAGCATCTCGTCTTCGCGAGTGTAGATGGACTCCCTGCTGATGGCCTCATCGGAAAGAAGCGGGCTTTGTGGGAATGAATCGATGATCTCGTTCATCTCCTTGTCCCACTCTTCAAGGCTTAGCTCCTGGGCGGGCCCTGGATTGCGAAATGTAAACATCCCGAGCATCTCATCGTCTTTGAGCGTGCGCCCGAGGAACTGCTCGGCGGCCTGGCGGAGCGGGGGTGGCAAGGTCTTTGCGCTAACGCCAGTGTTCGGTTGCATGGCTGGTGCTCCTCTCTTCAATCGTACCAAGGCTCATCGTGTACCCTTCGGGGCTGACGCAGAAGTACTCTGACTCATGCAAGTAGGTACGAGGAGCCTGTCCGAGGGCTCGGTGTTCCTGGAGCACTGAATGGGATCCTCATGGCAGGCGGCAGGCTGGTTGCATGTGTGGGGCCCTCCAGGGCCGCGATGCGATTCGAGGTCCCGGCCTCGGCGGAGGGGGCCGAAATACCACAGGGCGTTTTCCATAGGAACAGCTGATCGTCAGGTGGGGGTCGACAGGATGGACGCGGCGCCATCGGCCAGCAATCGCTCGCCGAGTTCGCGGCCGACTGCGCTTGCGCGATCCACGGCGCCGGAGTGTGATGCCTTCACTACCTTCGATGCGTCCGGCGCGATCACCAGGGCCCGCACGTGCAGCACCCCATCGACGGCTACGGCATGGGCACCTATCGGAACCTGGCATCCGCCACCGAGCGTCGCCAGCACCGCTCGCTCGGCCGTGACGGCGGCGTGCGTTCCGGCATGGTCGAGCGCCTGACAGGCCACATACCCCCGGCCGTCCGCGCGAGTTTCCAGTGCCAGGGCGCCCTGTCCGACCGCCGGACACATCGTTTCGGGGTCGAGGATTTCCACGATCCGGTCCTGCCAGCCCAGACGAAGCAACCCCGCGGAGGCCAGCAGAATCGACTGGAATTGGCCTTCCTCCAGCTTCCGCAGACGGGTGTCGACATTCCCGCGAATGGACTCAATCACCAGATCCGGCCGCAGGTGGCGGAGTTGCGCGGCCCGCCGTAACGAACTGGTTCCGACCTTTGCGCCCGGCGGCAGATCGGCCAGTTTGCGGCCAACGACCGCATCCCGTGGATCGGCGCGCTCGGGTACCGCGGCCAAGACGAGGCCCGCGGGCAGTTCGGTCGGCAGGTCCTTGAGGCTGTGGACGGCGAGGTCCACCGAACCATCGAGCAGCGCCTCTTCGATCTCCTTGGTGAACAGGCCTTTTGATCCGACCTGCGCCAGGGGCACCTGAGTGATCCGGTCGCCGGTTGTTTTGATGATCTGAATCCGGACCTCGAATCCGAGATTCTCCAGCCGGGACTGGACCCAGTTTGCCTGCCACAAGGCGAGTTGCGAACCGCGCGAGCCGATAACGAGCATGCCTTATTTCAAGTGGAACACACGGCGGATGGCGTCGACGACATGTACGCCTTCCGGATCACCGGCGCGGCGCCGCAGTTCGGAGATGGGTCCGTGGGCAATCTTGTTGATGATGCCTCGGGTGAGGGCTTCGATCGCGTCTTCCTGCTGAGGCGTCAAGGCGCCCAGCTTGCCGCGAACCCGGGCGATCTCGGCGGTCCGGATCTCGTCCAGTTGCTCCTGCAGGCTCACAATGGTCGGGGCCACGGATTGCGCGTTCATCCGCTGCATCATGCGCTCCACTTCCTGGCCGACGACTTCTTCGGCCCGGTGCGCTTCCTTCTGACGCTCGCGCAGATTCGAATTCACCACTTCCTGCAGATCGTCGATGTCGTAGAGATAAACGTTGTCGACCTTGTTGACCTCAGGGTCGATGTTGCGCGGCACGGCAATGTCGATGAGAAAGACCGGCCGGTTCCGGCGCGCCGTGACCACCTGCTGCATCTGGTGGCGGTTCAATACATACCCAGGCGCTCCCGACGAGGTGATGACAATGTCCATCTTCGGGAGGTACTCGAGGAAACGCTCATACTCGACAGCGACCCCCTGAAACGCCCTGGCCAGCTCGATGGCTCGCTCGTGAGTGCGGTTGGTGACGAAGATCTGGGTAGCGCCCGACCTTCGAAGATGGCGGGCGGCCAACTCGGACATCTTGCCGGCCCCGACCGTGAGCACAGTGTGGCCATTTAGCGACCCAAAGATTTTTCGCGCCAATTCGACGGCGGCAAAACTCACAGAGACCGCCATCTGGCCGATGCCCGTTTCCGTCCGGACCCGTTTGGCGACGCTGAAGGCACGAGTCAGGACCTGATCGAGGGTCCCGGAGACGGTCCCATGCGATTTCGCGATGGCATAGGCCGTTTTGAGCTGCCCGAGAATCTGAGGCTCACCCACCATCATGGAGTCGAGGCTCGACGCCACGCGGAAGAGGTGACGAACCGCATCGCGGCCTTCATGGCGATAGAGGTAGGGCTCGATTTCCTGTGGGTCCGCCTGGCGTACTTCGCGGAAAAACTCGTCCACCGCCTCCTTTGGGTCAGGCCCGTCTTCGGAGGCGACCACGAGTTCCACGCGGTTGCAGGTGGATAGAATGAAGGCTTCGCTGACACCCGGCCTGGACCGGAGCAGTTCGAGCGCGCCCGGCAGCGCCTGCTCGGCGATGGCCAGGCGTTCGCGCACTTCGACGGGCGCGGTCTTGTGACTGAGCCCTGCGATCAGCAACTTCATGGCAGCCACACCGAGCGCAGACCGGCATGAGCGATCCAGGTAATGGCCGAGCAACCCAAGGCCGTCAGGGCCATCACGGCGGCCTTCCGGCCTCTCCAACCCGCCGAGACCCGCAGGAAGATCATCGCCAGGTATAACAGCCATGTCCCCAGCGAGATGACGATCTTCGGATCGGTGATCCAGCCTGTGCCGACCTCGACAAAGGCCCACGTGGCCGCCACGACTACCGCGACCGTCACCAGGACGAAACCCACGGCCATCGATCGGGAGATCACCTCGTCCAGCGTGCCGAGCGGCGGCAGCCGGTAATAGAACGCCTGCGGCTTCTTCCGTTTGAGTTCCCGTTCCTGCAACAGATAAGCCATGGCGCCAACCGCCGTCAGCAGAAAGGCGGCATAGCCGAGCAGCACGAGGACCACGTGGAGGGTCAGCCAGGCGCTCCGAACGACGGGACTCGACCACGCAGCCACCGGTCTGCCCAGCCCGGCGATCAGGGTCATCATGAATATCAGCGGATAGACCACGACGCTGAGGGTCTCCAGGTGGTACCGCCAGTGGGCCACCAGGAAGAGCATCGCCATCAGGAAGGCGAAGAGGGAAATGGACTCATACACCGTGTTGGCGGGAAAGTGGTGGGTCAGCAGGCCCTCTTCGATCACGGCGACGAAATGAAACACCGCGCCGATGCGCAGCGAGGCCAGCGCCCAGCGAAACAGATTGTCCCGCCGCTGGATCACGGTCAGGAAGGCGTGAATCAGACCCAGCGAATAAAACACCGCTGCCACGCGCAGCCAGATGGCGCTGAGTTCGGTCATACGTTCCGTGCGGTGCTCGCTCCGGCTGGCCGGCTACTTAGCCGCCAGCTTCCGGTACATGAGCTCTTTGTATTGGACCACGCTGCCAGGGTCGTGCTGCTGAAGAGCAAGGTACCCCTTGGTGAAACGATTTTCTTTGTCGATGTAGTCCACTACGGTCTTGCCGTTCACTTTGATGATGATGTGATTGCCTTGGGCGATGATGTGCTGCTCCCACCAGGTGTCGTCCGGAACGAGGTTTTCCTTGACATCCTCAATCGCGTACAGACTGCCTGTGCGCCGCCAGTCCTTGTGGCTGTTATTGACCTGCGCCTCGTAGCCTTTGGGCCAGCCCTCGACAAACTGAGCACGAAAATACATTCCGGAGTTACCGCCATGGTTCAACTTCACCTTGGATTTGAACTCGCAGTTTTCGCATTCCTCCTTCATCCAGAACAGGTGGCTGCGAACGCCGCGGCCGACGATTGCACCGTCTTCGACCGTCCAGTTCTCCGCTTTTTCGTTGGCCTTCCAGCCGTCGAGCGACTTGCCGTCAAACATCTTTATCCACTTGCCGGCGGCGTTCGCGGGCGTAGAAATCAGTGCCGAGCCGAAAATGAGAATGAATGCGAAAGTTGATGCCTTCATACTCTTCATTGTAGGCCTTGGAGGCGGGACTTCGCCTATCCGGAGAGCGCTTGCCTGTTTCGGGGATGGCGACCGGGAACCATGTTACGATAATCGCCTCCGCGGGACCCCGGTACGGGGAGAAGGGGTGAGGGCCAGTGGGGCGCTGCCTGGTCGGAGGCAGGTGTATTGCCGGGAATCTGAAGCCAGGGACGAAACAGGGAGGTCGGAAGTGGCGAAGTTAGGAACTCATAAGCGGCCGGCTGTGGTCCGCGTGCGATCGGTGGAAGAGGCCGAGCGAATCGTCGGCTTTGCTCAGGAACGCGGCTGGCAAGTGATTGTGGGTGTGGAGCCCGATCAGTTCGAAGACCTCACCGATCTTAATAAGCTCATCAGCGCCGGGGCAAAGCCGGAAGCCAAACCGCGCCTGCCGCCAAAGATCAGCGGCAACGATTACTGCCCTTGCCAGAGCGGCAAGAAGTTCAAGAAATGCTGCGGCGCCTCGGCAGGTCCGGGAGCATGAACGCACGCAATTCTACGCCTTGACCTGGGTGCGGTAACCTGCCGGAGAAAAACCGCAAGGCGCCCTGTTTGCGGACGCGGAATCGGGTGATGAGGACGATGAGGAAGCCGTTCGGGAGACCGGCTGCGGCCACCGGCCCGGACCGGGTTCCGCTGATTGGTTAGTGACCCGCATCCGCCGGGCGGCGGGATACTGCCATCCTCGACCCGCGCCGGGATACAATCGCCGTTTATGGTGTTATCTGATGTCGACATCAAGCGCTACATCGCGGGTGGCAAGATCCGGATCACTCCCGAGCTGACTGCGGATCAGTTCGGGTCGTGTTCGGTTGACTTCCGCCTCGGCAGCGAGTTCAGCGTCTTTGAGTACAGCCGGCACCCGTACATCGATCTGAGAGATGTCGGAAGCGTCCAGGACATGATGCGGACCGTGATGGTGCCGCCCGATGAACCGTTTGTGCTGCAACCGCGCGATTTCGTGCTGGCGATCACACAGGAAACGCTGGAACTCGACCGCGACGTCCTGGGACGTCTGGAAGGCCGCTCGAGCCTGGGCCGCATCGGCATCATCGTGCACGGCACCGCCGGCCTGTTTGACCCAGGTTGGACCGGAAAGGCGACGCTGGAACTCAGCAACCTCGGCCGCATGCCGGTGGCGTTGTATCCCGGGATGCGGATCTGTTCTTTCACGTTCGAACAACTCACCACGCCGGTGGAAGTGTCCTACCGCGAGAAGCGCCACAACAAGTACGCCGGCCAGACCAGTCCGCTGGCCAGCAAACTGGTGAGTGAAGTTCGGGGATCGGAATAGCTTCTGGCGATCGGCGGTCAGCTTTCAGCTCTTATTAGAACTGGCACCATCGCTGCCAGGAACTGGCCGCCGAAAGCTGACTGCTGAAAGCTGACCGCTGAAAGCTACCGCTTGCCCGACGAGCCGAATCCTCCCTCGCCCCGCCGGGATTCGTTCAGCTCGCCTTCCTGCCATTCGATCGCCTCGTAACGCGCCACAACCATCTGGGCGATGCGATCGCCCGGCGCAACGTGAAACGGCTCTTTGCCGAGGTTCAGCAGGATCACTTTGATCTCGCCTCGATAGCCCGGGTCGATGGTTCCCGGACTGTTCGGCACCGTGATGGCATGTTTGGCCGCGAGCCCGCTGCGGGGCCGGATCTGCGCCTCAAAACCAGGGGGCAACTCGATGGATAGCCCGGTGGCCACCGCCCGCGGCACGTTCGGCTCGAGCGTCACCGACTCGATGGACCGCAGATCCATTCCGGCGTCCTCGTCAGGTCCGTGAACGTAGTGGGGAAGTTGTGCGTCCGCCGTGAGACGCCGAATGCGGATGTGCATAGAGAACGCTATGATAGCGGGTTCATGCCCCCAGACGGAAAGCGGCGCGTGTTTACCGTAGCGCCGATGCCCCCGGAAAAATGCGCCTACGCACTGGCTCGCTATAGCCGGTCGCCGGACTCGATCCGCGAGTCGATCGAGTGGGTTCGAACTCACGACGAAAAGTCCTTCCTCGAGAGCTTCTACTTCCAGTACGGCCACGCTTCCATCGCCGACCTCGGCCACCTGGTGATTTGTCTCGAAGGGATCTCGGAGCTGGCCGCCACCGAGGTGGAGGACGAAACGCTTTGGGATGGCCAAGCCAAGTCTTCGCGCTATCAGGATTTTTCGAAGTCGGGGGTGGTCACGCCGCCGGAGTTGTCCGGGGAGGCCGCCGCCCTGTATCAGGCGTCCGCACGCGAGCTTCTCGACGCTTATCGGCGCGTCCATGAACTGGCGCTCGACTGCCTGCGGGAAACGCTGCCTAAACCCGAGGAGATGAAGCCGGAAGCCTACCGCCGGAACTTGACCGCGCGCGCGTTTGACGTCGCCCGCTATCTCCTCTTCTGGGGGATTCCCACCAACATCGGGCAGGTCACCAGCATCCGCACGCTGGAACGGCAGATCCGCCGGCTGAAGGCTTCGCCCTACCAGGAACTGCGCGACCTCGGTCACGAGATTGCCGAAGCCTGCGCCAGCACCCCGGATTGTGTCTGGTCGCCGGACTCCGCCTCCGAGCCCATCGCTCCCACCCTGGCGAAGTTCGTCGATGTCGATCAGCACCTCGTCGACGCCCGGCGCGACTTGGCCCAGTGGGCCGCTGAGAACCTCCCGGCCCCAGCGGGTGCGCGGCTCCCCGACGTCGACCTGCTTCATCCGACGGACACGGGCGCCGACATCGTCGCCACCTTACTCTATGAAGCCGCCGACCGGCCCTACCGGGAATTGTACGAGATGGCTTCAGCCTGGAGCGGCACGCGACGGGCGGAAGTCATCGATCTGGCCCTACGTTCGCGGACGCGCCGCGATGAACTCCTTCCCCATTTTCGCGGAGGGCCTTATGTCTTTGACATTGTCATGGACATTGGCGCCTACCGGGACCTGCATCGCCACCGGCGGTGCCACCAGTTCCGCCAAGCCTATTCCGGCCAGTTGGGGTTCGCCGAACCAGCCCTGGTTGCAGAGGCCGGAGCCGCCGGGATCTATCGCGCTGCCCTCGATGCGGCCTCCGCCGCGTACCGGAAGTTTCCCGCTCCGGCGAATCGCTACCTGCTCCCGTTCGCCACGCGGGCGCGGTTTCTGTTCAAAATGGACTTTGCCGAAGCCGAGTACATCTGCCGGCTTCGGAGCGGAGTCAAGGGCCACTTCAGCTACCGTAAGGTGGCTTGGGAGATGAAGGAAGCGATGGAACGGCTTGAACCTGAGCTGGGGCGCTTGATCCAAGCGACTCCCCCGTCGGTGGTCGACCCTCTACGGCGGTGAACGTTTCTTTACTCCTTCCTACACGGCTTTGCCCCTACAAATAGGCCTACTATGCCCCGTTGATTAAGGGGTGTAGCCCACCTGGGGAAGACTAAAGTTTTCCTTGGCAGCACCGATAGTTTCGGTACGTACTAGAACGACTGACGTACAGTGCCGTCGATCTGGATATGCCGAATGCAGTACCGAGTTCTATGAGCGAAGCCGGGACAGCAGTGATGCCGGAAGTCGGAGCGCGAAACCGCTGGGTGCAGGTATTGGTGCCCACCCTGACCGACTTCCTGTTCATCTCCTTCTTCATGTGGATTTTTGCAACGGGCGCTGGATGGATGACTCTGCTGGCGGACGGGGACACTGGTTTTCACATTCGGACCGGCGATTACATCCTCCAGACCGGTACGGTCCCGAAGACCGATATTTTCTCCTTCTCGAAGGCTGGAGAGCCGTGGTTTGCGTGGGAGTGGCTGTCGGCCGTGGTCTTCTCCAAGCTGCATGCGGCCGCCGGATTGAAGGCGCTGGTGTTTTTTTGCGGCGTCCTGATCACGGCATCCGTGGTCCTTCTCTTCCGGTTGATGTTGTGGCGCGGAAGCCAGTTGTTTCCCGCGCTGTTTCTGACGCTGCTGGCGAGCGGGGCGGCCTGGATTCACTTCCTGGCCCGGCCCCACCTGTTCACTCTCCTGCTGCTGCCGGTGGCGCTGTGGTGGTTGGAGCGCGAGCGTCGGGAGTGCTCGGCGGCGTTGTGGTGGCTGATTCCGATCTTCATTGTCTGGACCAACCTGCACGGTGGATTCCTGGTAGCGATCGCCTGCACCGGGATTTATGCCGTAGGCAGCCTGATCGAAGGCTTGTGGGCGAACGGATTTGTCCTGCGGCAGGCGTTACGGGAGGATGGGCCCGATCGCAGGTTTTACCAGGCACGGCGCTTCTTATTGTTGGCCGCCGGTTTGTCGGTTGCCGCGATGGTGAATCCCTATGGCTGGCGTCTTTATGCCCACCTGGCAGGATTCTTCGCCACAGGCGAGTGGTGGCAGAAAGCGATCCAGGAATTCGAACCTACAAAAGTAGGTGACCCGCAGATGAGGCAGTTCGAGATCCTCCTGCTGCTGGGCGTCGGCTGGCTGGCGTCGCTGATTCGGAGGAGGCGGGTGGTGGAGGCGCTGCTGATTGTGTTCTTTGCCCAGCAGGCGCTGGGCTCCGTCCGGCACGTGAGCCTTTACGCGTGGGTGGCCGCTCCGATCCTGGCCGAGGAGATTTCGGCATTGTGGGAGACTTGGACCGCGCACCGGCCCAGGAAATCCGTGATGGGTATCCTGCGGGATCTCAATCGCGAGTTTACCTACAAACCCTTGGCGCCGACTGTGTGGTCTCTGGCAGTTCTGTTGTTCATCTGGGTTTCGCCGGCGCAGAGTTGGCCCACCGATTTCCCGGACGTGAAGTATCCCTTGGCCATGATCAAGAAACACGAAAACAGGTTCGTGCGCCCTGGGGGCGCCGAGGTAAGGTTGCTGACCTCGGACGAGTATGGCGATTACTTCATCTATCGTTTCTACCCCAAGATGAAGGTATTCCTGGACGGGCGGGGTGACTTTTACGGTCCAGCTTTCCAGCGCGATGCTGCCCGGTTGTTGGCGGGAAAGCATCCCTGGAGAGATCTACTACGTAAGTATAAGTTTAATCTGGCGCTGATTCCAGTCGATTGGAATCTGGCGGAGACCCTGAAGCTGGATCCAGGCTGGCGCGTGGTCGAAGACAATGGCATGGCTGTTTTGTTTGAAGAGAGAAGACCCTAATGAAACGCAGGCGTTCCGTCGAATATTAGGTTTGCCTGTCTAAGAGGTACTTGGGTACTGCTCAGGATTGGTTGACGAGAGCAAGAAATGGACGCACGAGCATACATGGTAGTCCTGGTCGGTTTGGCTGCGGTCGTCGAAGATCTGCGGTCCCGAAGGATTCCTAATTGGGTCTCGGTTGGGGCCCTTGCCTCGGGTCTGGTGATCCAAGGATGGATGCACGGGTGGGGCGGGCTCGGCCAATCTCTTGCCGGCGCAGCCATTGGATTCTGTGTGTTTCTGATCTTCTACGTGCTCGGAGGGATGGGCGGGGGAGATATCAAGCTGATGGCTGGATTCGGCGCATTGCTCGGATCGGGCCTGATTCTGAAAGCCGCCCTGATGGCGGCAATCGTTGGGGCGTTGTTTGCGCTGTTGTACCTGTCCGGCCGGAGCCTGATCCGGCGGGTGCGCGGGGAAGCAGGGCAGAGTCAGTCGAGGAAGGAACGGGAATCCATGCCTTATGCACCGGCGATCACCGTGGGGGCATGGCTGGCGATGGCATCCGATTTGTAGGCCAAACAAAAGGATCGAGTTATGGACCGCAGATTTTTGACGGTATTGGGAATGAGCGTGGTTCTGGCACTGGTTGTCGCCGGACTCTTCTATCAGATCACGAAAAAGGCGCAGGCCAAGCCGCCGGCGGTAATGCGGGACTTGGTCGTGGCAGCCGAACCACTGCAGTTGGGCGTCCAGATCAAGCCGCCCCAAGTCAAGGTCGTCAAGGTCCCGGACAACATGTTTCCGAAGACGGGCTTCTCCAACCCGAACGACGTACTCGACCGGCCGGTGATCAGCGCGATTCTGCCCGACGAGGCCATCGTGGAGCAGAGGCTCGCCTCCAGAGGGAGCGGAATGGGTCTGGCGACGGTCATCCCGCCGGGGATGCGTGCGGTCGCGGTCCGGGTGAACGAAGTGGTGGGTGTGGCCGGGTTTGTGCTCCCCGGCATGCGAGTGGACGTGTTGGTGACCGGGCGCCCGCCGAATGCCGAGTCGGACACGGTAACGACCACCGTCCTGCAGAACATCACGGTTCTGTCCGCCAACCAGCAGACCCAGCCTGACTCGCGTGGGAACGCGATCAATGCGACAGTGGTCAGCCTGTTGGTCACCCCGGAACAAGCTGAGATCCTGACGCTGGCCGGCAGCGAGGGAAAGATCCAACTGGTGTTGAGGAACGCGATTGACCAGGAAATCCAGACGCCCCCGGGCAAACAGGTCGCCGAGCTGTACGGAATGCGAAAGCGAGCGATCGTTGCACCCACCGGCGGATACGCGCCGCGGCGTGCCAAGGTCGAGGAGCTTCCGCCGCCACCCCCGCCGCCCGCCCCGGTGGTGGTGCCGGACGAGATCATCATGATCCGCGGTAACCAGAAGTCGGTGGAAGTGGTTGGAGCGAGACAGTCGCAATAGCGGCCTGGGCGGCCGGTGGTCCGGCCGCCGGCCTGGAGACGTGAAAGTGCATCCGAGGATCCCAGTGATGGAAAGGCACACTGTAATGAGCAAGCTTCTTTCGCCGATCGAGCGGTCTCCGCGCCGCATCTCCCCCTGGGTGGCCGTTCTCGCCTTGGCATTCGCGCCGGCGGTTCTGGCCCAATCCGGAACTCAGGAGTTACGCCTGACGGTTGGCAAGAGTGTGGTCATTGACTATCCCGCGGACATCGGGCGAATTTCCACCAGCAATCCCGATGTCGTCGACGCCGTCCCGATCACCGCTCGCGAGATTCTGCTGAATGCCAAAGCCTTTGGGAACTCGACGATCGTGGTCTGGTCGAAGAGCGGGGAGCGCAGCTTTTTTGCCATCAACGTGGAAACCAATCCGGAGCCGATCGAGCGGATGCTTCGCGAAACGTTCCCGGGCGAAAAGATAACCGTCAAGGTGACCAAGGACGCGGCATCGCTCACGGGACAGGTATCGAGCGCTTCGACAGCAGAGCGCGCAGCGGCGCTGGTGGCTCCTCTGGTAAAGACGGTAGCGAACAACATCAAGGTCGTCACAACGACCTCAGACAAGCAGGTGCTGCTGCGAGTCCGCTTCGCGGAATTGAATCGCACGCGCTCCGATCAGTTGGGGGTCAACCTCTTCTCGACCGGCGCGACGAACACCATCGGGACTACCTCCACAAATCAGTTCCGCGGCGCCCGGTTTGACCAGTTGCGGGGTGTCATCGGCGGTAGGAACCAGGGGACGACCTCCGAGCTGACGCTGAGCGATGCGTTGAACCTGTTTGCCTGGCGGCCCGATCTGAACATCGGCGCCTTGATCCAGGCCCTGCGCTCGGAGAATGTGCTCCAGATTCTCGCCGAACCGAACCTGGTGACGACGGCGGGCAAGGAAGCCTCGTTTCTGGCCGGCGGCGAATTCCCAGTGCCAGTACTGCAAGGCGGCGCGAATGCCGGCGCCATCACCATTCAGTTCCGCGAGTACGGCATCCGGCTGCTGTTCACGCCCAATACCACCGACCACGGCACGATCAAGATGCACGTGAAAAGCGAGCTGTCGACGATCGACCTTGCGAACGCGGTTACCCTCCAGGGCTTCACGATTCCGGCGCTGTCCACGCGGCGCGCCGAGACCGATGTGGAACTGGCGGCGGGTCAGAGTTTCGTGATCGGAGGCTTGCTGGACGACCGGGCGCGGAACTCTCTGTCCAGGATTCCAGGATTGGCCGATATCCCGGTGCTCGGCCAGTTGTTCAAGAGCCACATCAAGGACCGGACCAAGACTGAACTGGTCGTCCTGGTTTCGCCCGAGATTGTCAACCCCTTGCAGGCAGGCGATCCGAAGCCCGGTTTGGGGTTACCCGTCTCCGGTATCCCCGGCGTTGTGCAGGGGGTGATTGCCGGGCAGAAGGAGCACGAGGACGCAATCAGAGGCCAGCCCGAAAAGAAGAAGGACAGGAAGTAGATTCGCCAGACTTAGGGGAAACCTGTGACGGACCTTCGCAAAAGCCGGCAGCCTGAATTGACCGCGATCATGATCGCGCCCGACCGCGATCTGGCTGGTCAGTTTCTGGCCACGCAGACAACGGCCCGGACTTTCCACCTCCTGGCCGAGTTGAAAGCGTACCCGCCGGTTCAGGCGCTCGACATCCGGTTGCGGCAACTACGGCCGGATATGGTCTTTGTGGACTTGGCCACGGATTTGGCGAAGGCGTCGGAGCTGATCGAGTTCGTCGCCGCATTCCGTCCGCCGATCTTCGTGGTCGGATTGCATCGCGAGAACAATACGGACGCCATTTTGACGTCTCTGCGCGCGGGGGCGGCCGAGTTTCTTCATGCTCCCTTCGACGTGGAGATCCAGCGTGAGGCGATCGGGAGGATCTCCAAGAAGCGGGCCCCTCAGAGCCGGCCGGAGCAAGATCGAGGACGCGTAATCGCCTTTTCCAGTACCAAGCCGGGCTCGGGAGCGTCGACGCTGGCCGCGCAGGCTGCGTTTGCTCTGCAGAAGTCCTCGGGAAAGCGCGTTCTTCTGGCGGATTTCGATCTGTGGAGCGGTACGGTCGGCTTTTGCTTCAAGCTCAGCCACTGGTACTCGCTGCCCGACGCGCTTCAGCAGATGGAGCAGGGAGACGAACCGGACTGGGCTTCGCTGGTGGTGAATGCGGACGGGGTGGACGTGCTGCCGGCGCCCGACGTGCCCAAAGCGATCTCGGTCGAACCCGAGCGTCTCCACGGATTGCTCGAGTACACGCGAACCCTGTACGAGTATGTGGTGGTTGATCTGCCCAGTGTGTTCGAGCGGTTGAGCCTGATCACGCTTTCCGCCTCGGAGTCGGCGTTTCTGGTCTGCACTGCCGAGCTTTCGAGTCTACACCTGACCCGCAAGGCGATCCTCTACCTCATGCGATTGGGATTTGGCCAGGAGCGGTACAAGGTTCTCGTCAACCGGCTCGGGCGGCAGGATGCGATCTCGACCGACGACATGGCGAAGATTTTCGGGGCGCAGGTTCACAGGACGTTTCCAAACGACTATCTGTCGCTGCACAAGGGACTGACCGTGGGCCAGCCGCTCGGGGCAAAGTCGCCCCTCGGGCGGACCATCGAGGAGTTTGTGGCGCAATTGGCCGGGCGAGACGCGGCGGGCAAGGCGGGGAGCACGGTGATGTGATACGCGACCTTCCCCGAAAGGGAAGATCTTTGCGCGATAGGGCGGAAGCGAGCACGAGGAAGAGATGATCAACACCGAAATACGGCAGGAGATGACCTGGGATCAACGGCTACTGCGGAATGCCGGCCGGCAGAAAGCCGCACTGAAGCCCGAGTACCAGGAGCTGAAGTTTACGCTGCACCGGAAGCTACTCGACAAGATCAACCTCGAGGCGCTTGCGACGATCGATAACCAGCGAGTGCGGAGCGAAGTGCGGCAGGCGGTCATCTCGCTGATCGACCAGGAACCGACGCTGCTCAGCTCGATCGAAAAGCAACAGATCAGCGAAGAGGTACTGGACGAGGTTTTCGGTTTGGGCCCGTTGGAGCCGCTGCTTCAGGACCCGGGCATCTCCGATATTCTGGTCAACACACACAAACAGGTGTACATCGAGCGCAAAGGTCTGCTCGAACTGACGTCGGTGCGATTTCGGGATGACCAGCACCTGCTGCGGATCATCGACAAGATTGTCTCGCAGGTAGGGCGCCGGGTCGATGAATCGACGCCGATGGTGGACGCCCGCCTCGCCGACGGAAGCCGCGTCAACGCCGTGATCCCACCCCTGGCGGTCGACGGCCCTCTGCTGTCGATCCGCCGGTTTGGCACGGACAAGCTCGGTCCGCAGGATCTGGTCGACAAGAAGGCCATGACGGGCGGAATGATGGAGTTGCTGGAGTCCTGTGTCAAGGCCAAGCTCAACATCGTCATCGTCGGTGGAACCGGCTCCGGTAAGACCACCCTGTTGAACGCGCTGTCCAACTATATTTCGCCCAAGGAACGGATTGTCACGATTGAAGACGCGGCCGAACTCCAGTTGAAGCAGCCTCATCTGGCGCGTCTGGAGACCCGGCCAGCCAATCTGGAAGGGCACGGAGCGGTCAAACAGAGGCAATTGCTGGTCAATTCCCTGCGTATGCGGCCCGACCGCATCGTCGTGGGCGAGGTCCGCGGCGAGGAAGCGCTGGACATGCTGCAGGCCATGAACACCGGTCACGACGGGTCGTTGACCACGGTCCACGCCAACTCGCCCCGCGACGCTATTTCGCGTCTCGAAGTCATGGTTTCGCTGGCCAACGCAAATATGCAGCTGGTCTCGATCCGGCAGCAGATCTCGAGCGCAGTCCAGTTGCTGGTGCAGGCGGCCCGGCTTTCCGACGGCACCCGGCGCGTCATCAGCATCACGGAAGTAACCGGAATGGAAGGCGAAATCGTCACGCTGCAGGACATCTTCGTTTTTGAAAAGCGCGGGGTCTCGCCGGAAGGGCGCGTGCTGGGACGGTTCGCCGCGACCGGCATCCGGCCCAAATTCTATGAGCGCCTGCTGGCCGCCGGCATCCGCCTGCCATCCGATTTGTTCGACCAGGTTATGGAGATCTGACGGGAGCGTAGCCAATGATTTTTTCGATTATTCTGTTCTTCGTCATCGTCGGCGGCTCGATCGGGATCTACCAGGTCTTCGGGAAAACCGGGGGCGGCGCCGAGGCCGAGCGCGTCCGGGATCGGCTGATGGGAAGATCGAAAGCCGATAAGAAGAAATCCAAGAAGAACGAGGACGGTGGTGAAGCACCGGCGCTGATTAAGAATGATGAGCCGCAAGCCAACTTCGCCGAGCAAGTGCTGACCAAGTTGGAACTGGCTGAGCGGATTCAGGCGCTGATCGATCGTGCGGGTCTGCGATGGACCGCCACAAGCGTGGTCCAGGCGGCGTTGGCCGTGGCATTGGTGGCATTTAATATCGTGTACTTCATGGCGCCGCCGCCCCTCGACAGTTTTGCGCTGCTCGCGGCGCTGGTGGCTTTCGCGTTGCCTTTCCTCTACGTCGGGCGCATGGCCCGCCGCCGGATGTCGCATTTCGAAGAACAGTTTCCGGACAGCCTGGAGTTCATTGCCCGGTCGATGCGAGCCGGCCACGCGTTCTCGGTCTCGCTCGAAATGATCCATCGCGAGTTCTCCGAGCCTTTGGCCGGAGAATACCGTCGCGCCTTCGACGAACAGAACCTCGGCCTGCCCTTGGACCTGGCGCTGACCAATCTCTCCAAGCGCGTGCCCTTGCTCGAGGTCCAGTTCTTCGTATCGGCGGTGCTTCTGCAGAAGCGGACCGGCGGCAACCTTGCGGAACTGCTCGACAAGCTGGCCTATCTGATCCGCGAACGTTTCAAGCTCCGGGGCCGGATTCGGGCGCTGAGCGCCCATGGAAAGCTGACGGCATCCGCGTTGTCCTGCATCCCGGTGGCGGTGGCCGCCATGATGTTCTTGACCAACCCGGAGTACATCCTGTTCTTTATCCACGATGAGATAGGCCATATCATGGCCGGGGTGTGCATTCTGCTGCAGATTCTCGGCTACCTGATCATGAAGAAGATTGTGACGATCGAGGTGTAATGCGATGGCGCTGTTGATATCGATTCTCGTGTTCCTGGTGATGACGGGCCTGTTCGCCTTGTTGGGCCTCAATGTCTGGGCGCGGCCAAAAGCGGCCATCGATCGCGTGACCGGAGCGATCGTCGAGCAGCACACGCCGATGGCGCATCCGAGCCTGGCGTTTCGGGAGATGCTCCAGAAACTGGGCAACTTCGTGCCGGCGTCGCCCAAGGATTCGACCATCATGCAGCGCCGTCTGATCCGGGCGGGCCTGCGGGGAGCCAATGCGGTCAAGGTGTTGTACGGGGCCAAGTTCGCGGGAGCCGTGATTGTGCCCCTGATGATGTTCGGGTTGATCGTCGGTTCGGACATGGATCCGGCCAACAAGATTCTGGCGATGACGGCCTCGGTCGCCATCGGATTCTTCGGGCCGAACGAGTACATCCGGCTGGCGGCGTCGCGGCGTCAGAAACAGGTAAAGCGCGGCCTGCCCAACGCCCTTGACCTGATGGTGGTTTCGGTCGAATCGGGACTGGGTCTGGATCAGGCCATTGTTCAGGTCTCCAAGGAATTGCAGTTCGCCCACCCCGAAATCAGCGAAGAGTTCGGGTTGATGAACCTGGAGCTCAAGGCCGGCAAGCGCCGTATCGAGGCGCTTCGCAATCTGGCCGAACGCACCGCGGTCGATGATCTCAAGAAGCTGGTGGCGGTCCTGATTCAAGCGGACCGTTTCGGCACCAGCATCGCGGCAACGCTGCGCTCGCACGCGGACTTCATGCGGGTTCAGTCCCGCCAGGTCGCCGAAGAAAAGGCGGCGAAGCTCGGTGTGAAGCTCGTGTTTCCGATCTTTTTCTGCATCCTGCCGACCCTGTTTGTGGTTACGGTCGGGCCAATGGCCGTAAAAGCCATGCGCGAGTTGCTCCCGATGATGCAGAGCTTTTAGTTGAGTGTTTGAGCGGTTGCCGGGAGGGGTTTTGCACCGCTAGAAAGGAGAGGCTGCATGGAAACGTCGACCATTCGCATTGTCTGCGCCGTCATCGCCTTGGCGCTGCTCGGCCTGATCGTAATGCGGCGCCGGGGCAAGGCGGACGACTAAACCGCCTGTCGAGTAGCTGAAAAGATCTGGCAAAAGGTAGAGGGTGCGTCCGCGCAGCCGGCTCGAGGTTGAGGGGCCGCGGACGCGCCCGGGAAAAAATGTTCTCTCGCTCGGAAGGGGACGAAGGGTCTCAAGTGTATGAAGCCATTTTCGGATTTTCGCAGTCGATTATCGAAGATTCTCCGCGCCGCATGGGCGGGCCCGGCGGTTCTCTCGCTGGTCCTGGTGTGCGCGCCGGCTTCGCGAGCCGCGACCTTCGGGAAGGTGGTTCCGATCGGGGGACACGCCTCCGACATAGCACTCGACGAGGCCCGCGGCGTTCTCTATGTGGCCAACTTCACGGCCAACCGCATTGAGGTGATGAACCTGGCGGATCAATCGATCACCAGGTCGTTCAACGTCCCTGCGCAGCCAGGCTCGCTCGCCTTGTCGCCAGACGGCGCCTTCCTGATCGTCACGCACTACGGGCCGGTGGACACGTCGTCGAGCAATTCTCCGTCGAACGGGTTGACGGTCATCAATCTCACGAACAATCAGCAGCAGCGTTTCACGCTGGGCTTTCCGCCGCTCGGAGTGGCGTTCGGCAACGACGGCCAGGCATTGATCGCGACGACGGTGGAACTGATCCTGTTTAGCCCCCAGTCCGGAGTCGCCCGTACGCTGCAGACCATTACCCAGATTGCGGCGCGCGCGCTGCCGGTGGATCAGGATGGGAAGAGCTTCCCGCCGCAGATCGTGGCCTCGTCGATGGTGGCGACACCCGACGGCCGCTACATCGTGGGGACGTTGGGCGCCGGACCCGACGTCGAGGACCGGCTGGACTTTGTCTATACAACGGCGAGCAAACTCATCTCGGCGTCCCCGGGCGGTTCCACGCCCCCGATGGGTCCCCGGGTTGTCAGCGTGGCCCGCGACGCAAGTTATTTCATGACAGGCTGGACGCTACGCTCTTCCTCGGACTTTTCGTTGATTTCGCAGATTCCTAATATTACAGGCGACTTCAACTTTGGCAGCCACGTGATCGACAGCGATCGAGGCGTGATTTATGGACAATTTCCCGAGGCAATTACGGACCCGAACGCCACGGCGGGAACCGGCTCGGGGGCTCAGCAGGGGACGGGCACGACCACCGGGTCGGGTGGGACGGCCACTCCGACGGCGCCGCTGCTGTTCGTGCTGGACTCAGACAACCTGGCCGTCATCGAGAAGCTGCAGTTGACTGAGAACCTGGCGGGCAAGTCGTTGCTCGACCGGGCTTCGACGACACTTTATTCCATTTCCGATAGCGGCGTCCTGATCGGGCCGGTCGCCGATTTTCGCGGTGTCCGCCGTTTGCGCGCCTCAAAGGCGGACTTGGTGTTCCGCGGCAACTTCTGCGACCGCAAAGCGATCGTTCAGGAGTTTGCCCTGACTGAAGCCAACGGCGGCGCCGTCGATTTTTCCTTGTCCTCCGACATCGCAGGGATCACCATCACGCCGACGTCCGGGGTCACGCCCGCCATCGTCCGGGTGCAGGTCCAGCCGACGTTGTTCGCCAACCGTCAGGGCACCGTGACCGGGCTGATCCGATTCCGGTCAACGGGGTCGGTGAATCTGCCGGGCTCGGTCCGGGTTCTCATCAATACGCGGGAACCGGATCAACGCGGCGCGTTCGTCAACGTCGCAGGACGGCTGGTCGACGTCCTTGCCGACCCCACGCGCAATCGGGTGTACGTGCTTCGACAGGACGCCGATCAGGTCCTGATGTTCGACGGGTCCAACTACACGCAGATTGCGACCGTCAAGACCTTTAATACCCCGACCCAAATGGCCATCACGATTGACGGCCGGTACCTGCTGGTGGGCCACGATAATGCCGCCCGCGTCTCCGTCATTGACCTGGAAACCCTTCGGGCCACCCCTCCGGTGGTCTTTCCGCGCGGACATTATCCCAGGTCGGTTGCGGTTTCGGGCCGGGCGATCCTGGCCGCCGTGCGCGTTGCAGGCGACACTCACGTGATCGACCGCATTGACATCGCTTCGCGGCGCGCCACGCCGCTGTCCCAGTTGGGCGTGTTCAAGAACGACGTCCACATCAATACGACCTTGGTGGCGTCGGCCAACGGGGCCACGATCGCCGGGTTCATGGCCGACGGCCGCGTGCTTCTGTACGAAGCGAATTCGGACACCTTCACCATCGCTCGCAAGGACTTTACGGCGCTTGCCGGAACGTATGCGGCATCCAACAACGGGCAGTTCGTTGTCGGCAACCGCCTGCTCAACGCGTCAATGGTGCAGGAGCGCCTGCTCGAGCCGAGCGCCGGCGTCGCCTTCGTTGATGAGACGGCTGTGCGGACATTTGGCGCCGCCGCGGGCGATCCGGGAACCATCAGCAGGGTCAACCTGTCGACAGGCCAGAGCCTGCGTCCCACGCGGACCGTGGAGGCTCCCATCACCGAGGTTACGACGCCGGGATTTGCCTTCATCCGCACGCTGGTTCCGATGGCCAGCCGGCAGTCGCTCATCTCGCTCACACAAAGCGGCTTCACGGTAATCCCCTGGAGCTACGATGCGGCTACGCCGATTCCGAACCTGGAGCGAATCGTCAACGCGGCGGATCAGACCGCTCCGGTGGCTCCCGGCGGCCTGATCAGCATTTTCGGCGCGGATTTGAGCCCGCTCAACATCGCGACCCGCGAGATTCCCCTGCCCACAGCGCTGGCGGATTCCTGCCTCACGGTCAACGGCTCGGTGATCCCGCTGGTGTTTGTCTCATCGAACCAGATCAACGCGCAGTTGCCGATCAACGTGAGCGGCCGGGCGCAGTTGGTGTTGCGAGCGCCCGCCGGAGTCAGCAACAATCTGAACTTCACGATCCGGTCGACGGCTCCCAGTGTCTTCCGCAGCGCGAGCGAGGGTTCGACGCGGCCGGTCGTCATCAAGGACGGGGCTTTCGTCGACGAGGCTAACCCGGTTCGCGCGGGCGACGAGCTAACGATTTACGCCACTGGAATGGGGTTGACGAGCCCACAGGTGGAGGCGGGATTGCCTGGTCCGGACAGCCCGCTCGCCGAGACTGTGATCAGGCCGGAGGTCACCCTTGGGGAGCAACCCCTGGAGGTTCTCTATTCGGGCCTCGCACCGGGGCAGGTAGGCGTGTATCAACTGAATGTCCGGGTGTCGAGCGCGGTCCGCGGGGGCGGCGACGTCCCGCTCAAGATTCGCCAGGGAGAATCCGCGACTGAGTTGGCGATACGGGTTGAGGAGTAACAGGTCCCGACAAGGGGAATCGGAATGAGAACCATTGTTTGCAGTTTGGTTTCAAGAGCGGCCCCCCGAGTCGCTCTCGTGGCCGCGGTGATGACGGCAGCCGCTTTTGCCGGTACCTTCGGCACCGTCGTTCCCATTGGCGGCCAGGCGGCTGACATTGCGCTCGACGAAGCACGTGGCGTACTCTATGTCGCCAATTTCACCGCGAACCGCGTCGAGGTGATGAACCTGGCGGACCGCGGCATTCCGCGCTCGATCAATGTCGGGCCGTTTCCGGCGTCTCTCGCGCTTTCTCCGGACGGACAGTTTCTGGTTGTGGCGCATTATGGCAATTTTGCAGCGCCGGCAACTTCGAACAACACGGTGACGATCGTCAACCTGAACAACAACCAGAGGACGACTCTGGTTGCCAGCTCCACACCGCTCGGCGTCGCTTTCGGCAACGACGGGAAGTGCCTGCTGGCAACCAAAGTGGATGTTTCGCTCCTCGATCCCGCAACGGGCGTGATCGAAGTTCTGAATACCATTTCCAGTCTCGCGTCCAAGACTCTTCCTATACCCGGACCGGCGCCGCCTGCGGAGATCACCGAAACGACTCTCGGTGTTTCCGCCGACGGAGCCCGGATCTACGGGTCGACGGAAGCGTTCGGCCTGATCTACGACGTTGCCTCGAAGCAATTGTCAACCTTTCCGACGAAAGGCGCGGTTCCGGCGCTGGCGCCAAGAGCCGTCAGCGTGGCCAGAGACGGTTCCTATTTCGCGTTCGGCTGGGCGGTCTGGGATTCGCGCGGCCGGTTTCGAAACGATTTCACCAATGTTACCGGCCAACTGGCCGTAGGCAGTTTTGCGGTCGACTCGGTTGCCGGCGTCATCTACGCTCAGGTTCCCGAGCAAGTCCAGATCGGCCCGCCTGGCCCGGTGCTCCGCGTGCTGGATGCCGAGAACCTCGCCGTCCGGCAGTGGCTGTACCTTGCGGAGAATCTCTCGGGCAAGTCCTTGCTGAGCGCCGACCGCTCGAATGTGTACGCCGTGTCGGACAGTGGCGTGACGATTCTACCGGTCGGACGGCTCGATCGCGAGGCCCGAGTCGACGCCTCGCGTCCATCGCTTTCCTTTCGAACGACCTTTTGCGATCGCCGCACCGCCACCCAGGAAGTACTGATTACGGACCCCAGCGGAAACCCCACCGACTTCGCCCTGAAGTCGTCGATCCCGGGAGTGACCCTCTCCCCGGCTAGCGGCTTGACCCCGGCCACGGTGCGGGTCAGCGTGGATCCAGCGGCGTTCGAATCGGTGCGAGGCACCGTTAGCGCGACGATTACCATCACGTCCAACGCGGCCGTCAACGCACCGGATCCCATCCGGGTCTTCATCAACAACCGCGAACCGGATCAGCGAGGCAGCATTGTGGCCGTCGCGGGTTCGCTGGTCGACCTGCTGGCCGATCCGATTCGCGACCGGTTCTATGTTCTCCGGCAGGATTCCAACGAAGTCCTCGTATTCGACGGCTCCAACTTCAACCAGGTCGCGGCTCTCCGAACCAACTCCACTCCCACGCAGATGGCGATCACTCGAGACGGCAAGCATCTGCTGGTGGGACATGAACACGCATGGAATGCCAATGTGTACGACCTCGACACGCTTCGCGCGGCGACGCCGATCCAGTTTCCGTATGCCCACTACCCGTTGTCGCTAGCCGTGTCGGGCCGGGCGGTCCTGGCGCTCACCGACAACCGCGAAGTCGGCAGGGGCTACAACACCATTGACCGTGTGGATTTTGACAACCGGAGCGCCGCCGAGCTGCCCACGCTGGGAGCTTTCGAGAACAAGTTTGATAGCTTCGTGACTCTGGCGGGAAGCGCCAACGGCGCCTCCATCTTCGGCGCCGCCTCCAATGGCAGCACCATCCTGTACGACTCCAGCGCGGATACGTTCACCGTCTTCCGGAAGGACTTCCCCGGGCTCTCGGGCGCGTTTGCCGCGTCCAACCAGGATCAGTATTTTGTCGGTTCCAGCCTGCTGAACTCGTCGCTGGTTGCCACCCGGCGCTTGTCGACCGATTCCGGCGTGACAGCGGGTTTCTACTTCTTCGAGGATGTCGCGCTGCGAGTCAGCGCCAAGGATTCCACTTCGCCTGGAGTGATCGAGCAAGTGAACCTTCGGGATGGCGCCGTCAGCCGTTCGGTCCGGCTCATCGAGGCGCCCAAGCTTCCCAGCCCCGGCCAGTCGACGGTGGGCCGGATCAACAATCCGTTCACCCGCAGTCTGGCTCCACTGGCAAACCGCAACAGCATTGTGATGCTCAGCCAGTCCGGCTTCGTCGTTCTGCCTTTCGTCTACGACGCGAATCAGCCCCAGACGCCGCGGATCTCGCTGGTTGTGAATGCGGCCGACAACGAGCCTCGCATTGCGACGGGCGGCCTGATCAGCATTTATGGAACCGGCCTTCACCCGGTGGCCCTAGCCACCAGCGAAGTGCCCCTTCCGTTCGCGCTCGGCGAGGCTTGCGTGACGATCGGCAACCGGGTGATTCCGTTGCGCTATGTGGCTCCGGGCCAGATCAACGCCCAGGTGCCTTTTGAGATCCTTGGTCCGGCGCCGGTCGTAGTGCGGAACTCGGGCGGTGTGAGCGCGCCCTTCAACATCACCGCGGCGTTCGCGGCTCCGGCCATCTTCCGCACCGGAATTGCCGGACCGAACACCAACCTGCCGCTCATTGTCCGCAAGGCGAACAACCAACTGGTGACCTTGTCGAACCCGGTCAGAAGGGGCGACGAACTCTCCATTTTCCTGACAGGGCTCGGCGCCACGATTCCCGCCATCGCGACGGGATTCCCAGGGTCCACCGACCCCAAGGCGATCCCGTTGATCGAGCCCAGCGTCTTCCTCGACGAAGTCGAACTGGGGTTGGTCGCCGCCGAAATGCAGCCTGGCGAAGTGGGCGTTTACCGCATCGATGTCCAGGTTCCGGCCGGTGTGCGCCAGGGGCTGCAGATCCCCTTGAAGGTGGCGCAAGGGTCCGCGGAAACCGTAGTTGCCGTGCGCGTGATTGAAGGAAACAACTGAGGGCGCCCCTCGCCGGCAGCCCTCGGGAAGAAAGAACGGAAACACATATGAAGCTAGCTCGAATCGTCCTCCCAGCCGTGCTGCTTACGGCCTCGTCGACTGCGTTGGCCCAGAAATGGGAAGTTGGCGCCGCCGGCGGATATGGCTTCTATACCAAGAAATCCGTGACAGCGGGTTCCGTCACGGGAGAAACCGGCTTTGATAACGGGTTTGCCGCCAGCGCCTGGCTTGGGAACGACATGCACCAGCATATCGGTGGCGAGTTTCGCTATGACTATCGGAAGGGCGACCTTATGGTTTCGAGCGGCGGCACCAAGGCTTCGTTTAGCGGCGAGGCCCACGCCATTCATTACGACCTGCTGATTCACGCCACTTCCCGCGAATCGAAGGTGCGTCCCTTCGCGGCCATCGGCGCCGGCGTCAAGGTTTATCGCGGCACGGGAAAAACACAGGTATTTCAACCGCTCAGCAACCTGGTCCTTTTGAGCCCGGTTACGGAAGCCAAAGGAATGGCCAGCGTTGGCGGGGGCGTCAAGTTCCATCTCTCGAACAGCATCGTCTTCCGCGTGGAAGTGCGGGATTACATCACTCCCATACCGAAGCAGGTCCTCGCACCGTCGGTCGGCGCCAAGTTCAGTGGGATTATCCATGACATCGTTCCCACATTCGGCATCGCCGCGATGTTCTAAACAAGGGGAAGGAAGGGACGGCGATGCGCTGGCGTCATTGGCAGGTTGCGGTAACTCTTCTGGCGGCGGGGCCGGTTAGCTGGGCGCAGGTCGAGCGGATTCCCCGGAAAGAAGCGTTCTTCCCGCCGGAGGTTGCCAGGGTCGAGGCTCGTGCGATGCCCCTCGGACGCGCGCAACGGGCTCGCGCCGTCGAGACCCGTTTAGAGATCCTTTCGCGGCAGGAGTCCGAACAGATCAACCTTCGGGCGACCCCGCCGCGCATTGGGGTTCACCGCGATCTCGCTCCGGCGTTGCTCGAGTCCGGCCGATGGGAAGACCTGCGGGACGGAAGGCGTGTCTGGCGTCTCGCGGTCCGGTCTCCGGGTTCCGCGGCGCTGCGCCTGAATTTCGTGGATTTCTCCGTAGGCTCGGGCAGGGTCTGGGTCTACCCTGCGGATCGTGACGACCCGTCCGATGGCCCCTACTCCGGCACGGGAGTGTACGACAATGGCATCTTCTGGACGGCGACCATCAGCGGCGAATCGGCGGTCGTCGAGTACGAGCCAGGCGAAGATCAGCCCGCCGAAGGTGTCCCTCCTTTCAACCTTTCGCGGATCGCGCATCGCGTTTACGAGCCGGGGCAGGCTGGCGCGGCAACCCCGATTCTGCGATCCCTGGGTCCCCGGCAACTCGAAACGACGGTTGGGCCCCTAGCCCAGAATCTTCCCAAGGAGGATCCGGCGGCCGCCTGCAATCTCGATGTTTCCTGCTATCCGGAATGGGCGGAGGCCGCCCGCATGGTCGGCAACATCGTGTTTGAGCTGGAAGAAGGGGAAGCGTCGTGCTCGGGCACGCTGGTGGCGACACGCAACAACAGCCTGAAGCCCTACTTTCTCACTGCGAACCATTGCGTGGGCTCCGAGTCGGTGGCCCGCACGGTAGAGACCTTCTGGCAGTTTCAGACCAGCCAATGCCGGGGAGCGCGTCCCACCACCCGAGGGAGCGCGCGATCGCAGGTAGGAGCGACCCTTCTCAGCTCGGCCGGCATCTCTCACGGCGATTTCACTCTGATTCGGCTGCGCGATCTTCCCGCGGGGGTCGCCTACTCCGGTTGGGACGTAGGAGAGCCTGGACTGGGTTCCCTTTTTGTCGGCATTCATCATCCCCTGGGCTCGCACAAGCGGATCTCCTTCGGTCGCCGTGTAAGCGATTCGGGAGTGAATGTGGAGGGGTTGAACGCTCCCGCCGACATGTTCTATCAGACGGTGTTTTATGACGGCGTTACGGAGCCGGGTTCCTCAGGCTCGCCCATCTTTACATCGCCGGGCGTCCTGGTGGGCGTGCTCAGTTATGGGTTGGTGGCCGACGACATCTGCTCGCTACGCCAGCCGCGGGACGGATACGGACGCTTCTCGGTTGCCTATCCGGTACTGCGCGACTACCTGGAAGATCTGCCGTTCACTGAAGTCACGCCTTCCCCCGCGTCACTGACATTCCAGGTACGCAATGGCGCGTTTGTGGGCGCTGCTTCTCAGACCGTCAGCGTGAATACGCAGTCCGCGACGGCCGTGAGGTTCTTGTGGCGTCTCGATGCCGCGTGGTTGCGCGCGACGGCATCCGGAGACACCACTTCGTCCGGAAATGCCGCCCGCCTCACCGTGACGGTGGATCCTTCCGCTTTCAAAACGGCCGGTTCCTACAACTCGGTCATCTCGGTCGCCAACAGCGCTTCCCCTCCGCAATTCATCAACGTTCGTGTGGACGTCGCCCTCGATCGATCGAGGGTGAACGCTTCCGTTTCGCCGAATCCCATCTTCGAGCAGGAGCCGGACAGCACGGGCGCTCGCTGGTTCTTCCAGATCCGTTTGCAGGAGGAGGCTGGAGTCGCAACCGGACTCGACACCTTCAAAGTGAATGGCGTCGACTATTCCAGCCAGATCCAGTCGCTTTTCGGTGCTACCCGAATTGCCGCCAACGGCTCGATCCAGGCTAACCTGCAAGCGGCCAACCTGTCCGTGCCGACCGAGCAATACTTCGAAGTCGGCGGCGTGGACGAAGGATCCGGCCAGCGCTGGTATCGGACGATCAGCGCCTCGTTCCT
>JBJXGR010000587.1:0-4735 GCA_046160045.1 Bryobacteraceae bacterium
GCCGAAACCTGTGACCTGCGGGGACTCAACATTCTGGCTTATCTCTCGACAGCGATTGCCGCCAAACGGCGCAGTCTGCCGGTCGCTTCGCTGCTGCCACGATAGGGCCCCACTGAACTGTTACGAAACTCGCAACTCACAGATTCAGCGCTGTTTAGAATTTGAAGACCTTTGTGAATCACCTCCGCGCCTTCGCGCAGCTACGAAGAATAGGAGAACTAAGCCTTGCGGCGGGCTTCCTTGGATTATCAAGGGAGGTCAGACGGATAGGCCTGCGGCCCTGATAAGCCTTGGCGTGTACGGTCTAACCGTACATACTGGAATCCCGAAGGGATGACATGCAGCTTACCCGCTTTCGCCACAAAGGGCTTCGGGCAGCTCTATGCGGACGGCAACGCCAAAGGGGTGCAGCCGCGATGGCGGATAAGATAAGGTTTCACAAGCTTCTGTTCGCGCTTGAAACGGCTGACGACCTCGACCACGTAAGCCGGTTTCCGGGATGGAAGCTGCATCCGCTCAAAGGCGACCTGAAAGGACTCTGGAGCCTGACCGTCACGGGAAACTGGCGGCTGATTTTCCGCTACGACGAGGAGGCGAACACCGCCAGCGATATCGACTTGATCGACTTCCATGAGGAGGCCCGCAATGCCCGTGAACAACCCGCCCCATCCGGGCGACCTGATCAGAACCGAGATTATTGAAGCTCTCGACCTCAACGTGTCGAAGGCGGCGGAGATTTTGAAAGTGCGCCGAGCAACGCTCTCCGACCTTCTGCACGGCAAAGCCGCACTCACGCCGGAAATGGCCCTGCGCATCGAAAAGGCGTTTGGTCCCGACATGGACCAGCTTCTGCGGATGCAGCTCGCCTACGACGTGGCGCAAACGCGGCAGCGCTCCCGCGACATCGCCGTCAAGCGGTATGTTCCGGCTTGAAAGGGTGGTGGCCGTGTCACGCAGAGTGAACACGACCAACCGTCATATTGGCTCGTCGCTGCATTTCCCCCCCATCCGAAACCAATGGCGGCAGGAGGTCTTGTGGCGGGAGTGGCAGGCTTGAAAAAAGGTGGAAACGCGTTGGACGTCCCCGGAGCGCATCCCCGGAGCGCAAGAAATGCCTTTTGGCCACGTACCCTCGCTCGGCATTACGAGGGGCCGTAAGCCATTCTCCGTTCAACGCACCGGTTGTTGCGTCTCTCCCGTGTAGTAGACGTCATCCTTGAGCTTGTTGCGTGCCGTTTCAGCCGCCGGTAGGGCCCCGTCCCGCCTCAGCTTGAACTGCGACGGCGGAAGTTCCTCATAGGTGCTGGGAACCTCGAACAGCGTGGGATCGGGTGTGCCAAGCTGCAGGCTCACAACCCGATTCTCACCGAGCAGAGAGTATTCAACAGTGGAGCGCAGAGCATAGCAGCCGAGGGACGGCGCCGCCCACATCGTCGCGCGAAGTCTGCCCCCCGATAAAGACCGCTCGATCACGTGAACCCGCTGCCCCAAGAATTCCTCGACTCGCAGGTGAGAAGCTCCGGAATCGGCAGCACAGTCCGGTGGGCCCCGAGGTAGGGTTGGTGCAAAATGGTGCAAGTTCTTTCGAGCCGAGGACGCGGAGGCGGCACCAGCATGGCCAACCAGAACCGCGTTGGATGTACCACGTGCCCGAGAGCAGTTGAAGATTTGACGCTGGCCGGCTGGGCCGCGGCAACCGGGTGATTCTAAAAGCTTCCTGTTTTGTTTGGGTCGCCGTTGTCTTCTTGAGCAACACGGTGCCGCCTGGCAAATCTTGTGCCAAAGGGCTGGACACACGGACGAGCACGCCAGTCGTGTCAACAGTTGGCGGCTGAGTGATCGTCGCCACGGTTGCCGCTCCCTTCTACCGTTCCTGGCACCTGTGCCTGAACGAGGCGGAGCGCCAGCAGGAAACATAGGCCAGGAGGGACCATTCCGGGAATTTTGTACGCTAAGGCAATAGCCATTACCCGAAGGCCGCTTTCCGAATCGCATATTCAACCATGTCGATCTTGTTTACAGCGTCCGTAGAAAGGCGATCAGAGATTTTTTGGCCGCGTCCGGGAGTTGTAACCCGAACTCGTGCCCTTTCACCGCCCTCGTTCTGACTCCATAACCCACGAATCCTGTGGGCACATAGTCACCCTTCAAACGACGCGGATCAAACCAGTCTTCAAGGGTCGCCACTGACCCGTTATGTTCCAGGGGCCCCCGCGCCCAAACGTTTTTGAGCGAGGGTACTTTGTAATATCCAGTTCCTCGTCGGGTCTCTAAAGTCAGAGCGGGGTCCGTGCCAATCCGGACCTCTAATACATCGTATTTCTTCCGATGTTCGGCCGGCACGCGGAACCCCTCTACGGGGATGAGTTTGTTGATCGTGTATAGCGGTGCTGGATGACAAAGCGGACAGCCTTGCTGCTGAAAAACTTTCTCACCCTGCCGAGCCATATTGTCGAAACGGTTCGGGTTGCGAGGTGGCGTGAGCGAGTACAGATACAGCGCCACGGCGTAGAGCTGCTCTTCGCTGAATCGGGAAAATGTCTCAGGTGGAGGTAACTTTGTGAAATCTTCTCCGAACGGTACAAACCCACCATAGTCCGACAGGAAATCGATCCCTTCCGCCGTAGCGGCATACCGCATAATGTCAGCGATTCCTCGGTTGACCACCAATCCCGATTTGTCCAGATACTTCCGTTGTCGAACCCCAAAGAGATCCGGGATCGCAGGTGGATGAAAGACGCTGGATCGGTTGCGTCCTAATACGCCTGGCGGCAACGACGTGTAAGCGTCGTGGATCTCTTCCGCCGTCATCCTTTCGAGGTGTTGCTGTTTATCGGGCAACCAAGGTACGGAGAACACCAACAACAGTCCTTGCCGGATCTGCTCGGCCGAGAGCTTTCTGCGCTCCCAGAAGGGGATTGATTTGTCGAAAGGAAAATTTCCTTGCCCGCCTTTGATCACTGTTCCGTCAGGAAGGACCCGCGTATGGCAGAAAGCACAGGACAGGTTTCCCAACTCCACTTTGCCCTTCTCGCGAATGACGTAGCGCGCATAGGGCATTACGCCGTCCTTAAGTACAGTGACGCCAGTGCCGGCGTACCACTGCGGATCGAGCACATCTTCAGGTCCGGTGACAGTTCCGTCGTATAGAGTGGGGGCGTGGAACACGATTTCCCCAGCATGAATCCAGTCCTTTTCCGTTTTCAGCTTCGATAAGTCGAAGATTACCTCCGGATCGAGACGCCTGAGCTTTTCGAGGTAGTTCACTGGCGCCTTACCAGGTGCATACACGGGGTAGCTCTTGTAGATCTTGCGAACAGGGATTTTGTAGTAATACTCAGGCCGGACGTGCTTCGGAGAGTACCTGGGATTGGAAACCGGAACCTCAAAGTTGTCTATATCGGCTGCGGCCCAGATCGTGGGAATCGTGGGCTTGAACGGGCCATCCGCCCACGCCGATATGCCAAGCGTGGCTAGGAATGCTAAAAGCCGCATTTGCAGCAATTATATCGTCGCGCGAAGGACCCTACGCGACTCTCTGGAGAACCGGGGCCGTCCAATGGACGTCCCCGGAGCGCCCCTACCGCGACCCGGACCGCCCATTGCCCCGATTCGGGACTATCGAGGGCGGACGTTGACCAGGCTCCGCCCGGCGCCCACGCTATCGATCGGTGGCAGATCTAACCGAGTCCGAATCCCTCAGTGCTCGCTAGACGAAGCGCACGCTGCACGGCAACCTATTTCGGATTCCGCTCTGGGTTCGCTGATCCGGCCGCTGCGGGAATGGGGTGGCGCCGCTCTCGCGCGACGCTGGTGCTTGCCTGGTTGCCGGGGAAACCTGGGGACGTCCAACGCGATTCTAGCTTGTTCTACTCTACCTCCGAGCCCGCAGGACCTGCTGACCCGAGGTCGCCGTCGCCGCTTTGCTGACGGTCCCTTCCTTCGGCGGCCGACCGCCTTTCTCCGGTGAAGTCGCAGCCCTAGCGCCGTTTCCGCCTCCCGTACGAAGCACTTCGCGCAACACCGCTCGGGGCATACCGGCATGCTGTTGAAGTAGTGGCGTTGGCGTTGGGTTTCCAGGTTCACGTGCGATCTGTGTCAGATAGGCTCTCTGCCCTGCGCGCCGAAATGAGCGAATGCGCGGCTCGCGTTCGGCGTAGGCCCCGTACCGGTCTCAGCGGCGATCGATCTCCCGGACCAGCAAAAAGGACGGCGCCGCTGGAGAACGGTACACCCGGTGCGTCGCCTTCTGAAAGTCGTCCCGCCGGGCGTTGTAGATGTCGGCGAACTTCTGCGGATTCCGATCCACCAGCGGGAACCAGGAACTCTGCACCTGAATCATGACGCGGTGTCCGGTCCGGAACGTGTGAAAAACGTCGGGCAGCGTGAAGGCCACCTTGGCCCGTTTGCCCGGCTCGAACGGTTCCGGCTTCTCGAAGCTGTTGCGGAACTTGCCGCGAAACGGTTCCCCGCGGACGAGTTGCTGATAACCGCCCATCCTGACGCCGGAGGGGTTAGGCGACGGAAACGGGGGGACAGACGGAACGTTTCAGCGCCTGACTGTTGAAACGTTCCGTCTGTCCCCATGTTCCCCGTCTGTCCCCATGTTCCACCAGCGGGAACCAGGAACTCTGAATCTGAATCATGACCCGGTGTCCGGTCCGGAATGTGTGGAAGATGTCGGGCAGCGTGAACGCCACCTTGGCCCGTTTGCCGGGTTCGAACGGTTCCGGCT
>JBJXGR010000588.1:0-7481 GCA_046160045.1 Bryobacteraceae bacterium
ATCGAGGACATGTGGCAGGCGACCTACGTGCGCTCGTACTGGCGCAACTCCGTGATCTTGAACCAGGGGCTCGCCGCTCTCGACATGGCGCTGTGGGATATCAAGGGCAAACGGGCCGGCATGCCGGTGTACGAACTGTTGGGCGGCAAGGCGCGCGATGCCGTGCCCATGTACGCCCACGCCGACGGCCGCAACCCCGACGAGGTGGCCGACAACGTCCGCAAGTATTACGAACAAGGCTATCGCCACGTGAGGGCGCAAATGGGCGGCTACGGCGGCGGCGGAATGATTCCGCCCGGGCGGGGAAGCCGGCCCGAGTCAGGGTTCAACGGTCTGGCGTTCGATGAGGAAACGTACATCGACGAGGTCCCCAAGCTCTTCGAGCACATCCGGGTCAAAGCAGGAAAGGGCCCGAAGCTCTTGCACGACGTTCACGAGCACCTGAACCCGGCCGGCGCGGTGGAGTTTGCCCGGCGCATGGAGCCGTATCGAATGTTCTTCGTGGAGGATATCCTCCCGCCGGAGCAGATTGACCACTTCCGCAGGATCCGGCAGGTGACGTCAACCCCCATGGCTATGGGAGAACTGTTCACCCATCCGCTCGAATGGAATCCGTTGATCGCCGAGCGCCTGATCGACTTTGTCCGCTGCCGCGTCTCTGCTATCGGAGGTATCACACCCGCGCGGAAGGTCGCGGCCGTCTGCGAGGTCTTCGGCTGCCGCACCGCGTTCCAGGAAGGCGGGGACAACGATCCCATCAACCAGCTCGCCGCCTATCATGTCGACCTTTCAATCTCGAGCTTCGGCATCCAGGAAGAGAATCATTTCCCGAAGAGCGTCTACGAGATGATGCCGGGCACGGCGGTGCACAAGAGCGGTTACCTCTACGGTAGCGACGGCCCCGGACTGGGGATCGACATCGACGAGAAGATGGCGGCCAGGTCGCCGATGGGCGAGTCGTCTCCCTCCGACCCATGGACAATCGGCCGCGGAATGGATGGTTCGCTGGTCCGTCCCTGAACGTAAGCAAAACGCCGTGCGGCGTCTGCTATCCTGGTTAGTAACCGCTAACCATGAAGACCCGCATGACCGGAACGGAGCGTCGTGATGCCATTGTCGCCGCTTCCATCCGGCTGTTCGCCGAGCACGGCTTTCGAGGAACCACGACGCGGCAACTGGCCCGCGAGGTTGGAGTCACCGAGCCCGTGCTCTACCAGCACTTCCGCGACAAGCGCGACCTGTATCGTGCCATCATCGAAAGCAAGGCCAGTGAAGGCCACGAGCGATTCGAGCGGCGGATGCGCCGGTTCATCGAGCGCGATGACGATGAAGGCTTTTTCTCAGCTCTGGCGGACCTGATTCTCTGGCGTTTCGAGGAGGATCCGGACTATGTGCGCCTGTTATTGCATAGCGCCCTCGAGGGCCACGACCTGGCGAAACTTTTTCTCGACAGTGAGGTCCATTGCTTGTATGAGATGGTCGCCGTCTATCTCAAACGCCGCGCCGGCCGGGGTGCGCTACGTGTCTCGAATCCCTACCTAACCGCCCGGATGTTCTTCGGCATGGTCAACCATCACGGCATGGTGCGCGTTTTGTTCCAGGATACGATCGTCCGCGCCGGCCGGAAAACCGTGATTCGCGAAATCGTGCATACCTTCCTGCGGGGTATCGCATCCAACCAGAAGCAACTCTAGGCCAAGCAATATGCCATTTCTCGTTTTATTCATGACGATCCTGCTGCTCGGAGGCGGCTGTTCGAAAAAGGACCCCCAAAGCTCGGTGAAGGCGGCAACGGCCGAACCTCCGCTCGTCGAAGTTGCGGTTGCGCCCGTCGAGACGCGACTGGTGGAGCGGACGATATCGTTGAACGGTTCGCTGAATCCGGACGAAAAAGTAGATCTCGGCGCGGAGGTGGCGGGTAAGATCCTGCGCGTGCACGTGGATTTCGGACAGAACGTGCGCAAGGGGCAGTTGATTGCAGAACTCGACACGCGGGAACTCAACCTGCAGCTCGATCGCGCGCGCGCTTCGCTGACTCAGGGCCTGGCGAGAATCGGCCTGTCGCCGGACCAGGTGGACTCGAATCCCGACTCGACGCCCCTGATCCGCCAGGCGCAGGCGCAACTGGACGACGCGCGGTCGAAGTTCGAAAGCGCGGAGCGGCTCGTGAAGACCGGGGACATCGCCAGGGAGCGGTACACAGAACTGGAAAAGGCATATCGCGCCCGGGAGGAGGCGGTACAAGTCACCCGCGACGACCTGCGGACTCAACTGGCTGGGCTGCAGGGTTGGCGCGCAGACATGCGGCTGATCGAGAAGAAGATTTCCGATGCCCGCGTGGTCGCTCCTTTTGACGGAGCCATCACGGCCCGCCTGGCGTCTCCCGGCCAGTTCCTGAAGGAGAACACGCCGATCGTCTCGATCGTCAAGACCAATCCCCTGCGTCTTCGCGCGGAGGTGCCGGAATCCGGGGTGGCGGACGTCAGGCCAGGCACTCGCCTGACGTTCTCGACGGACGCGATTCCGGGAAAGCAGTTTCGGGCCGTCGTCCGTGAGCTGAATCCCTCTCTCGACGCGAGATCGCGATCGCTCACCGCAGAGGCCCGCCTGATCGACAACGACCCTCGCTTGAAACCCGGCATGTTCATCCAGGCCACGGTATCCGCCGAGCAGGTCAACACCGTAGTGATTCCACGCCAGGCGCTGTACAGCGTAGCCGGGCTCTCCAAGGTGTTCGTGATTCGCGGCGGCAAGGTCGTGGAGTGCAAGGTGACGTCGGCGCGTCCCACGGGCGACTCCATCGCCGTCGAGGCGGCAGGCCTCTCGGGCGGCGATACGGTTGCCATTAACAATCTCGGAACCCTGATCAACGGAATGAAAGTCACGGTAAAGCGGAGCTGACGCATGCAGAAACTTGCGGAAATTTGTATTCGCCGTCCGGTCTTCGCCACCATGCTGATCATGGCGCTGCTCGTTCTGGGCCTCGCATCGTACGGACGCCTCGGCGTCGACTTGTTCCCGAAGATCGAGTTTCCGATCGTCACCATCACGACAACGCTGCGCGGCGCGGCGCCGGAAGAAGTCGAGACCCAGGTCAGCAAGCGCATCGAAGAAGCGGTCAACACGATCAGCGGGATCGACGAACTACGATCCATCTCCGCCGAGGGGGTGTCCCAGGTTTTTGTGACGTTTGTCCTGGAAAAGGACTCGGAGGTGGCGGCGCAGGAAGTCCGGGACAAGGTCTCCGCGATCCAGCGCGACCTGCCGAATGACGTCGATCCGCCGGTGGTTGAAAAGATTGCCACGGACGCCAGTCCGATTGTGTCGATCGCGATTTCCTCGCCGCGGGAACTGAGGGAGACCACCAAGATCGCCGACGACCGCATCAAAAAGAACCTGGAGACGCTGCTCGGCGTGGGACAGGTCAGGTTTGTCGGCGACCGCAAGCGCCAGGTGCAGGTGTGGCTCGACGGCGACAAACTGTATGCCTACAACCTGAACGTCGATCAGGTCCGGCGGGCGCTGGCGGCGCAGAATGTGGAAATTCCCGGAGGGCGGATCGATGCCGGGAGCCGTGAGTTGACGCTCAGGACCCTCGGGCGCTTCGAGCGGCCGCTCGATTTCAACGAACTGGTGGTGGCTTCGGTCAACGGCGCCCCAATCCGGATTCGAGATATCGGTTACGTCGAAGACGGTGTCGAGGAACCTCGTTCGCTGGCCAGGCTGGACGGCCGGCAAGCCGTGGTGCTCGAGGTTCGCAAGCAATCGGGCACCAACACGCTCACCGTCCTCAACGCCGTCAAAGCGCGCATCGCCGAGCTCAAGAGTACGCTCCCGCCCGATCTGGGGATCACCTACGCGCGCGATCAGGGGCCCTTCATTGAAGCGTCGTTCCACGCGGTGCAGGAGCACCTGATTCTCGGCGGGTTCTGCGCCGCGATCGTCGTGCTCCTCTTCATCCGCAGTTGGCGTTCGACTCTGATCGCCGCGGTCGCCATCCCCACCTCCATCATCTCCACGTACACCCTGATGTACCTGATGGATTTCACGTTGAACCAGATCACCATGCTCGCGTTGACCTTGATTGTCGGCATCGTGATCGACGACGCTATCGTCGTGCTGGAGAACATCTACCGCTTCGCCGAGGAGCGAGGGATGCCGCCAATGCAGGCAGCCATCGAGGGAACGCGCGACATCGGCCTTGCCGTCCTCGCCACCACCATCAGCCTGGTCATCATCTTTCTGCCCGTGGCCTTGATGGGAGGGATCGTCGGCCGGTTCATGTCGAGTTTCGGCTACACCGCGGCCTTCGCCATCTCCGTCTCCCTCCTGGTCAGCTTCACCCTGACGCCGATGTTGTGTTCGCGGTTCCTGGGCAAATCTTCTCAACCGGCGGGGCACAAGACGAAAGACACCGTGCTGTTCCGGATGGTCGATGAACCCTACAAGCGAATGCTGCGCTGGTCGATGCGCCACCGCTGGGTGATCGTCGCGGTGAGTATTCTCGTCTTCGTTTCGATCATCCCGACGTTTCAGGCGGTCGGCAAAGACTTTCTGCCGCAGGACGACCAGAATGCCTTCGAGGTCGCCGTGCGCATGCCCGTCGGCTCGTCGCTCGAGGGCACCGATTCGGCGATGCGCGACATCGAGAACGAGCTGCGTCACCTGCCCGGCATCCGGAACCTGCTTACCTCGATAGGCGCCGACGCGCAGCGGAGGGCCGATCGGGCGTCAGTTGCGGTGGAGTTGATTCCCGCAGAAGAGCGCAAGCAGTCGCAGCAGGATCTGATGCTGATGGCCAGAAGACGCCTGCAGCGCTTTCATGATCTGGTGATTGCCGTCCAGTTGCCCACGATCATCCAAGGGGCCGGTCCTAACCAGGACCTGCAGTTCTTCATTCAGGGGCCCGATCTCCAGCAACTCAACCGCTACGCAAAAGCCATCACCACACGCCTGGCGAAGATGCAGGGCGTGGTCGACGTGCAGTCGTCCTATGACGAAGGCAAGCCGGAGGTCCGCGTGATTATCAATCGCGACAAAGCGGCCGACCTGCACGTTAACGTGACTTCCATCGCCACGGCGCTGCGCACGCTGGTGGGCGGCGACGAGCAGGTGACCACCTACCGCGAAGGCGACGACCGCTACGACGTTCAATTACGGGTGCAGAAGAGCTTTCGCGACTCACCGCGCGCCCTCGACCGCCTGTACGTCCCCTCCGAGACGCTTGGCAACGTGGCCGTGTCCAACGTAGCCGGCTTCCAGGAAGGCGAAGGCCCGGTCCAGATCGAGCGTTACAGCCGCCAACGACAGGTGCTGATCACCGCGAACATCGTGGAAGGTCAGGCGCTCAGCACAGTGCTTACCGTGCTCGACGCGACGGTGAAAGATCTCAACCTGGGGCCTGGTTACGCCACCGGCCTGGTTGGGCGCAGCAAAGAGTTCGGCCGCGCGGCGGCTCTGTTTGTCATCGCGTTCCTGCTGTCGCTGATCTTCATGTACATGGTCCTGGCCGCCCAGTTTGAAAGCTTCATCGATCCGGTGACCATTCTGCTCAGCCTTCCGCTCTCGGTTCCGTTCGCGCTCATGTCGCTCCTGGTCGCCGGCGAGAACTTCTCGATCATCTACTCATCGGTGGGCATTCTCATTCTGTTTGGCATCGTGAAGAAGAACTCCATTCTGCAGATCGATCACATCAAGGCACTCCGGGCCGAGGGGATCGCGCGCCTGGAGGCCATTCTGCGCGGCTGCGAAGACCGCCTTCGCCCGATCCTGATGACGACGGCCGCCCTGGTGGCCGGGATGATCCCGCTGGCGGTCGGTACGGGGGCTGGGGCGGGAACACGGAGAACGGTGGCGATCGTGGTCATCGGCGGCCAGTCGCTCTGCCTGTTGCTGACGCTCCTGCTGACGCCGGTCGCCTACTCGCTGTTCGATGACCTGGCGCAATCGCCCAAATGGGCGCGGATCGGCAACCTGTTCCGGAGGAAACCGGTCGAGCGGCCGGAATTCGCGGACTGACGCGGAGGTCTGCGGCAACGGCTACGGGGTCGGAGGGGCGATGAGGAATTTCGTATGCATTAAGGGGGGCTCCCACCTTCACGTTCACAGGCAGCGAGCCGGATTTTTGGGGGCAGAATCCGCAAGTCAAGGAGACTACAGGAAAAATAAATATTTGATGGTTGTGACTGTAAATGGTTACAGAAATGGGATCGGTTCTTACAGAAAGTTACAGATTCCGTTACAGATTGGTACAGATTCTTGCAGTGGCGTGGTGTGGATTGGGTGAGGATTCGATTGAGGAATCAGGTGTTAGGGCGGAAACTGTAAGAAACTGTAACGAAATTGGGCGGGGTGCGCTGGAATTGCGCAAGTGGGCCCGCAGAGGGAAGCGGTGGCCTTGGAAGGGCGGCTGAAGCCCGCCGCCGGCTGAAAGCCGGCCCCACAATGGCTCCACTGAGAAAGGATCGCACGGGGCCTGGAGAGGCTCCGGAGCGAAACCTGCAGGTGATTGGTAGGAAAAGGAAAAAATGAAAAGGCTGATTGTGAACGGAAAATGGTCTGGCCTTCGGTAGCTTGCTTCAGGTCCCGCCATTTACGCCACAACCGCCTTCGCCGAGGCAATGGCCGCCGCCATTGCGAGCTTGTGATCCTTGTCCCATGGCGGCCCGACAGACCTCCGCACGTGGAGGAAGTGCGCGTCGAGGTTCTCGACGCGCAACGCCTGGCTCGCCGCACCCAACACACTCTTAGCGTCGTACCAGTGGACGGGCCAACCGCGCGTGTTGGCGGCTGAGGCCAGGGCCTTGCGGTACATGACCCAGTCGGCAACGTTCTGCGCACGGTAGTCCTTGATTCGTTCGGCAACCGTGGGCGGAAGCTGTTGGCAATTGCGAAGGGCGACGCCGAGGATACGCGGCACCGCCATCGTCACGGCCTCTAACGCAAGCATCGCGTGCCTCTCGGCCGACACGCGCACGCGCTCGACCAACTTCACGGCCTCATCGAGCGGGAGCCCTTGGGCTTCGTGATGGTGTGGAAGCTTGGGCAGGCCGTCGCCCACAAGTTCGACCCGGCGGCGGTCGAGGAGCGTCCCGTCACGGGCCACCGTCACCAGCACAGCCCAGCCGCCGTGATCCGATACCCCGATGATGCCGCCGGTCTTCGACATAGCGTTTCCTCTCCCACCTAACGTCGCCCTTCTCAGGGTTGAGGGTTGGATGATCCATTCCGATACAACAACTCAACAATACCCATGATCCCCGCCTGCCGGGAGACGTCACGGCGCGAAGCCCTCTCAGCGTCGCTTGGCGCTGTTTCGCGAAAGCCCCGGCCGGCGTCGCTGAAGCCCTCCCTGAAGCCCTCCCTTGCGGTCGGTACACCAGGATAAGCCTGTCTGATCTTGTGAACTGAAAGGAGTTCACCATGTGAATTGCCTGTTCACCATGTAGCCGAACGAGCGGGGGCTTCAGCAATGGAGTCAG
>JBJXGR010000589.1:0-2543 GCA_046160045.1 Bryobacteraceae bacterium
GCGAGGAAGACAAGGCCAAGGGCCGAAGCCGCTTCGATCAACATCGGCGGCCCAACTACCAGCGACGTTAACCGCGCGTGTTTCTTTTGGTAGCCCGCGAACTCCCGCGCGCCGACACTCGCGAACAGAGGGTAGTGCACGATCTGAACGAACCATATCAGGCCGGTCATCGCCAGGCTTGAACCGAGATTCGCGAGCAGAACGGCCTGCAATAACGCGTCGTTCATAGGAACGCACAGTAGCACGGACGCGCCTCATTGCAGTCAGGCCAAACGATCCGAAAGGACTGCCTCCGCAGCCGCTCTTCCCGAGGCCATGGCGCCTTCAATGGAAGCGTGCAGGCAGTGATCCCCACACAGGAAGAGATTCGGCGCGACGCGCGGGGCTCGTGTGGGCCGGGCGACTGAGGGGTCAGGCTGCGCGTGGGGGATCCGATACATCCGGAGTAACCGCCAATTCCGTACCTGACCTCCAAACCAACGTGTAAGCTGATCGCGCGACTCGGCCTCGATCTGTTCCACCGTCAAGTGGTCGTGGTCCAGTACCGTGGCCGAGATCAGCGCCGCGCCCGGCGGCGCCACTTCTGGCGAGAGAATACTGGGAACACACAGATTGTTGACGGGGCCTTCGCCCTCGCCGTTCAGAATCAGAATGGGCTCGGTTATGGGGGCGTCTTCGGCCGCAAAGTAGAGACAAGTAACGTTACGCGAGCCCGGGCCGTTGTCTCCCAGAAGGCGTCCTGCCTCTGGACCCTCCGTAGCCACGACGATGCTCCGGGCGGCAATCTCTTCTCCACCGGACAGGGTAACCCGGTTGTTGCCGATAGATTCTACTTTCGTTCTCGTGCGAAGGTTGCCGGAGGGTATGGGGCCCGCCAGTTGAATGGGGATCTGTTGCATTCCGAGGGAGGGTATTGAAGTATCCCCGCGCGCGAGCATCCGAAAGACGAAACGGAACATGCTGCTGGGGGTTCGAAGTTCCCGTTCCAGGAAAATGCCGCCCAGGAAGGGCCGGAAGAACCGTTCGATGATATTGGGGGAAAAGCCGCGCGCGTGGAGAAAATCGAGCGTCGACATCTCCGGTCCACCGAAGGCATCGTCCACGGACCCCCGGCAGACACGGGAACGCAGCCAGGCTACGCGGAACTTATCGGAAAGCGTTCCAATCTCGGAAAGGAGAGAGTCCACGGCCCGGCTCGGCCGGCGCCAGGGGTCCGAGACGCGGCAGAAACGATTCCCCAGATGCACGAGCGCACCAGGTTCAAATGCCCGCAGGTGGAGCGCACCGTAGTCGAGCATTTTACGCGCCTCGGGGTAAGCCGTGAGCAGCACTTGGAAGCCACGGTCCAGCAGAAAGCCCTCTACCCGATCGGTCCTCACGCGGCCGCCAACTGCATCGGAGGCTTCAACCAAAAGAGCCGAGACGTTCGATTCCAATAGCCTGCGCGCACAGCACAGGCCTGCCAGTCCAGCCCCCACAATCACCACATCCGCGGATTCCATATCCTTGATTATGGACGCTTCACAGTCGCGCTTGCGATTGATCTGCGGCCTGAGAGCGCCGTGTTCAAAGCGCGAGCCGTATTTGCCCGCCGGTCTGCAAGGCGCGGGCGGCGCAGTCGGACATTCGAGGTGGAGCTACAAGGGGGAGCTACAAGTTAACCTGGCGGATCAATCCAAATGCTTCACTTCCCTGCCAAGCCGGCGGCTTTGGTGTCCCTTGGGCGCCAGAAGGATCCGGCAGTGCATTCCGAGATGAGTCGTCACAGTGAATTGATTCTCTGCATCCCTGGAAACACCCTTCTGCATCCTATCGACGTATGCGGCCGGATTTCACGGGCACCTGGAAGTTGATTCGCGGTGAAAGCGATTTCGGTTTTCTGGCGCCGCCTGAGTGGCGCCTGGACACGATCACGCACGAGGACCCTCAAGTGCGAATCCGGACCAGGCAGAAGGACGCGAACGGTGATCTCACGGTCGACCGCGATCTGACGGTCGGCGGTGAGCCTGTGACAATCATGATCCGTGGCCGTGAGCGCCAGATCATTGCATTCTGGGAAGACGCCGTGCTCGTGGTGGAAACGCGATCCGAAGTCAGCGGCAGTGCACGCCGGATTGAGGATCGCTGTTCCGTGGACGCGGGAGGGCAGTGGCTCACTATTGAGCGACTGCACGAACAGCCCGGTGGGGCTGTGAGGCAACGCCTGCGGCTGCGGCGTCAACTTCCGCAGGAGGGTAAGCATCAGGACGATCCCACCTCAATCTGACGGCCCAGGCTGTCGGGCTGCAAACAGCCCGCCGCTCATAGAAAGCGGTGTCGTTCCGATGGCGCCGGGACCCGGCATTGTGTAGTCTTGCCGAACCAGCGTTTCCGATTCCGGGCGATCACGTCATAGACAGCATCGCGTTGCGCCGCAGGGATCAACCGGAAGATTCCCAGGAGCGAGAAAGGGAACCCGAGCAGACTCAGCATACGCAGAACCGCGTCGGAGCGAAGGAGGATCCGTTTGTCTTCGACGACGATGATGGAGCCGGCCCCGCCAG
>JBJXGR010000590.1:0-15817 GCA_046160045.1 Bryobacteraceae bacterium
CGTTCTGGGTGACCGACCCGCTTCAGGGCGTTCCGGGCTATCTCATGAGCATGTTGTGGACCACCCAGCAACGGGAGGCCATCGAAGCCTGGGCCAGTGGGCCGGTCGCCCAGAACGTGGACCACGGCTATAGCCTTGCGCCGGCGGAAAAGGCGTACCTCGCGACACTGGGCGTCAAGGCCGACGATCTGCTGGAGAAAATGAACTCCCGGCCGCGGATCGCCGCTTGTGTCCCGTGCCGTGATTTCGCGCACCGCTTCGCGACCGTGAGGGGAGTGTTGACAAAGCCGGTAATCACCCTGCACACGACCGCGGACGGCCTGACGGAAATCAACAATGAAGGTTATTATCGCGACGCCGTGGAAGTGTGGGGAGCATCGCAGAACCTGGCTCAAGCGTTTGTCAACGGCGTGGGCCACTGTGCCTTCACGGCTACGCAGATCCTCACGACACTCGCGGCGATGGAGAACTGGCTGGACACCGGGGTTCGCCCGGACGCCTCGTCCTTCCCCGAGGCACAGGGATTCGACAACCGCTTCGTACCACCGCCCTGGCCATACTAATTAAGGGGCTGCCGGACCGCTTTCCTGCGCAGGTTCAAGGCAGCGCCGGACTCTAGGTCAGTTCAGGGATGTCGGCAGCAAAGCGGCGCAAGACACTCGAATCGAGAGCAGGCAACGTCGTTAGTGTTTAAGGATCCACCGGGTCGCATAGCCGCCCGGGAAACCAGGGACATTCATGTTAGGAATCAGTTCGTGGAAAGGAATTTCTTCAACCTCGGGCTCGCCGACCACCCGCTACAGGCCCTGAACCGCCTGGCGAGAAACGATCCGAACTTTCGGGATGACGGACGGAAGGAAACAACGGCCCGTGACCGCGATGCCTTCAAGTTCCGCTCGTTGACGCTGCGGCAGCTCAGGGACGGCAGGTTCTTCTTCCATAACGGCTCGTTCACCCGCGTGAAGGACGTGGTGCAGTACTTCAACCGAGGTGTGCCGCAGGACGCGGTCGCCGCCGCGGCCGGCACGCTCACGCCTCGCTTCACGTACCCCCGCGGGCATGGCTCGCCTCGCGGCCTGGGCCTGGACGAGGATGAAGTGGAAGATCTCACCGATTTCCTCGAGAACGCCCTCTACGATCCCGCGCTCGTCCGCTTCAATCCGCGCTCGACGACAAAGACGTTAGAGCCGAACGAGCAGGACCTGACCTACTCGAGGTTCCGTCCGGACCTGGCGGCCCTGGGCGCAGTCGACGGGCGGATGCCCAGCGGTCGTCCTCGGTCAAACGACGACGCCCTTTCCCGGCGCGACATGGGTCTCGAGTTCCTGGACGTAACCAGGCAGGTGGACGTTGTGCGGATCGAGTCCAACCACACCGACGGCCAGCGGCAGCAGGACGTCTACAGGATCAAGAACATCAGCTCGTCGATCGTGGACACCCACCTCCTCCTGATCGCCCGGGGTCTCTCCGATCGGATCTGGATGGAGAACGCCAGCGGAATGACGAGCACCGGCGATCCTTATCTGCGCGTGTTCCTGCACAACGGGGTCCTCCTCCCCGGCCAGACTATTGTTCAGAGTTTGAGGTTCAGGCGCCAGCCCAACGATCCGCCGGTGGGCTACGATCTCGTTCTTCTCTCGGGACAGGGCAACCCATAAGCCCTGCTCTCAATCGGCGGCCTGAGTGTCGGGAAGGCCTGTCATCGCGAAACTTTCGCTTTACCCCGAAACACGGCTTGTGGTTGAATATCATGTGGACAAGAAGGAAGTGAAAATGAGTGACGAAACAAGAGATTCTCGTCATGAAGTATCTTCTGGCGCTCAAAGCAACGCTCACTTCATCTGGCCCCTCAGCAAGAGCCCCGTGCCAGACGAGATGAACACGTCCTTCGGTCCGCGTATCGACGCTGATCGCTGGGACTTCCATGATGGCATCGACCTGCCCGCTCCCCTTGGCACACCGGTCCATGCAATGGCGGATGGCGTGGTGCATCTCTCCGGGCCGGCGGATAAAACGGGGCCGGGTCAGGGTTTCGGCTCAACGCATGTCCTTCTCCAAGTCTGCGATCCGACGGACGGACAGAATGACCTGTTCCTTGTCAACCTTCATCTCGACAGCATCGCGGAGGGTGTAATCCCAGGTGCACGGGTGAGCCAGGGCGACGTGATCGGCGCGGTCGGTCAGGAAGACGCGACCTATCCCCATCTTCATTTCGAGTTCAGGAAAGGCGAACCCAAAGAAGGCAATAGTGTTCACCCGCTGCACTATCTGCCCTACCTCAGCACGGCGAACTTCGAGCAGCTGCGTCTCGATCGCTGCAATTTCTACCGCGCCAAAGGCGAGAAGAGGGCGGTGAGGCTTTGCTTTGCAGCCCCGGATCGGCGGGATGGCGATTTGCAGGCTGTTCATGTGACATTGAGGGGCGACGGCGTCGCACCCCGGGAACTTCGCGTCAACTTCGATGACCGGGAGACCATTAATAGCGACAAGGGAGACGAACACGCCTTCAACGAGAACGGAATCGCCGTGGAAGGCTACCAGAAATCCAATCTGAAGGGGGAAGGGTTGTCCGATCTGCACTACGGCGTGATCGTCAAGGACATCACTCCGGAGTTCGAACGCGTGGAGCTTCAGATCCTGGATGTTAAGACCGGGAAACCGGAAAGTGCTGAGTTCCCTCTGCCCAAACTCGAAGCTGGTGAGAAACCCGTCAATAGTCGTGCGGGCTTTGAAGGCCAGAACTTTCCGCCGCAGGGTTGGGAATTGAATCTGCTGCCGGGCAATGCCTGCCGCACGGATGAGGCCGCTGCTCACAAAGGCTCACGAGCGCTACTCTGTCAGGACTTCCGGAGCCTGCAAGGGACACTGATCCGTGCAGGGTTGCACTTCGCTTTGCCTGCCCACCGCATGTCCTGGCGTCTGGGGGCAGATATCAAGCCCGCGGAACTGGAGATGAGCAAAGGCCAGGTAATTTATCCTCTCGCTTTATTGGCGGGCGACATTTTGGTAGCCTCCGCCTGCCTGCGGAAGATCAGAAACGACAAATACGTCACGGGCGTTTTGATCCGAAGCCCGGATGGCTTGTTCAGGGAAAGAATTGATGTGAACGAGGGAGAAATTTTCCGGGATGAATGGGTCAAGTGGGAACTTGATCTGCTCAGATTAGGTACCCGGCAAACGACTGCCGTACTGCGACTGGAAAACAACGTGGTGGCCCGCATCAACGGCGACACCACAAGCGTCGAGCCCGATACCGGTTGCGTCGGGATTCTGCATAGGCACAGCCGGTTACAGATAACGCTGCATGTCGATCAATTACTCTTGACAGAAGCGCCGCGATAGACGGGGCCGTTGGCTGACGTAGGTAAAGACGCACAGCCGCCGCGCCCCTGCAATTTTGTCCAACCTTTTTCATTTGAGAAGGGCGCCCAACACTGTCCGAATTTCCTTGACGATCACCGGGCTAAATAGGACCGCGCGTCCAAACCGGCCGTCAGCAAGCCGGCCTTGGTGGAGGGCAACGGCGACCGGCTCCCGCGTGCACACATCGGCGATCCACAGAGGACCGCCACTCTGAGATTCACAGGTCGGGATGTTATGAGCCAGTGTCCTGGTCGCGTTGTCTAAGGGTGCGCGATCGACATCCTGGAACTTGGTTTTGATGCTGCATGCGCGATTGTATCGGACGCCGCTCAAGATCTGACCCACGCCGCGAACCATTTGTTTGCCAGGAGCGTCAGCCTGGCAAACCGGGTACCCGGCGTGATGAACATCGACTCCCATGACGTCCTCAGCCGAGACCAAGCCAATCGGCCAGAATCCGGCGACTGTGGCTTTCGGCAACCGCACTAACGCGAAATCGTGCTCACAGGGCATCGTGGCATTCCATCCGGGCGCCGCCGTCCAGGCATCGGCTCGGAACGGGCCACCGAAGGGCATACCGTCTCCGTTCTGGCCGGGGGTGACCTCTACGGAAACGGTTCTGCCACGGGCTTGAGGCGGGAAAACAACGTGGGCGGATGTAAGCACGATTCGGGGGTGGATGAGCAATCCAGTTCCAATACTATGGCCAATTCTTTGGCCGGGTTCTTCGGTACGAGTGTGGACGCGGCAGACGAAGCGGAGCGGGGATACCGTGGTAACCGTCACCGGTGTCGAACTCGGCGGCGTGGGCGCGGGTTCCGTGGCCAGCCGCAATTTCGCACGCTCGAGATCACATGAGATCCGATCCGTCTCCGCTTGCTGCCGGCGCAAGACGGCGAGTCTGCGCTCCAGGCAGCGAATGTGCTCGCGCAAAGGCACGCCCGCCGGAACCAGCAACGGATGAGGGCAGGCCTGCCCCGAAGGCGCGGTGGATTGCTTGCGGACATCGGCTGCGATGCCGAGTCCTCTTGATTGCAGATACATACCAGGCTCTCCCTTGGCCCAGGCGAGCTGTTGCGGGCTAACGAGGACGTCCTCTGCCCAGCGCACGGATGCTCTCGACGATCGCCTCCCGTATTTCCCCACTGACTTCGGCCTGTCCCACGGCTGCGCGAAGCGCCTCTTCGGTTTGATAGACAGCGGAGTCAGCGATCGCCTTCCGTACGGCTGGATTCTTGACGCCAAATCTCCTCAGAATGCCCTCGACTCTCGTGCGAAAGAGATCCTCTACGCTGCGCCCGGACGGCGACCTGGCAGCCGGTGGCGCCGGCGGAAGCGGCGTTCCCCTGGGAGCTAGAGGGTTAGGTTGAACCAGGGGACTCTGCGGGGAAATGCGCAGATTTGGCGGTGGAGGGATCAGTTCGCGCAGCGAGATCGACACCTCGGGTTGGGAGGTCTCCACCGCCTCGGCGATGTCTAGTCCTACGGACATGAGGAGGTTCGGATCGAGCCGCTGGAGGGCTTTCTTTAAGGCCTCTCTAACGGCAGCCGCGCGGCTGTTGCCCACATTGGCGTTTTCGCCCCGCGTAAACCCGCCAGTGATGGTCATGACCGGCATTCCGGATTTTGTCCGCGGATTCCGGGCGATGCCCCCGGCGATCAATTCGATTTCGGAAAGCTGAGCCGCGCCGAGTGCGGCAGCGTTTGGCTGAAAGCCCCGAATGGTCCAGAGAGAGAGCGGGCGATTCGGAAGCTGCCGGTCGAAAGCGCGCGTCAGCGATCGCTCCAAGGGGCTGGGCGTTTCACCGAGCCTGAGGAAGCCCACGCCCTGCGGACGCTGTTTGGTAAGATCCCAGGTAAGAAAATTCAGCCGCGCCCGGCTCAACTGGCAGCGCACCTTCGCGAGCTCGTCAGCGGCACTCCGGACCACGTAACCCTTGGGAAAGCGAAACATCGCCAACTCGGGATATTCGGTGACGACGTCCCTCTCGGAATCCATGATCCTCCTCCGTAGGGCGCTCCGGGCAAAGGGGTCGTTCCGCAGCAAGGGGTCGCGTCTGAGCTTTTCGAGTTCTTTGTTGAATTCACCTCTAACTCTGCGGCGTTTTTCGTGGCCCTCCACCAGACGCGGTGTAGCGATAAGGCGGCGCTCCAGTTGGTCGATATGCTCGCGAAGGGACTTCGGTCCGTCTTTTTGCAGCCATTCCACGACCGTTACGCCCTGGCAATTGCGCTCCATTTCCGCGCGCTTAGCATCGAGGGCCTCCACGTTCGGAAGCCGGAACGGGTGTGACCTAGGTGCGCCCAGGGAGTGTTGTCGAATGTACACAGCTTTCCTCCTCGTTTTCCGCCCATTACATACGATCTTTGGTCCGCATGGCCGGGCTCCCCTTTAACCGGACCGCCTTCTGCGGGTTGAAGGCCGCTTTGAAAATACGAGTTGGTCCCGCAATGAAACCCAGTCCAGCGACCTCTGCCTGCGGACAGTCGGCTGGGGGACCGCATCGGCGCGACCTGACGCAATTCTCAAGGAACGCGCCGTCGAGCGAGATGCCATTCATCACCGCTACCAATTCCACCAGACAATAGGCCACCCCTACCGTGGAACCAGGGCGATCCGAGGTGCAATGGTAGAGGTGGGACGCCTCGTGGATGATCGCCAGGGCCTGAAGCTCTTTATGGAGGGCATCCCCGAAACCATTCCGGTCTTCCCAGAAGTTGTGGCAAAGATGGACGATGGTTTTCTGGGTAGGACAGTTGTCGGGGTCCACCAAGCACACGTAGGCCCAATCGTCCGCATCGCATCCGCCGCCGCAGCCGGCCCCCCGGCATACGTAGGTGATTACGTTGTTCGCAATCAAGTTTCTGACACGCACGAGTCTGCGGATTACCTCCCCCACCGACCCATTCACAAAATCGTGAGCCGTCCACATCCGAATGTCGTCGACACATACACCCAGCCTGTTCCTCAGCCAGCACAAGGTCCGCTCGCTCAGGAGCGGCGCAGCGGGGGTCGCGCCCTGGCAGACTTTGTTGCGTGCATCGACCAGCTTGCCAATGGAATCGTCCAGCATCTTCACAGCGCGTGCGACTGCCTGTCTGAGGACCTCTTCGGGATTGGACACGTTGAATGCGCGGTCAGGGGTACAACGCCAGATTCTCCGGGCGTCGAGTTCTGTTATTGGTCCCAGATTTGTGCGGTTGCTAAGCGCCTTGCATGCGCGTGGTACGGCCGCCGGCTCACCGTATGCGGGTTCTGCTGGCCATCCCAGATATGCCATGGTCCTAAGCCCTCCTCTCCACCGACCACCCCTTAGCAGTGTTCGAAATCCTTCTTGGCCGCCTGTTGGCCGGCGCGAATGGCGTCCAAGAGTTGTTTCCTAAGCGTACTTTGACTCACCGGCCAAGGCATGTTGCTCACCTCGGTTTCGAGAGTCTTCAAATGCGGCTCGCAACATCCCTGGCTCACAAACGTGGGAAGGGCCTTCAGCGTCGAGTCCACGGCTTCCTTCAACATGCGAAGGAGCCTCGTGTTACCAGGCTGGCTTTTTAATCTGCGGAGGATGGTGTCGAGCAGAAACACGTCCAGTTCCGCGGCCGCACATCGTGGGGGTTCCGGCTTGCTGAATTCGCCGAATGGCAGCCACGGTGCGCTCTCGCCGAATGCCGCCAAGCCCGCGGCGCCAAGCCACGCCCGATGGGATGGGTTTCGCAAGTATGCCATGTGAGGTCACACTCCCTTTCTGCGCCAGAAAATCTCCCATTCGCGCCGGCCGCGGGTCGGGTCCCAGCCTGCGGCCGAAAGAGTCGACTCAACCCACTTCTGGACCGCCGCCTCTTGAAATCCAGCGCGCGGAGGGCGCACACCCCAGAGCTGGTCCATCAGCGGCTTGCCCTCCAGTTGCCCCTGCCAGCGATCCGTCGCGCGCTCCGCTTCGCGGCGATTCAGGAATCGGGTCAGGCGCTCGCGCCAGGAGGGCCGGCCGTCCCGGGCCATTTGTGATAGCACCTCTTCGCGAGACACTTGAAACTCCCAGGGCTTGCGGAACCGTTCGGGAATCAGGGTCCGCGGCGGCGGGCTGGCAGCGCGGGTCGGATCCTCGGCCACTTTCAATGCGAATTGAGCCGGGAAGGGCGGCAAGCCGAGTTTTCCGGCCACTGCCGGGTCGACCGGCCGGAATCCTGGACGGGATTCACTCGCCGGCGCCAGAGCGACCTCGCAGCGCAGCAAGTGGTCATCCCGCAGTTGCTCGGGATGCGCCAGTTGCGGCGCCAGTTGCTCACGCCAATCGCCGAAGCGAATGACGCGCTCCAGGCGTCCCGTTGCGCAAGGGGGCTTTGGCTTCCCTGCGACCGCCGGGACCTGGTGGCGCGCGGACTCCTCCGCGATAGCCACAAAGATCAGCTTCGGCGTTGCCGTTGGAACTACATTCGGGTGCCTCATCCTATCCGAGCTCCTCTCCTGTTCGCTCTTGTCAGAGCGCTACGTGAATATGGTCCCGGTGCGCCGCGAGCAACCGGTCGCTGATGCGTTTCCACGGGCCCTCTTCGCGGGTCCACGGTCCGAATAATTGCACCGGATAGCCGGAAGGCTGCGCCCAGCGTCCGTACACGGCCAAAGCCTTGTAGAGCCTCCAGCCCAGGTTCCGCGGGCGGAATTGCGGCGTGGCGCGGTCCCACTCGTTTCGCCACGCGTCCAGACGGCGTCCGTTGATCTGGTAGATGTCGGCTGCACGTCCCACCTGGTGATGCCCCACGATGCCGGGCTCGAAATGAATCCGCACCCGGCGCGCCGGAGTGGCGCCGGTTTCGCGCGCGAAGCGTTCGAGCACGCGCTGTAGCTCCTCGGCCAGCTCGCGCGTGACCAGCGCATTCCACGGCGGCGACTCCACCTCGTAACAGGTTCCTGCCGGCATGGGAATCAGATACGGTCTGGCCATCCACAGGTTCATTCCTCGCTATACCAATAGCGGCCAAAGATGCGGCCGGCTACCACCTTAACCTCCGCTGCCGGCGGTGTGCCTACACGCGGTGTGACTACACGAAGCGTGAACTCCACCAGTGCGTTGACTGGCAGCCGGATGGAAATCTTTTGCGCGGGCCAACCCCACGGCTGGAAGATGGTGCGCAGGCCCAGGTACGGAGCGACTGGTTGTCCATTGATCAGCAACAGCCATTCGAATCCTGGCGTTGAGATCTCCGCGTTGTCGCCGGCGTAGGTATCGGTGAACTGCCAGAACGCTTCGAGGGTCCCGCAGTAGCCGAACGGCAGCTCAAAGCGGGCCAGTTGAAGCGGATCAGCCGAGACCGGTTTAACTGTAACGGGACCCTCCGATTCGTCGAAGTAGCGCGCATCGAGCGGCGCCCGGCACGGGTCCTGGCCCGCGGTGGCAGGGAATGCGGCCGTCATCAGCGTCGCCTCCCCGTCAGGGTCTTGTACCCATGCAGAGTAATGTGAAGCGATCCCTCGTCGAGAATGGTCGCGTTGCTCGCCTCGATGATATCCAGGCGAATCGTGCTCAGCGGCTCGAAGACAATCGGAGCCGCAAAGCGGCGGAAGGGCCGCTCTCCGTCAGGATCGCCCAGTCCAGCGGTGCTCAGCACGGGCTCGTTCTGGAATGCGCGACCGGTGCCTTCATCGGAGAGTGCGTACAGGAAACGGATGCTGCGCTCTGACGGCCTCTTGGCGACGAACCCGTAGCCGATCGAAACGGTCGTGAATGCCGCCTCGACGCTAATCGAGAGCGTCCTCTGATGCGAGCGTCCCGGCTTGCCATCCAAGTCGATCTGGAACGAGTAATCGTATGGGATGGTGCGCGAGCCGGCGGCAGCCAGAGGGGAAGGAGTGGTCATCGCCTGGCTCCCATCCGGCTGTCGTTCCGGTAGCCCTGGAAAACCAGGAAGAGATCGCCACGGCCGGAGCCTTCCTCCACGGCGACCCGGATAGTTGACCGCGGACCAAATTCGAGTGGCCGCGCAAGTTGTTTGAACGGCCGCCGGCCGTCGGCGCTGCCCAGTCCGGCGATATTGAGGATCGGGCGGTTCTGCAAATCCCGCCCGCTGCCGCCGTCGGTGATCTCGTAGCGGAAAAACGTATCCTCGGGACGGTTCAGCCGCTGGAAGACTTGCTGCAACCGGGGCCCGGGCAGGACTTTATTGGCAAGCGCGTTTCCTTCCACCGAATCCTGCAACAAGCCCGGCCGCAGACGCACACCTTCCAACCAGGCGGACACCGGAAGCGCGGAGAGAGACAACCCCGCCAAGACGCGGGGCCCCTGGGGGATGGTATTGTCTGGGTCGCTCGGATTGATTTCCTGGACTGCCGCGACCTGGTCCGATTCCCCATTCACGGCGTATCCTAACGAAGTCACGCGCAACCCGCCGCTTGTATCCAGAATGACTTCGCGTTCGACGCGCCGGCCCGCCACTCCTGAAAGAGGCACGCGCACCACATAGTCGAACGGGATGGCGCGCGCTCCGGAAACGGGGACTACCGGTGGCGGTGCGCAAGGCCCGGGAGCGATCTTGTAGCCAAACAGCACAATGAACAGATCGCCAGCGGTTTCAGCGCTTTCTTCCGTCACCTGGAGCCGAATGGTTGCGTTGCGAGAGAGGAAGAACGGTTGAGGAAAGTGCCGAAAAGGCCGGCGCCCGGTTGCGTCGCCGAGCGCTGCAAGGTTGTTCACCGGCTGATCCTGCAACTCGCGACCGCTCGACGTATCGATGGCGGTGAACAGGAAGCGGAGCCGGGCGGGTGAGATGGCCTGCACAAATGCGCGGTTGGCCGAGGCGGCAGGCTGAAGTTGCGGGGGCTCGGCGCTGGTCAGTGTTCGCGTGAGCTCCTCAGGATTCAGGCGGATTCCTGCCAGCCACGCCGAAAGCGGGAAGGCACCGAGTTTCAAATCACTGAGTGTGCCGGCGGCGTTTGCCCCTGCGTTGACTTGAATGCTATTTCCCGGCGAAGGTTGGAATCCGTAGCTGATGCCGAGCGCGACAAAATCGCTCTCGGGGCTGATGCTGATGACGTCCTGCACAATGTTTCCCGGTCTGCCCCGCAAGGAAAAAACCGCCGTGAAGTCGAACGGCAGCGTCGCAACGGCCGCGGCCGGCGCCTGGCTGGAAGCGCGATACACAGGACGGACAGAAGCGGAACGCATGGCAACCCCGTTTTCCGTTACTGGACGCTGCGCGTCATGTAGCCATCGAGCACGACCCAGATATACATGGGGCCGTAGATCCTTTGCAGGTCTCTCAGAACCTCCGAATCCGGGACTTCGATTTCCACGCGGAAGTTCTGTTGCTTCTCGATGAAGATCGGTTCGGCGAACCGAAACGTGTCACTGGGAGAGGGCACTCCGTGGGTGGCGCCGGTACCGCCTTCCGAGCAGGCGCCCGCGCCGGCCGGAAAGAACCACGTCGGCATCTGAATCATGATCTTCTCTCCCACATAGAGAGTCGTGACGGTGTTGTAAATAAGCCGATTGATGACCGCGGTCGTGTTGTCGTCGTCGACCTGGGCGTCGATCGGCGCAATGTCCAGGTCCTCCAATGCCGCTTTGAGGTCCGCCACGGTAAACGTGGCTTCGCCGATCATCGCGGGATTGGGTTCTCCAGCCCTGATCTTGTCAATGACCTCGCTGAGAGGCATGCCGTTGGTGCCTTTGACTTCGACTAGCTCCTCGCCGAAGTCCGGCGGTAAGTCGCTGATCACCACGCGCAACGCGCGGGCCTCAAATGTGTTGTAGTGCGGCAGCAGGGAGGCCGACTGCAAATTGGTTTCCAGCTTGGTCTTTTTCTGCACGTCGACGAAGAACTTCAACGTGTTGGACGACTCGACGTCGCGCAGTTGCTCGCCGGCTTCAATCGCGACACTGTCATAAATGGGAAGGTGAACCTTTTCCCGTACTCCTTGTACGACTGCCATTTGGGTCAATCTCCTTTCAAACTAGAAATTCCGTTTGCCTGATTCCGTCTGCCTAAAAGTGCGGCCGAAAATGCTCCGGCACGAATTCTTTGGTGGCGGGCGAGGTGAACGAGGTGCAGGTCGGACTGATGTCGGCCGGCGCTACGTAGCCGTCATACGCGGTTTCGCCGTAATCGGCTTCTCCGTATTCCGGCTCCCCGTATTCCGGTTCGCCATACTCCGGTTCACCGTACTCGGTCTCTCCGTAGCCGGCTCCGCTGTATTCCGGGCTCTCGCCCATGTACCCGTTGAGATTTGTCGCGGCCACCACGTTGGGGATAGACCGTGGAGGCTCATCGGGAACGTAGCGGCCGTAGCCGGAGTAATCCGCATAACCCTGCATCCGTCCGCCGGTGTTGCAGGTGCAACCCATGCCCGTGGGATCCTCTCCAACGCCCCATCCGACGAGCTCGGGAGACTCGGCGTAGTAACCCACCGGCTCCATCTCGCCGTAATAACCATACTCCGGAGCTTCGGCCACCGCATAGTCTGCCGGTTCTCCGTAGTAGCCATACTCCGGCGCTTCGGCATAGTAGGCGATGGGTTCCCCGTAGTAGCCATATTCGGGCGCTTCGGCATAGTAGCCGGCCGGTTCCCCGTAATAACCGAACTCCTCTGGGGGAGGCGGCGCAAAACCCTGTGGCGGATACATGGACGGCGCCATCATGGGGGGGCCGGGATACGGCGCCCCTGGAGGTGGATAGGCGTGCGGTGGCGGCGGATAGCCCGGCGCGCGCGGATAGCCCCGTGGTCGAAAGAAATTCATGGTCGTTGCTCCTTCCTGTGAGCCCGGATCATAGGGATTGACAATCATCACTTCGTCGAAATTTCTGCGTTGAGGCATTGGCGATCATCCTTCGATGCCGCGGCGTGTCACGCGGTACCTTCCGCCGAGAACATAGAGTTGTGTTCCTTCCTCATCACACGCCAGCAGGGGCGGCGTCCTCAAAAAATGGACGAAGGTACGCGGCTGTCCTCGCTGTCCACGATCGGAAGAGTAAATCAGTCCCTTCAACTTGCCAAGCCTGACCAGCACACTTGGGGTCAGACGGCGGCAGCGTTGGTAAATCAGGCGCGCCGGCGGGTAATGATGAAATGTCTCGAACAGCGTCATCGCTGCCGCGGCCGGTGGTCTCGAGTAGATCCGCAGATAACTCAAGTGGCGTCCTCATGGGCGTTGGCTCTTGGCTTCCGTTAGCGGCGGCGGTAGCGCCTACGTTGGTACGGCGCGGTTGGCGGCGTGGCGGTTGCGGGTGCGAAGGGAGGCTGCGGCACGCCCGGTTGCCCCGGTTGAACCGCCATCCCGGGTCCGGGAACCCGCCCGCGCGGGCCCCACCAACTGGAGCAGCGCAGGTACAAACGCCGGGCTCCGGTACTCGGGTATTGTGCATTCGGCACGACCCAGCGTGCGCCCGGCGGCCCTGGCATGTAGGGACTTGGATAAGGCTGCTGGGGCCAAGGGCGCTGGGGCGTAGCCGGGGGATACGGCCGCTGGGGCCAAGCCGCGGGATAGGGCCGCGGCTGCCCGTAGTACGGATACTCCCCGACAGCGGGTTCCGGCTCGCCGCCAGCAGGGGGCGGTCCTCCGGCTGGCTGCGGTTGAGACGCGGCTGTGGGCGCCGTTTGGACCCCTTGCTGGCGCAGCAGTGCCGCCACTTTCTCGGCGATGCGCGTGGACAGCCGCGCAGTAGAAACCGCTGGGGCGACGGGCACCCCCGGTATGCCTCCCCGGCTTAGCAGCCGCCGGGCAAACGGGATGGCCTTCGGCAGGAACCTTGCGGCGGCCCGGGCGGCCAGAGGCGCCAGGAACGGAATGCCCAAGCCCTCCTGACCCGGATACTCTCCGTAGCCGGCTACCGTCCCCTCAGGTACTTCATACAGACGGCCGTCATACTGGTTTTGGATTAGCATTGCAGTCCTTCCTCAGTCACCAGACAGGTTCGTATCCATAAGGCGGGCGGCGCCCAGCCCGGCGGGTGCGACATGGTCGCGTCGAGCGCGATCCACCGGCCTTGCGCGTGAACTTCGGGATAGATATGGCTGTAGGAATGCGGTCGATCGCGACGGAAGCCGCACAGCACGATCCGCACTGGATGCCCCGTGGATCGAAGCATCGAACCCAGCAGGATCGTCATATCGTCGCAGTCGCCGGCTTTCAACTCCAACATTCGTCGCGGCGTATGCAGCAGTTCTACGCGCAGAATGTCGCGCGTATAGCGCACGTTCGATTGCACCCAGCGAAAAAGCGCGAACGCTTCGCCGAGGCGATCCTTCGGCGGCACACCGGCCTCGCGAAGAATCTGGATCGCGCGCTGCCGGACAAAGAAATCCCGCGCTCCGGCAAGGATCATCCGGCCGATGATCCCGGCGACGTGCAGCGTGCCTGGCTTGCCGGACGGAACACGCACGATGCGGATTCTCGGGACGATCACCGATGGGCAGAACACCGGCATTCAGACCACTCCCAGAATGGAGCGCAAGGCAACGATGACCGGTTCCGGCAGGTCCCGAACGTGAACCACCAGATAGCGTTCGGGATCCCCTGGCTGGCCGGTGACCTCGCGCACCTCGCCTTGCAGCACGGTCTGTCCGAAGATCCGAGCCAGCAGTTCCTGCGGTTCCGGATGATAGACGTCGGTGATCCGGAAGTTCACCAATCGATTTCTCAAATCCACTCCGCTGCCTCTCTCCCATGTTTGCTATCCGCGTCTTATTAAGCAGGCGGCGGGCCAAACGTGGATGTGCGTCAACCGCTTGATTCGCTGGATTCGGACGACCGCCCTGGAGCGGCGGATCGGTGGGAACCGGAACGAACGTTCCGGAAGCACCGTTCCGTCAGGCGGTCAAACCGTACTTGCGGAGCTTGTTGTAAACGCTGCGAGGAGTGATGCCGAGGTGGCGGGCGGTCTCGCTCTGATTGCCTTGCCTTTGCCCGAGGACGATCGCAATCATGGTACGCTCGCATTCCTCCACCGCTTCCGCAAGATTGCCCTGGTGCCTCGCGAGAACGGCTTCCGCCCAGTGCAGTGAATCGGCCGGCGCCGGCGGCTTGGCGAGGCGTGCGGAGTGTTCGAGCTCTTCCCAGAGCTCCGGCGGACAATCGGCCAGCTCCAGCGGCGTTTGCCCGGTCTTGTTGGCGAGAGCCCAGCGGATGATGTTTTCCAACTGGCGCACGTTTCCAGGAAAACGCGCCTGCTCGAGGGCCTCAACCAAGTCCGGCGACGATCCAGACTCATCGAGATAGCCAGGCCGGTACCGCGCGCAGAAGTAACTCGCCAGGGGGGCAATGTCTTCCTTCCGCTCGCGGAGCGGAGGGATGCACAGGCGAACCACATTCAACCGATGATATAGATCCTCGCGAAACTTCCCTTGGGCGACAAGGGACTCGAGGGGCTGATTGGTGGCAGCCACCACGCGGACGTTCACATGACGCGCGTGATCATCGCCGATTGGCAGGAATTCGCCGCTCTGGAGGGCTCGCAGGAACTTCGCCTGCAACTCCAGCGGCAGTTCCGCGGCTTCGTCCAGGAAGAGCACCCCGCCATCGGCCGAGCGCAGGAGTCCGAGGCGATCGCGGTCCGCGCCCGTGAACGAACCGCGGCGGAAGCCGAAGAGTTCGCTCTCGAGCAGTCCGGGGGAAAGGGCCGCGCAGTTGACGGTCACCATGGCGCGCATCGCCCGCGCCGGATCCCGCTGGTGGATCGCGCGCGCGAACAGCTCCTTGCCGGTGCCTGTCTCCCCGGTGATGAGAACGGGAAGATCGGAGAGAGGCGCCACGCGAACGACGGTCCGCAGGAGCGCAAGGAACGAAGGGCTCCGGCCGACCAGTCCGAGCGATTGCATCGAAGAGCGCAGTTCTTCGCCCTGGCGCTGTTGCGATTGGTATTCACGCCCCAACTCCGCCGCCGATTCGACCAGGCGGGACGGGAACGCATGGTCGCTCGAGTCGAGGAAGCGCTTTGTGCCGGCTCGCAGGAGACGGCAGCGGGCCTCGACCGGCCATTGTGGGAGGAGTGGGCCGCAGCACAGGAGGGGCGGACCCGAAGATGCGTAGGCGTGGTCCTCGGGCAGGCGGCGGGCGTCGGCAACGCACAGCACGGTGAGTACGTCGCGCCTGTTTGGCGCGGGAGTCACCGTCCATCCGGCTGCCTGGAGCAGTTCCACCGTGAGCCGGCGCAGGGTCGCGCACTCCGGATCAGGAGCGCGCAGCCACAGCGTGGCGCCGGCCTGCGAGTGGTTCCGTACGTCCCGGCCGTGAGTGCTCATCGCCGATCCCTCCGACCTACGGTGGAAACCGCCCAAGTCTTACTTACCCAAGAGAGCATACCAGGAACGAGTGGGATTAGGACACCGGAAAAGGGGTTCAGGAACTTCGCACAGAGGGGAAAGAACACGGGGCCACAGGCTTGGAGGGTGCCTGGCAGGGGGTTGAGTGCGGACGGAACCCGGCTATTGAACCGGGAAGGTCGTCAAGAAAGACGGAGAGCGTCG
>JBJXGR010000591.1:0-3539 GCA_046160045.1 Bryobacteraceae bacterium
GCGACATCCTCGTCGCGAAAATGGCCGAGTTCCTGCGCGAGATAGAACGGAAACGCGTCGAGGATTGGATAGGTGATGACCCTGACCGTCTCGTTCGAGGTCCTCGCACAGCCGGCCAGAAGCAACATTCCAACCGCACACAGCGCCTTCATCCCGCCTCCCCCACGAAAGTAGAAGTGAAATTCCCGTGCCCATTGGCTCACGTTTTTGCGCTTTTTACCGACCATCGTGGCGCATGCTCTGGCAAGTGGCGCCGGTCTCCGGCCGGCGCAACCACGGCGAAGCCGTGGCTTTGCAGGCCGCGGTTCATATGAGGCGACCTCGGCCGGCTACTCGGGCATCGGCCCTCCAGCCTCCTTCACGCCCGCCCATCCGTCTTGCTCTTCACCGGATGTAGTCCCAAACCGGCTACAAAAGGGCCCCACCCGAGAGCCGCGACCGAACTGCGGCCGGGAGGCCGCGGACCAATGGCGATTCATTCCGCCTCCAAAAACTCGTTGGTCCAGGTGGACCCGAGGTCGATGGACTTTGCGGTTTCCAACGACGCCGCTACCACACGCTGGACCGCCTCCGGGCCCCCAGGCGAAAATCGTCCATCCTTCGAAAGAAGACCGATTGCCAAGCGAAGGTGTTCCAAATCGAGCGTTCGATCTTCACTCCGAAGCTTGGTGGGTATCCGGTCGAGGACTTCTTCAGCCGAGTGTTCCCCAATCCAGCGCAATGTGCGCCGCATCGCGTGCGCCAATGCGCGGGCTTTGGCGGGATTCCGGGAAATCCACTGAGCCGTCGCCAGAAGTCCGGACGACCCGGGGAACCCTTCCACACCAAACAGCGCTTTCGATTGTTCGCGCGAACGCGGGTCGAGGAGGATACGAAGTCCCGGTGCCCGTGTCTTCAAGAAAGCCAGATTAGACCCCTGGATCATGGCAGCGTCCACCTTGCCATGCTGGATCGCCGCCACCGACGACGCCGCCACGCCAATCGCTGTAAGCTGGACCTCGGAGAGCGACAATCCCGATCGTTGCAGGTAGTAGGCCAGCATACGGTGATGCAAACCGCCGAAGCTCCCAACGCCGATGGTGGCTCCCTTCAAGTCCGCGATGCGACGAATGCGATCGGCCTTCGCGGGAGCAGCCACCACGAGTCCGAGGACGGCTTCATGGGCATTGAAGAACGCCTTCAACGGACGGCCCTGAGCCGCCATCAGGATCGCGTACAACAGACTATCCGTGGAAACATCGGCGGAACCGGCCACCAGCGATTCCATGATTTTCGGGCCGGCCGTCAGCTCTTCGGTGGCGATGGCGACGCCCTCGGCGCGAAAATGGCCGAGTTCCTGCGCGAGATAGAAGGGAAACGAGTCAAGGACTGGATAGGTGATGACCCTGACCGTCTCGTTCGAGGTCCTCGCACAGCCGGCCAGAAGCAACATTCCAACCGCACACAGCGCCTTCATCCCGCCTCCTCCACGAAAGTAGAAGTGAAATTCCTGTGCCGATTGGCTCACGCTCTTGCGCTTTTTACCGGCAAACGTGGCGCATGGTCCAGCAAGTGGCGCCGGTCTCCGACCGGCGCTCTCCGAGCCCACGGCGTGAGCCGTGGGGTTGCATTTGCTGTGGAGCCCACGGCGTGAGCCGTGGGGTTAGATCTGCGGTGCAGCCCTTGGGGGTTGCGCTTGCTGCAGGGCCAGATCAGGCTGCCCACGCCGGGTCGAGGAATGTCGCCATCGGCTCACCTTGCTGTTCTAAAACATACGAAATCGCCGATGCTAACGCTTTGCGGTCGCGCAACAACGAGAAGTTGCCAAAACGCGCCCAACGGCATTGGCGATCCAGGCCGTTCCCCCGCTGTGCGAGGCGCCTTGAGGCGTATGCCTTGAAATCACCAATGGCTTTCGGCGGTGTGGTATCGGTGTCCACGATCGCGTGAACGTGAGTCGAACGAACATGCACGGCCACCAGCCGCCAGTTCCGGTAAGCCGCTACTTCCTGAATCGCTTCCAGCACAATCACGCGCCTGTCCGCATCGAGCTCGAATGGATGTTCTCGCAACAGACTCCTCTCGAATGATTCCCATGCAGCATTCTCGTGAACCGGTCCCTGCCTGCGATCGAACGACCCTTTCGCATCGCCGTGCAACCGGGTGCCATAACTGGCAAACGTCAGCAGATACGTCAACCTGTTCCGATCTTCCCATGCGAGACCGTCCGAGGCCAGCGCCTGGTCGATCGATTTCGAGCGGTAGCACCACGCAGTATGACCAATTTGGTACTGCCACCGCAGTGCGCGTGGGGTACCGCAGTGGTACAACCCCACGGCTCACGCCGTGGGCTCCACACTCCAACTGCAACCCCACGGCTCACGCCGTGGGCTCCACTCCAACTGCAACCCCACGGCTTAATCTAAGCCGTGGGGTTGCATTCGGAGCCGCGCCACCACACTCTCATTGCCCGTGAGGCACAAACTCGTTCGTATACGTTTGCGACAGCTCGATCCCCTGCTCCCGCAGTTTCTCGATTGGCACGCCCAACATCCGGCGCAGCACTTCCGGACCTCCCGGCGGCATTAACCCGTCCTCAGACATCCCGCCGAGAATAATGCGCATCGACTCCAGATCGGCTCCGGCGTCGGCGGAACGCAAGTGCTCGGGCAGTTTGGCCAGGACTTCTTCCGCCGACCGCTCGCGAATCCAGGCCAGCGTCTTCTTCATCGCGCGCGCTAGCCGGCGCGCCGTGTCCGGATTCCGGGCGATCCAGTCCGAGGTCGACAGCAGAGCGAAATTGACATAATCCGCCGAGCCGATCAGGCTTCGGGTGGCTTCCAGAGTTCGAGGGTCCAACAGGACCCGGACACCAGGTGCACGGCCCCGCAGCGCGGTGAAGGCGCTTCCATTGATCATCCCCGCATCTACTTTTCCGTGCTCCAATGCGGCGATGGCCGGAGAGCCGCTGCCGTGCGCGATCACCTGAACATCCCCTGCGCCCAGTCCGTGCTTCTCCAGAATGAAATTGAGAAACATGTGCTGCGCCCCGCCAAACGCCGCGACCCCGACCACGGAACCCCTGAGGTCCTCAATACTGCGAATTCGTCCTGCCTTCGCGGTGGAAACGACGAGCAAGGAGCTGAGGGTCCGCTGCCCGACGAAGAAGACCTTCAGCCGCTTTCCCCTCACGGCGGCCTGCACAACTTCACTGGCGCTGTTGTAGCGGACGTCCGCCGATCCGCCCATGAGTGCTTCCAGACCCTTCCCTCCAGGCAGGGCCTCGATGGTTGCCGTGATTCCTTCCGCACGGAACAATCCCAGATCCTGGCAAAGGTACACCGGAAACGGTTCCAGGATTCCTGAGGCGACGGTGATGCGGAGCTGAGGCGTCCGATCGCCGCACGCACTCGCAAACAGCAGGATCACCAGAAGCGACAGGCGCTCGATAGTCATCGTCCCTCCGGCATGAACTCGTTCGTACACATTTGCGCCAAATCCAGATTCGATTCTTTCAACTTCTCAAAGGACGACCGGAAGACCCGAGACACGGCTTCCGG
>JBJXGR010000592.1:0-3864 GCA_046160045.1 Bryobacteraceae bacterium
ACGGCGCGGGATCGCTCGGCCGTAAGTTGCTCGTGACCGACACCTGGAACCGCGACCTGCTGGCGCAGTACGGCTATCTGTACTATCGCGACAGCCAGGGGCTTTCCAACTACCAGGCGCTCACCGCCATCGCGCGATACCGCGGACGGCATGCGCAGTTCCAGGCGGCGTACACGTTCAGCCATTCCATTGATCATCAGAGCGAGCCGCTGCAAGGCGATTTCTTCAACCTGAACTTTGTGAATCTTTCCGGCGGAGGCCAGGGCGAGTTGAGGGCTGCCTTCACCCGCGAAGGAGACATCCGGCGAGACCGCGGCTCTTCCGATTTCGACCAGCGGCACAACCTGGTGTTCTATTCGATCTGGGAGTTGCCGCGGCTCGGTTCGACTTCGCCATTCGGCATCCTGTTCCGGGACTGGCGCTTCGCGCAGCTTGCGGCGTTCCGCTCCGGCTTCCCGTTCTCGGTGGCGGCGCCGGCCTTGACCGATCTCGCCACGCGGGAAACGTACTTCAACAATCGCGCGGACCTGGTCGATCCCAACGGGGCTCGGCTGGACCCCGCACCTCCGGTCGCGGGCGGCAAGCTTCTGCTGAATCGCGCGGCCTTCCGCTCTCCGTCCGGCGCAGGCAACCTCGGCCGCAATGCGCTCGGCGCTCCCGGTTTCTACAACATCGACATCTCGCTTGCCCGGACGTTCCCCGTGCGATGGCTGGGGGAGAGCGGGCGCATCACGCTGCGCGCCGACGCTTTCAACTTCCTCAACCATGCCAATCTGAGCGGCTCCGATAATTTCATCAACGACAGCACGTTTGGAATCGCGCAATACGGCCGCCGCGGCCGCGAGTCCGGGTTCCCGGCGCTAACGCCCTTCCAGGAAGCGGGCCGCCAGATCCAGATGATCCTTCGCCTGGAGTTCTGATTCGTCAGGAAAGACCGCCGTGCAGTCGGCTTACGATGAGGAGATGACTCCGAGATGCAAGCGCTAAAATTCCTGGTCGGTTCCACCCTGTTGCTACCGGCTCCCAGCCTGGTTGCGGATCAAGTGCCGGTGCGTCACATCGAGGGCCGCATTCACGGTTTTCTCGTACTTCGCGACCTGGACGACAACCTCCTCGCGTCGGGTCGCCTGATCCAGAACGCGCAAGGAAACCGGGTTACCAGCGAACTCAGCTTCCGCTTCAAGGACGGGTCGGTCCATCAGGAAACCTCGGTTTTTTCGCAGCGCCGCACGTTCCGGCTTCTCACCTATGGCTTGATCCAGAAAGGGCCGGCATTCAAGCGCCCCATCGACATGTCCCTGGACGTCTCCACCGGACAGGTCACGATCCAATACACGGATGACGGTAAGGAAAAGAGGATCGCCGACCGCCTCAAGTTGCCTGCCGATCTCGCCAACGGGATGGTTACCACGTTGCTCGCCGACATCGACCCCAAGGCGGCGAAAACCTCCCTCCCGATGCTCGTCGCTACACCCAAGCCGCGGCTTGTGAAACTCGAGATTTCGCCACGCGGCGAGGATTCGTTTACGGTGGGCGGCTCCACGGAAAAAGCGATGCGCTACGCCGTCAAGGTTGAGATCGGCGGTATTGGCGGCATCATCGCTCCCATCATCGGGAAGCAGCCTCCTGATACGCACATCTGGATGGTCTATGGGAAAGCGCCTGGTTTTCTGAAATCCGAGGGACCGCTATTCCAGGACGGCCCGGTGTGGCGAATCGAACTAGCGAGTCCAGTATGGCCGAAAGCCCGTTCCGGGCAACGATAGAGTGCGGATGGCCGGTGCGGCATCGCCTGCCGGACCCCATCCAGCGACACAACGTTTCGCGTAGGATCATTACCGAACCCTGTCCGGGCCTATGATGGGGGTGCCTCTATCGGCTCGCGCTATGTCTCGTTTCCGTATCCCCACCATTACCCGCCGCGGGTTCTTCGCGGCGGCCGCCGCCACCGCACACGCCGCGCTGGAACCGCCCAAACTCAGCGCCTGGATCTTCATGCACAGCCCGCTCGAACGCTGGATGGCCGACTACCCGCGTATCCTCGACGCGTGGGAAGAGGGCGGCGTTCGCGGAATCGCCATCGGCTACATGCAGTTTGTGCAACCCGACGGGAAAACCATCCCGGTCTTTGCCGCCGACCCCAAGGTCTACGCCTCCTACGGCGTGACCGCTCCCGCCCCGGCGCCGCTCGATCCGCAGAAGGAAAAACTTCTTCGGGCCATGCTCGACGACATTGCCCGCCGCGGCTGGGAGATTCTCTTTTTCGGGTCGCCGCGCGGAGGCGGATCCAAGCCGCTCCGTGACGATCCGTATGGCGTCACCGGCTATGCCGCCGGGGTTCAGGACTCCATGAACGCCTTCCCGCAAGTCAGCGGCATGATCATCGATGGCGCGGGCGAACACCATTACGAACTAGCGTTCCATCACGGCGGCGAGCTGCTTGAACTGCGCGAATGGGAGCGGGCGCGCTACTCGGCCCTCGGCATGGACGTCGGGCGTATGGAGCGGGGCATCGCCCGCCTGCGCGAACGGCTTCATCAACTCACACCGCCGCTGGTGCGCTATCACGCCCCCGCGGGTTTGCTCGCCGGCCTTTCGCTCTTCGACCTCAACGAGGACACGCTCTACTGGTTGCGCATGCGGCAGGAAAGCACCATGGGCTACTTTGCCGCCGTCCGCCGCGAGATCGGCCGCATGAACCGCAAGGTCAAGCTCGCCACCATTCCCCGCGCCCCCACGTTTTCGGTCCTGACCACTCAGGACTACCAGCGCATGCACCCGTACTTCGACTACGTCTTCCCAAAACACTACTTCTGGCATCGCGGTTTCGACGGCATGTACGGCACCGTCGCGCGCTGGGTGGAGAGGGTCCACGAATGGAACCCCGGTCTGACCGAGCAGGACTGCTTCTCCGTGATCAAGGCCTGGTTCGGGATCGAACTGCCCGGCATCCAGTCGCTGGCCGACATGGAGCGGGGGTTCCCGGACGAGTTCTTCGAGAAAGTGGTCTTCGGCGAGACGAAGCGCGCGCTCGAAGCCATCGGTGATCCGAACAAGGTGATCGCCTGGGTCTCCACGGGGCGGAGTCCCCACGCGGGCGACGCCATGACGGCCCATGATCTCGAGCGCATTCTCGCGGCGTCGCAGAGGGCAGGGCTCAAGCGGTTCCTGTTCCATCCGGATCCGGACCTGGGCGTTCCGGAGTGGATGGTGATCTCGCGGTTCTGCGGCAAGCCCTACAAGCCGACGCCGGGGGGCTACTGGCCGTCGGATACGCCGCGATTTGAATTGTTCAACGGCGGCCGCAAACCCGGCGATGGACGCTGATGTCCCGCCGTCACCGCATGCCTGCTTCGACGTTCTGTCCTTCCGCTCGATAGAACACCAGGTAGGCCAGGCCGACTCCGATTGGGATCAGGCCGAACAGGGCCACGCCCAACGGCATTCCCTCCTGCGGTGTCAGATCGTTCTGCACCTGGCGGATCTGCTCCTCGGTGGCTCCGCGATCCTTCATGGAATACGCGCGGCTGATCCGGTCCTCGACCGATCTCGGCCGGCTGGTCGTGACCGAGATTCCGGCCAGGAAGATCATCAGACCCAGGCCGCTGAACAGCCACAGCATTCCTCGGAGCAGATACACACGGGGCGACCAGGGCGCGCGCGGCTGTTCCTCGGTCAAGTCCGGCAGCGCCACGCCTTTTTCCAGGGCTGCCAGGCGTTCCCGATGCTGAAGCTCCCGCCGCCGGTAGCGGAGGAGGAGAGACCACGCGATGACACCGACCGACGAGACGATCAGCGTGATCATGACAATACCGGGGGCATCCATCCAAATATCTCCTTGCCCATTGAGACCTCCGCCAGCCC
>JBJXGR010000593.1:0-27332 GCA_046160045.1 Bryobacteraceae bacterium
CTCATCATTCATTCAAGTTTGGCGTGAGTCGGACAGGCGCCTTTTCGGTTTGGGGGTGCGCACTCCTCTTCCTGATCGCATCCGGGATGGCCTTCGGCCGTTCCAAGATCGCTAAGGACCTGGACAAGGTCGACAAGAGCAAGACGATCGATGTGATCGTGCAGTTTGCCAGTATGCCCACCGATGCTCACCACAAGAAGGTCACCGACAAGGGCGGGGTGCTCAAGGCAAAACTAGACCTTGTAAAGGCGGGACTGTATACCATGCTCGCCGGCAAGCTGAAAGACCTTGCCGATGATCCAGGCGTGGTCTACATCTCACCTGATAGGGCGATTCAGGCGGCCATGGACTATTCGCGCCCCTCGGTCTTCGCCGATATCGCACAGCAATCCGGGTGGGACGGCAGCGGTGTCACGGTCGCCGTCATCGACAGTGGTTATTCCAGCCACCCCGACATGGCGGGACTCTTGCTTTATGACGAAGCTTTCGGCGGTCTCCGCCGGGCCATCGATGAGTACGGGCACGGAAACGTTGTGCTGGGCATCATCACCGGTAGTGGCGCGGATTCCGGTGGGCAGTTCCGGAGTATCGCGCCTAAGACAAAATTCGTCAACTTGCGGGTCTTGGACGCGAATGGCGTTGGCACCGACAGCGCCGTGATATCGGCCATCAACCGGGCCATCCAGCTGAAGAGCAAGTACAACATCCGCATCATCAACCTCTCCCTCGGACGCCGGGTGGTGGAGAGCTACAAACTCGATCCGTTGTGCGGGGCGGTCGAAGCGGCCTGGAGAGCGGGAATTGTAGTGGTCGTGGCGGCGGGCAACGAAGGCCGCATCAACACCTTCGGCACCAACGGTTACGGTCTGATTGCTTCGCCCGGAAACGATCCGTACGTAATCACGGTCGGGGCCATGAAGACTGCGGGAACCGTTTCTCGCGGCGACGACCTGATCGCCAGCTACAGTTCGAAGGGACCTACCCTGCTCGATCACATCGTCAAGCCCGACTTAGTTGCCCCTGGCAACCGCGTGGTTTCTCTGGGCGGCCAAGGAATTCAGACTCTGGAGAGCACTGCTCAAAGCAACAGAGTTGGATCAACATACTTCCGGTTGAGCGGCACGAGCATGGCGGCGCCGATGGTGAGTGGAGCGGTGGCCCTGATGCTGCAAAAAAATCCGGCCCTCACACCTGATGCAGTTAAGGCGCGGCTGATGAAGACGGCATCCAAGAACTTCCCCGCCACCAGCCTTACGACTGACCCTCTCACAGGAGTCATCTATTCCAGCCGGTACGACATATTCACCATCGGCGCAGGCTACCTCAACGTCTGGGCAGCCCTGAACAACAGCGACTCCGTTGTCGCCGGTTCGGGAACCGCACGCTCTCCGAAAGTTGTGTATGACCCCGTTACGCATAAGGTTTCATTGCTCAAGAACTATTCCGTGGTGTGGGGTGACTCCGTAGTCTGGGGCGACTCCGTGGTATGGGGCGACTCGGTGGTTTGGGGCGACTCTGTGGTGTGGGGGGACTCGGTCGTGTGGGGGGATTCCGTCGTCTGGGGCGACAGCACCTCCGCGGGTTTCTCCGTGGTCTGGGGCGACTCGGTGGTGTGGGGCGACAGCAACATCGCCGGCGAATCCACCGCCATCGCGATCAATGGAGAGAACTGATGTGAGCAACGCCCAAGTGAAGGAAGATTGTTCTCAACCTCCTGCGGGCGCTGCGCGAACAGGACTCCGTTCGCGGACTGGTCTTTGGCTTCGCTTTGAGCAATGACCGGGAGCCGGGGGGGAAACGCGATTTGACCGGATCGTAGCGTTGGAGAACAATCGATGAACGACACGCTGGAGTTTCTGGAACTGAGCGAGACCGAGGGCACCAAGCCCGAATCCCTGACACCCGAACCAGCCGAAGGCAAGCGAAATCAGGCGTCGAAGAAGGAACGGCGCCGCGCCCCGCGAATTCGCGCTAAGCGTGAGCTGGTGCGGGCGGCCTGGACGAGTGACGACGGAACGTTTCGCGTCGAGCTGGCCAGCCTGATCGATATCTCGGCGGGCGGCGCCGCCCTGGAAATGCGGGAGGCTCCCCGGGTGGGAACTGTCATCCGTTTTCAGTGCGAGAGGGTTTCGCTTCTTGGCATGGGCTCGGTCCGGTATGCGAACCACGTTAACGGGCGGTCCACGGTCGGCGTTCAGTTTACCCCGGACACTTTCTGGGCTTCCGCCGCCCAGCGGGAGTTCCTCAGCCCTCCCAGGACCGGGCACTGACGGAGCCGGATTCCCGCCGGAATGAAGCCGCCGCGCCAACGCCGCATCTGCCTCCCCCGCTGGGCCTCACTTCCCTGCTGCCCACGGGTCGCAGTCCCAACCATGGGCGAGCGCTTTGCATTTCAGTGCATTTCTGCCACAAACTGCGGCCTAAGCCGCCCCAATCCCACGGTACGGCTCGTCCTACAGTGAAAACCAACGCAACCTCTGTCTCGCTCGTATCTTACTGCTTTCCCGTAGGTTAGCCAACGGCCTGCCGTCGTTTCTATTCAGCCCCGAAATTCTCTGATTTCCCGTTCACAATGGTTTCAGATTTATTTTCGGGCGGCAACTTATTGATATTCCTATCAATTACCTTGACTCCCTCTTCTCCGGAACCTTTTGACGCTTGCATCCCCGTGTCACAGTGAGAGTGGGAGACGTGATGATGAGTCTTTATAACCTTTGCACGCACCAAGACACGGCCAGATCCATACTTTTCCGGCCAGGACATCGACGATCACGGCCCGTCTCAACCGCCGGGAAATACTACACTTTGTTTCGCTTGTTTCGTTATGTTTCGATTGGAAGCGGACGTATATCTATCGTGCATCCAATCACTTAACCCTGATTTGGGGTGGTTTTGTTCCGATAAAAAATTTTCGCCGGCCGTGTAGCCGAGGCGCGAGCGTCAGCGAGCGGTGGCTTGCCGTCCGTGAAAAAACAGGGACGTTCACCCCGTTTCACGGCCACAAATCGTTGATTCTCCACGAAACGTTGACCGGGAAACGGGGTGGATGTCCCGTTTTTTCACAGCCCCGTCAGCGAGCGGTGGCTTGCCGTCCGAAAAAAACAGAAAAAACAGGGACGGTCACCCCGTTTCCCGATCACAAATCGTTGGTTCTCCACAAAACGCTGATCGGGAAACGGGGTGGCTGTCCCGTTTTTTTTCACAGCCGACCATGAACTGTCGCTCGCAACTGGGATGAAAACGACGGCCTTCGCGCCCCGACCGTCGCAGAAGCAGTTGTCTTGTCATCGGGTTACATCCCGTGCGGGCCATTTGTCTATTTTTCGGGAGAGCCCCTCAGCGAGCGGTGGCTTGCCGTGCGAATCGAATTCTGCGCCCGACAACAGCTAGGTGTTTCCCCTACCCCACTGTGCGGGAAAACACCTTATTACGCCTGAAACTAGAAGCTCGGCAAATGGTACCGCGACGGCTTCCAATGCGCGGCACTCTGTCCCAGAATGGTATTGCGAGCGGGACCTCGGATGACTCAGCGAACAGAAGACGTGAAGGCGCTGGTTGAGACAATCCTCCCGGCCGTACAGTTTTGCCCCCCCAGGCCGGCCCCGATCATGTGGACTTGTTCTACCTGAACGGGCCGGAAGACGCTCGAAAGAAATCGGAGCTCGAGAAACTCAAATGAGCGCTTCCAGGCGAAGTGTCGTCGCTATCTTTCCGTGCTTGCAGACGGGTGGTCTTCTCCATGCCAGGGGCCCAAAGATAGCCAAAGATCTCCAAGGACGGGACGCTACGTCCGCCGTCGACTTCATCGGTCAATTCAACACGGCCGCCTCGGTGTCGGCCGGCCGTACCGCCTGTGGCTTCAGCGCCGTGTGGAGGGACTCCGCCGTGTGGGGCAACTCCGCCGCCTGGGGCAACAACACCAGAACGTCCTCAGCGGCCAACGTTCCCTCGCCGGACAGCATCGGCATTGCGATCAATGGGGAGAAGTGAAATGAGTACTCATCATTCATTAAGGTTTGACGCATCAAGGTTTGACGCGAGCCGCACTGGATTCTCACACGGACCCGGCGGGCGGCGACAGACCCGTCTCGCGCTCGGGTGGCGGACCCTGGTGCTGGTCGCCCTATTGGCGGTGACGGTGGGGACGCGCGGCGCCCACGCACAAGGGAACAAGCCCGGCACGTCGCCGGGACAGAGCGCGAAGGTGGATAAACCGCTGAAGGACCGTCTCAAAAAAGGCAAGGACACCGACCTGCTGCGCGTCATCGTGACCACGAAGAGGGGGGCCAAGGGCGGGCTGTTGAATGCGCTACGCGCCCAGGGCGCGCGGGACAAACACGACTTTTCCCTGATCGAGGGCTTTGCCTGCGAGCTGCCGTTGGGCCTGTTGCGGGCGCTCGAAAAGCACAAGGATGTCCTCACCCTCTCGGTCGACGGGGCCGTGACCCCATACGTGGACCCACCGCTGGGCACGACCTACACGGTGACCAACACCAACAATTCCGGCGCCGGGTCGCTGCGCCAGGCAATCACCGACGCCAACAACCATGCGGGGGCGGACACCATCTGGTTCAACATCAGTGGCACCGGCGTGAAGACCATCGCGTTGACGAGCGCGTTGCCGTCCATCACCGGGACGGTCGTGCTGGACGCGACGTCGCAGCCCGGCTTCGCCGGCACGCCTCTGATTCGCCTGGATGGCAACGGCACGGAAGAGGTCTCGGGCCTCGTGCTGACATCAACGGCCGATGGCAGTGTTATCCGCGGGCTGATCATCACACGGTTTGACAGCGACGGCATCCGGATCCCGTCCGGCGCCGACGACATCACGATCGCCGGCAACTGGATCGGCACTGCCGGCACAGCGACCACCGGAACCGGTAACGGCGACGACGGCATCGACCTCGCAGGGTCCAGGGCCACGGTTGGAGGGATAGGTCCGTACGACCGCAATGTCATCACCAACAACGGCGACGAAGGGATCACGATCGCGGGGTCCGGCGTCACCAGTCATGTGATCCGGGGCAACTACATCGGCCTGGACCCCGACGGATCCACCGGCGGCGGGAATACTGATGTCGGTCTGGCCATCATCTCCGGCAGCGGGAACACGATCGGTGGAACCACCGCCCAGGCGCGCAACGTCATCTCCAAGAACCACGAAGGAATTGAGATCAACACGTCGAACAACGTCGTGCAGGGCAACTACATCGGCACGGACGCGGGGGGCACGCTCCCTCGCGGCAACCGCTCGGACGATGGAGTTGAGCTACAGGGAAGTTCGACTGGAAACGTGGTTGGCGGCACCGCTGTTGGTGCGGGTAACGTGATCGCGTTCAACGGGTTGGACGGCGTCAACGTGGTAAACGGCAGCAGCCATGCGGTGCTGGGTAACTCGATCTTCGGGAACGCGGGGCTGGGCATCGATCTTGGCCCCAACGGCGTATCGGCCAACGACGCCGGGGACGCGGACACGGGCGCCAACAACCTGCAGAATTTCCCCGTCCTCACCAAGGCCGTCACGACCGGCGCGCAGGTCGAGATCGACGGCACGATGAACAGTGCGGCCAACAGCTACTACCGCATCGAGTTTTTCTCCAACGCGAGCGCCGACAGCTCGGGCTACGGGGAGGGCCAGGTGTATCTGGGCGCGACCAACGTCGCGACCAATAGCTCGGGCAACGCCAGCTTCCGCGCCACGTTCACTGCGGCGGTCGCCAGCGGCGCGGTCCTCAGCGCGACGGCCACCAAGAGCGTCAACACATTTGCGACCTTCAGCGACACGTCCGAGTTCGCCGCCAATAAGACGGCGACGCTGGTCCCCGCGAACGTACTGGCGACCAGGAGCCTGCGGGGCACGCTGGCCCTCGACTCGCTGACCCAGCCCGCGCCCCTGACCACGCGAACCGGTACGGGCGTGACGGTGGCCGTGATCGATTCCGGAATGCTGCTGGACGGCGGCGCCGCCAGTCGGCTCAAGACGACGCGCGATTTCACAACGGGCAACCCCAACCCGCCGCATATCGCGGCCCTTGACGGTTACGGGCACGGCACGCATGTGGCCGGACTCATCGGGGGGAGCCAGGCGGAGTTGCAGGGCGTGGCCCCAGGCGCCTCGTACGTGAGCCTGCGGGTCCTCGACAACTACGGCATCGGCTCCACGAGCAACGTGATCGCGGCCGTCGAGTGGGCCGTGGCCAACAAGGCCGCGTATGGCATCGACATCCTCAACCTGTCGCTCGGCCACCCCATCTACGAACCCGCGGCGGACGACCCGCTGGTGCAGGCGGTGGAAGCGGCCGTGCGGGCGCACCTGGTCGTGGTGACCTCGGCCGGGAACTACGGAACCAACTTGCAGACGGGTCAGGTCGGCTACGCGGGCCTCAGCTCGCCGGGCAACGCGCCCTCCGCCATCACGGTGGGCGCCCTCAAGACCATGGACACGGCGACGCGCGGTGACGACCTCATTGCCGACTACAGCTCGCGCGGCCCGACGTGGTATGACGCCTTCGCCAAGCCCGACGTCGTGGCGCCCGGCCATCGGCTGCTCGCGGCGGCGGCGACGAACCAGACCCTTTACACACTATACCCGGCCCTGCGGCAGACCATCGCCGGCCGGCCCTATCTGACGCTGAGCGGCACGAGTATGGCCGCCGCCGTGGTGAGCGGCTCGGTCGCGCTGATGATCGAGGGAGCGAAAGCCACCTACGGCGCGGCGCCGCCGGCAAACGCCATCAAAGCGATGCTGCAGGTGAGCGCGTTTCCGATGAACGACCCCGCCAACCACCCGTACCACGTGCTGGACCAAGGGGCTGGCGCGTTGAACAGTTCCGGGGCCCTCACGCTGGCGCATGCCATCAATCCAACCGTGCCAGTCGGCGGCTACTGGCTGGTGACGGGCGTCACCAAGTCGACCACGATCGACGGGCAAAGCGTCGTTTGGGGCGACAGCGTCGTCTGGGGCGACAGCGTCGTCTGGGGCGATGCCATCAACACCCACTCCGTCGTCTGGGGCGACTCGGTCGTTTGGGGGGATTCTGTCGTTTGGGGCGACAGCGTCGTCTGGGGCGACAACATCGTTTGGGGCGCCTATGGTTACCACTACAACCTCTACTGGGGCCAGACCCTCGTCTGGGGCGGCTCGGTCGTCTGGGGCGACTCCATCGTCTGGGGCGACAGCGTCGTCTGGGGCGACTCCATCGTCTGGGGCGACAACGTTGTCTGGGGCGATGTGCTGCCGGCGCCGTGAGGGACAGTGAACTGATGCGAGCAGGCGTCAGCAGCGCCGGCAACCAACTGTTGGAGTCAAACAGCATCCTGGATGAATGGTGAGAGGCAAATGGTCATGGGAGAGCAAGCAAAGCGAAATCGAAGAGGGGAAGGGGCGACAATGAAACGACACGTTTTTGCACTGTTGGCCGTGGGGCTCCTGGTCCCGGCCGCGTTTGCAAAACACCACAAAATCGCCAGGGATCTGGACACCGCCAAGGGCGACACAGTGGACGTCATCGTACAGTTCACCGCGCCACCGGCCACCAAACATCATGACAAGGTGGGGAAGAAAGGCGGCAGGTTGAAGCGGGAACTCCATGCGGCCAAGGCCGGGCTTTACACGATTTCAGCCTCGGCGCTGGAGGATCTGGCCAACGATGTCGACGTGACTGCGATCGCTCCCGACCGCGCCGTCGAGGGGACATTGGATGTGGCGGTGAAGGCCGTGAATGCCAACATTGCCCAATCCAACACCTTCACGGGGAACGGGGTGGGCGTTGCCGTCATTGACAGCGGCGTGCAGGCAGAGCCGGGAGAGTTGAACGTTGTCTACAACCAGAGCTTTGTCGCGGGCCAATCGAGCGCCCAGGATTATTACGGTCACGGCACACACGTCGCCGCCATCATCGCCGGCAGCGGAGGCGTCTCGGGCGGCAAGTTCAAAGGCATCGCCCCCGGCGCGAAGATCATCAACCTGCGCGTGCTCGACGGCAACAACCGGGGCACGGACAGCGCGGTTATCGCGGCCATCGGGCGTGCCATCGCGCTAAAGACCACCTACAACATCAGGGTCATCAACCTTTCGCTTGGCCGGCCCATTCAAGGGCGCTACGCCACCGATCCGCTGTGCGTGGCCGTGGAAGACGCCTGGAAGGCCGGGATCGTAGTGGTCGTGGCTGCCGGCAACGACGGCCGTAACAACTCCAAGAACACTCAGGGCTACGGGACAATTGGCTCGCCGGGAAACGACCCCTACGTGATCACGGTAGGAGCCATGAAGAGTTTGGGGACGGCGTCGCGAGCCGACGACCGCATCACCAGCTACAGCTCGAAAGGGCCCACGCTGTTGGATCACGTCGTGAAGCCGGACCTCGTCGCACCGGGCAACCGCATCGTCTCCGCCAAACTGGTCAAGGACAGCCCTATGGAGAGTCAATACAGCGGGAACCAGGTGGATGAGGAATACTTCAGGCTCAGCGGAACCAGCATGGCGGCGCCGATGGTGAGCGGCACGGTGGCACTCATGCTCCAGAAATACCCGAATCTGACGCCGGACTTAGTCAAAGCCCGGCTGATGAAGACAGCTACCAAGGCTTTCCCGGTCATGACCACGGCGACCGATCCTGCCACGGGCATTACCTATACCAGCCAGTACGACATATTCACCGTCGGCGCCGGATACCTGGATTCATGGGCCGCGCTGAACAACGTGGACACGACCACGGCCACCGGCGGCGCGATCTCACCGACGGCAGTGTACGATCCGGTTACCAAGAAAGTAAAAGTGAACATCGGCACCTCTGTTGTCTGGGGCGATACCTACAAGTTCGGCCTTTCCGTAGTTTGGGGAGACTCCGTGGTATGGGGTGACTCCGTGGTATGGGGAGACTCGGTGGTATGGGGCGACAGCAGAACCTCCGGCTTCTCTGTGGTCTGGGGTGACTCGGTTGTTTGGGGCGACACGACGGTCGCCGGTGAGGCGATATCGATCGCCATCAATGGCGAGAACTAGCCTTCAGAAAGGAAGATACGACGATGACAGTTGCTGCCAAGAGTTACATTTTCGGGGTCGTCGCGGCGGGAACAACCGTACTCGCGCTGGCGCTGGCGAACTGGTCCTCACCTGACCTCATCAGATGTCTGACCTATCTGCTGTTCTCGGTAGCAGCCTCGCTGGTGAAGTTGAACCTGCCCGGCATGCGAGGCACGTACTCGCTGAGCTTCCTGCTGCTTCTGTTCGGGATCGCCCACTTCACGCTGGCCGAAACGCTGATCGCCGGCTGCTCGGGCGCCCTGGTGCAAACCGTCTGGAAGCGCAAAACACGACCCACCACGATCCAGGTGCTGTTCAACGTTTCCAACGCCGCCACCAGCCTGGGGGTCTGTTATCTGCTGGCGCGCATGGTGTTGTCTTCGGGGCTCGATCAATACCGGGGGGCGGTGCTCGCGCTGGTTGCCTGCGTGTATTTCGTCATCAACACGATGCTGGTCTCGGGTGTGCTCTCGCTGCTGGAGGGCAAACCGTTCGCCGAAGCCTGTGAGCAGTGGTATCTGTGGTCGTTCCCGTATTATCTGGCCGGCGCCGCGCTGGTGGGGCTGATTCCGCCGCCAGGCGGTTCTTTGCACCCGGAGGCGTGGCTGATTCTGCTGCCTCTGGTCTACCTGCTGCATTTCTTCCTCGGGTTGGAGGAGTTGCATTCCTCCTCGACAGCTTCAGGCGCCGGCTCTGTGGGCACGCAGAGCGCCGGAACCGGGTTCTACCTGCTGGCTGTCCTCGCCGCCGGATTCGTTCTGCTGTTGGCGGCGGCGGTCCAATGGCAATCGCAGGACCCGTGGCGCTTCGCCTGCTACCTGGCGCTGGCCCTGGCTGCTTCCACCCTCAAGGTGCGCTTGCCCGGCATGACGGGCACGATGTCGGTCAACTTCGTTCTGCTCCTGGTCGCCATTGCCGAGCTGAGCCTGGCCGAAGTGGTGGTGATGAGCGCGCTGGCCGCCGTGGTGCAGACCGTCTGGAGGACCAGGCGGCAGCCCACGGTCTTACAGGTGCTCTTCAACCTGTCCTGTCTGTCGCTCAGCAGCGCGGCAGCCTGGCTGTTGTGCCGGCACGCCGTGCCCTGGATGTCGGACTCGCTGGTGGGCGGGGTGATTCTCGCGACCCTTGTTCTGTACGCGAGCAATACGATCCTTTTTTCGGCAATCCTGTCCCTGCGGGAGCGTGGATCGCTCGCGGGAATCTGGCAGCACTGCTATTTCTGGACGTGCCCCTACTACCTGGTCGGAGCGATGGCGGCGGGGCTGATGATCGCAACCAACCGCACGGCAGGCTGGCCGCCCTCGCTGATGGTGTTACCCGCGATGGCCCTGGTTTACGTCTCGTATCGCGCCCATGTGACGCAAGCGGTAGACCAACATCAGCAATAACGCAATTCGGCCAGACGATTCCATGGACTCTGCGATGACTTCGCTGCTCATAAAGCGGTCAGCCGGAAATGGGGGCGGGAGACTGCTGACTCTCACCGTGTCCGGGTCTGGGTGGAACCCCTTACAAAACTGCACGGGAAAACACCTCAGGACGCAGGAAACTAGAAGCCTTGCAAACGGTACTTCGACGACTTCCAATGCGCGGCACTCTGCCCCAGAATGGGATTGTCGGGAAGCGACCTTTGATGGCTCAGAAGGCGTGAAGGCAGTTGCTGAGACCTTCCGCCTGGCAGCACAGGTCTATCCCCCCAGGCCGGTCACGATCAGTCGGACTTGTCCTACCTGACCGGACCGGAAAGAATTCGAAAGCAAAGTTCAGAGGGAAGAGAATGAGCCCTACCAGGCGAAGTGTGTTTCCGATCCTGCTATTGGCGGCGGGACTGCTCCCTGCAGCCCATCCGAAGCTATCATCCGACCTGATCAACGTAAGCGCGGACGTGGAAGTGGACGCGATCGTGCAGTACCGTGTACCTCAGCTGCAAGCCAAGCACGACAAGTTCAAGATAAGAGGCGGACACCTGAGGCATGAGTTACCGCTGATCCAGGCGGCCAAATACCGCATTCGGAAGGCCGCGCTGGAGAGTCTGGCCGATGATCCGGACATCGTCCACATCTCGCCGGATCGCGCCTTGCACGGCGCTCTCGAGTACTCGACACCAACCGTGGGAACGGGTCTGGCTCTGCAGTCCGGATGGGATGGCAGCAACGTAGGCATCGCCATCATCGACAGCGGCGTAAGCCCGATTCACCCGGACCTTCAGGGGCGCATCGTCTACAGCGAGTCGTTCCATCCGGGGGGGACGTGGACCGACGACCGCAACGGCCATGGCACCCACGTGGCCATCGCCGCCGTGGGAAACGCCACCGCCTCGACGGGATCGTTTTTCACACGGACCTTCCGCGGCGTTGCGCCGAAAGCCAGTATTGTGAACCTGCGCGTGCTCGACGAGAACGCGGCCGGCTCCGACAGCGGCGTGATTGCCGCGATCGACCGCGCGGTGGCGCTCAAGGCCACCTACAAGATCAAGGTGATCAACCTCTCGCTGGGCCGCCCCGTCTTTGAGAGCTACAAGACGGATCCTCTCTGCCAGGCTGTTGAGAGGGCGTGGAAAGCAGGGATCGTCGTGGTTGTGGCTTCGGGCAACGAAGGCCGCAACAACAGTTTCGGCACCAACGGCTACGCCACCATCGGTTCGCCGGGGAACGATCCGTTCGTGATCACGGTGGGCGCGATGAAGACGCTGAGCACCGTCAGCCGGGCGGACGACCTGATTGCCAGCTACAGTTCCAAAGGTCCTACCGCGATCGACCACATCGTCAAACCGGACATTGTCGCGCCGGGCAACCGGGTGATCTCGGGATACACTCTGGCCGGGTTCTTTGCGTCCAAGTACCCCGGGAACATGATTCCCTTCAGCTACTACATGCCTTCGGCGTGGCCGCTGGCGTCTCCGGCTTACTACAAGCTCAGCGGGACCAGCATGGCGACGCCGTTGGTCAGCGGGGCGGCGGCGCTGCTTCTTCAGAAAAGTGCGACCCTCACCCCGAATCAGGTGAAAGCGCGGCTGATGAAGACCGCAACGAAGAGTTTTCCATCGAGTAGCGTGGCTACCGACCCGATCACCGGCCAGACCTACATCAGCCAATACGACATCTTTACGATCGGCGCGGGGTACCTGGACATTTGGGCGGCCCTGAACAATAACGAGACGCGCAACGGCGTGGCCGCATCCCCGATCGCCGTGTACAAGAGCAAAGCAAAGGACGTCTATCTGTCGTTCGGGTCATCGGCCGTTTGGGGGGATAACACAATCTGGAGCGACAAGAACGCTGCCTGGTCGGCCTCCGCGGTGTGGGGCGACCGGATCTTCGTGAGTGGCGGGAGCGCCGTTTGGGGCGACTCCGCGGTGTGGGGCGACTCGACTGCCGCGGGATTCAGCGCGGTGTGGGGCGATTCCGCGGTATGGGGTGATTTGAGCGTGGGGGGCGAACGAGTGGCCGTGAACGCTGCCACGGGGGTCTCGTCGCCGGAGAGCATCGCGGTGGCGATCTATGGGGAGAACTGACGGGCTGCAGGACCCGCGAAGGAAGAGTGAAGATCCGGAGTACAAACCGATGACTATCAACGGAAAGTCTCACTTGACACAAAATATGGCCGCGCGGACCGCCGTGTTGCTCACCTTGCTGGCGATGTCGGCGTGGGCAAACCCCAACAAGGTGGCAAAGGACGCCACACTCGGAAAACCCAATGACCTGACGGAGGTGATTCTTCAGTACCGGACTGCCGTGACCGGCGCCGAACTGAGCAAGGTGGCGAGTACCGGGGGAAATGTCAAGCGCAGCCTCGGGATCATCAACGCAATCCAGATTCGGATCCCGCGAAAAGCGCTGACCGCCCTGGCGGCGAACCCGGCGATCAAGTACATCTCGCTCGACCGCCCGGTTGGCCGCACGCTCGATTACACCGCGGCCGCCGTTCAGGCCCAGGCCGGCTGGACAGCGGGATGGACCGGCGCGGGAGTCGGAGTCGCCATCGTCGATAGCGGAATTATCGACCACCCCGATTTTCAAAACGACACCTGCACCGGCAGCCGCATCGTATACCGGGAGAGCTTTTTGCCCGGCGACCCATCGACGACGGACACCTACGGACACGGCACCCACGTGGCGGGCATCGTTGCAGGCAACGGAGCCTGTGCCCCCAGCAGTTGGGTCTTCAAAGGCATGGCCCCACGCGCCAATCTGATCATCCTTCGCGCCCTCGACGGAACCGGACGGGGAACCGACAGCGGCGTGATCGCCGCCATCGACCGCGCCGTGCAGCTCAAGAACCAGTACAACATCCGCGTGCTGAATCTCTCTCTGGGCCGTGTCATCCGCGAGAACTATGCGCTCGATCCCCTCACCCAGGCGGTGGAGCGGGCGTGGAACGCGGGCATTGCCGTGGTCGTCGCGGCCGGCAACAACGGGCGCGATAACTCCCTGGGCACGAGCGGATACGCCACCATCACTTCGCCGGCCAATCACCCCGCGGCGATCACGGTCGGCTCGATGCGTCATAATTACAGCTTTTCGCGCGGGGCGCATCAGATCGCCACCTACAGCTCGAAAGGCCCGTCCTTGCTTGATCACGTCGTCAAGCCTGATCTGGTCGCCACCGGGAACCGCGTGGCCGCCGCGAAATCGTCGTCCTCGTATCTCGCCACGAGTCCGACCTGGGCCAGCCCCACTTTCATGGAACTGAGCGGAACCAGCATGGCGGCCCCCGTCGTCGCCGGAGCGGCTGCCCTCCTGTTCCACAAGTCACCGGCCATCACGCCCGATGTGATCAAGGCGCGGATGATGAAGACGGCATGGAAAGGGCTTCCCCTGAACGCAACGTACACCGAACCCGCCACGGGCGTGACCTATTACAACCAGCACGATCTGTTCACCGTCGGCGCCGGATACCTCGACGTTGGGGCTGCTCTTGCCAGCACCGATGTTCTGCCCGCCGGGAAGACCGCCGCCTCCCCTGCCGCGGTGTATAACCCCACGACCCAAACCATCACGATGACGTCCGGCACAAGCGTCGTTTGGGGCGACTCGACGACCTGGAGCAAATCCGTTGTCTGGGGCGACTCCGTGGTCTGGGGTGACAGCGTGATGTGGGGCAGTTCGGTGGTCTGGGGCGACAGCGTGGCTACCGGTTTCAGCGTGGTCTGGGGAGACTCCGTGGTTTGGGGCGACAGCAGTCCGTTTGCCGAAGCCGTGTCGACCACCGGCGACAAAGGAGGCCTTCGGTAGGACGACGGGAGCAGATACTTCCGCCAGAAGGGCCCCGATCGGATCACGGTGGAAGTAATGGGAGCGCGGAGACTCGACTGACCCTTCGCGCCCCCGGAGCGGAAAAAGGGATGCTGCCATGAGCAAGACCGCTGAGTTGCCACTAAGAGCGCGGCTTTGGGTGTGCTTTGTGGCCTTCGCCGGCAGTGCCGCTCTTGTTGATGGCGTCCTGCCCTGGCAGTGCGCCGAACCGCCCCGATTCGCAGTGTACTTTCTTCTCGGCTTGCTGACGTCGAGCATGAAGGTCAGCCTGCCGACCCTTCGGGGCACGCTCTCGGTCAATTCCCTGATCATCCTGCTCGGGCTCGTCGAGTTGAGCGTTGGGGAGACCTTGGTCATCGGAAGTTCCTCGTTCGCGTTTCAGTATCTGTGGCGAACGAGGGAACATCGACAGGGCATCAAGATCGTCTTCAACATCGCGAACGCGGCGATGTCGATCGCTGTTGCTGAAAAGGTGTTTCACTCCGGTTGGCTGCGCGGCTGGAACCTGGAACTTCCCTTGATTCTGGCCGTGACGGCTTGCACGTATTTCCTGGCCAACACCGCATCCATCGCGATCGTGGTCGGGTTGACCCAAGCCAAGTCGATCAGGCGTGTCTGGCTCGACTGCTACTTCTGGTCTTTCCCGTACTACCTGATAGGCGCATCGATCGTCGCGGTGCACAGCTACGTCAACCGGGCAATCGGCTGGCAGGCCTGGGTGCTGGTCTTGCCAGCGGTCGCCGTGATCTACTCGGCGTACCGGAGCTATCTGGAGAAACTCGAGGCCGAGAAGCGTCACACCGAGCTGAAGTCACAGTTCCTGGCCAACATGAGCCACGAGATCCGGACCCCCATGAACGGCGTTCTCGGCATGACGAGCCTGATGATGCAAACCCGCCTGACGGCCGAACAGCGCGAGTACGCCGAGGCGATCCAAACATCGGCGGAGGCATTGCTGGCTGTCGTCAACGACATTCTGGATTTCTCCAAGGTGGAGGCGGGGAAGCTGGACATCGACAAGGCGCCGTTCGACTTGCGCCCGGTCGTGGAACGTACGGTGGCAACCCTCGCTCCGGAGGCGCGGAAGAAGGGCCTGGAGTTGACGGTCACCTGGGACGAAGGAATTCCGGCCCGCGTCGAAGGCGATTCAAACCGGCTCCGGCAGATCCTCCTCAATCTGGTCAGCAACTCCGTCAAGTTCACCGAACACGGTTCGGTTTCTCTGCGGGTGTTCGGGCGCGGCGGGCATGCCGCCGAGGTCCACTTCGAAGTCAAGGACACCGGCATCGGCATCCGGGCGGAGGACCAGGGGCGCCTCTTTCAGCCGTTCAGCCAGGTCGATGGTTCGTCTACCCGCAAGTTCGGAGGCACCGGACTCGGCCTGTCCATCTGCAAACGCCTGGTAACCCTGATGGGCGGCGAGATCGGAATGACCAGCGCTCCCGGCGAGGGTTCGACTTTCAGCTTCTGGCTGCCTCTGAAACCCGTCGCCTCGGAGCCGCCGCCGGCGCCAACCCTGCCCTCGCCGGCTCTGCTGGAAAACAAGGTCTCCGTCCGCATCCTGGTAGCGGAAGACAACGCGGTGAACCAGCGAGTGATCGTCAGGCTGCTGGAGAAGCTTGGATACCATCCCGACGCGGTCTCCAACGGGCGGGAGGCCGTCGAGGCGATCCAGTGCAGAGAATACGCGACGGTTTTGATGGATTGCCAGATGCCCGAGATGGACGGATATGAAGCAACCCGGTTGATTCGCCGGAACGAACGTCACCACGTACCGATCATCGCTTTGACAGCATCGGCGATGAAGGGCGATGAGGAACGTTGCCGTGAGGCGGGAATGGATGACTACCTGTCCAAGCCGGTCGATCCCGCGCGACTGGCTGCCGCCCTGACCAAGTGGTCTCTTCGGGGGGCGGCTTCGCACGGCGGCAGGCACGTTCCAGTCGAAGGCCAGGAGCATCTTTCCACACACCTGATCCAATGACCCAACGCAGGAAAAACCGCAAGCAAAGGCATTCGAGGAGACAGTTGAATGAGCCCGCCCTGTCTGGAGTTGAATCAGAATATCAGTGCTAGAGCGACCTGACGGCGCCGGAATCGTCTTCTCCCATTTCGACGCTATCGTCGGCAGGTTCATTCAGGTGGGCGTCATACGTGGCAAAACCCATCGCGACTACAGTCACCACGATCACCAGGATCCAGCCGAGGAGGCGCCGGTTCCAGGCACTGTCCTCGGCGACCGCGGCCAAAGTAGCCCTGGCAACCGCCAATGCGATGAGACCGCCAAGCAAGGCCTTCCAATACCAATCGATCAGATCGACGTGGTTCTGTCCACCAATCTGAGGCCACGCGATAAACACCACTCCCAGCGCCAGAAGGAACTCGGCGATGGCGAGTAATCGTACGAACCGTGGATCCATGATGTGCCGTGATTCGCGGGAGGGAATTGCTTCCTCCGAGTATACGACGCCGGGGCTTCAGCGACTGCGGGAACACCAATACGCCCACGCGCTGGTTTGAGTGAGGCAACTCTCACGGGCCACGCTGGACGGTGAGCAATTGGGCGGCCGATGCGGGATTGGATTGTCCTGCTACAGGAGCGCCCCCTTAATGCGGGCCAGCGTCTTCTCTACCCGGGTTAAGAGGTGAGCCTGCTCTTTTGCTTTTCGTTCGAGTTGAGCCACTCGAAATGCCAGAGCAGCCGAGCCCGCAGTGGCTGGCGTCGGGCTCGGCGGGTGATGTCCCGGCGGGCGGCCGACCGGCCGATCCAGACCTGCGGCGCCGTCGGAGCGGTACGCGTCCCGCCAGCGGTACAGGACATTGCGCCGGATTCCGTATTTCTCACTCATCTCCGAAACGCTGGCGCCCGCGAGGATCTTCTTAGCCACATCAATCTTGAACTTAATGCTGAACACACGGTTCGTCTGGTTCATGGCGAGTCCTCCACAGGATGAATTCCGACCCTAGTGTCTCCGATTAGCGCAACAAGAGGAAGGGGGTCGTCCGGGAAGAAAAGATGACCGCGGCGACAAGGACATGCGAAGGGAGGGACTTTTCAGTAAATCGATCGCGGAACGTGCGATCTCGACCGGGAACCGTTGATCGGAGATAGCGTCACGCCGGTCTGTGGTAGTCTCCCGCTGAAGGACGGAGGGATGCGTTCGCGGTTCGGATTCTGATCGACCTTGTTGCTCTTTGCAGTGATTCCGCGCGCTCAGAACACGCCCCGAGCGGGAGCCCACGCCACACTGCTGGCACTGGAGAGCAACGCCGCCTCGCCGGTGGCGCGCGGGTTCGGATCGAGTTTCGCGGGCGCCGCCTCCGCCGCAATGGGCCGGGCGGTGGTGCCGCTGTCATTCAACGGGCGGCTGGCCATTCTGGACGCCGCGACCGGTGAGCTCGAAGTTCCCCGTATTCCCGTTAGGGATCCCGCGTACACGTTGCCCTCCCCATGCGAATGCATTAGAATCGGGGGAACGTTTTGTTCCGGCTAGCCTAAAGGTAGGCGAAGGAACAGTCGATACTGGTAGTACTAGACCGCAGCTGATGTGACGGGCACTTCCCGTGGTACTGTGGCTAGAGGAGGTTCTTTTGTGAAGTTCATGCACCGAACCTGGCAAGTCGCCGTTCTGACTACTGGCCTGTTAGGCTTTTCGCCTTCCGCGTGGTCCCAGGCTCTGAACGGGTGCGACCTGAACACTGACCAGGCCGTCAATACGATCGACGTCCAACTGTCAGTTAACATGGCACTTGGCGCAACCGGTTGTACGGCGACGATCGAGGGAACAGGCGTCTGCAACGTTGTGGTTGTGCAACGTGTGGTCAATGCCGCGCTCGGCGGAACGTGCCGGACGGTCATCCTGAATTGGGGAGCCAGTCCGTCGTCCGGTGTCGCCGGATACCGCGTCCTTCGAGGCACGGCTTCGGGCGGACCGTACACGCTTGTGAATACAACGGCGCTGATCACTGGGACGACCTACCGGGACAGCACGGTGGTTGGCGGCCAGACCTACTACTACGTGGTCGCGGCGGTGGATGGCAGCAACAACCAGAGTGCAAACTCAAATCAGGTTCAGGTGTTGGTACCGAATCCGTAGGTTCGCACAGCCGGCCAGGAACCTCCAGTGGGTGCGCCGGACGTAACAAGTGCGGTTCTTTTGCCTGCCTGTGGTGACTGCGCCTTCTCGGGGCTCGGGCCTGTGGCAGTCTCACTGAACGGCCAAAGTGACGCCGAGCTGACTGGATGCCGTTCCGATCCGTAGAATGATGGGTACCTCGTAGGCGGGAAGCACACTCGAGGGGATCCTGCAATTCACCTGGACAATGCCTGCGACCAAGCCAGGCGCATCCCCAGCATACAAGACCTCGGCCTCCACACCGCCAATCAATACCGACCCAGGATAAAAGAACTTACGGGAGGGCTCGCCGTTCACTTGTCCATCCGTACCAGGTGGGTTGGTCTGCCCTGCCCCGGTGGCGAACAACGCAACCACCGCCCCCCTGACCGCAGGATTGGAGGGCGAGTTCACAGTTGAGTCTTGGTTGAGGATGGCCCCTGGACCGGTGCCACTCGAATCCTGGGTGAAGAGCCCTGGCGTCATCGCGGCCACTGGCAGCGAGACTTGAGCGATCACTCCAGTCGCATCGGTTATCTGCATCCGCGTCGTGGCTTTTCCGGAGACCCCGAACGGGACGATGAGATTGATCTGGTTGGGGGCCGCATACAGGAGGGGGGCAGCCGTCCCGTCAAACAATACCCTGGTGCCGCCGAGCACGATGCTGGTCGGAGAGATGCTCGGCTGCTGAGCGGAAGCCGGGCCGATGGCAGAACCCATCAGCGTGACGACTTCCCCGGGAGCCACCGGTCCCGCCAGAAGGCTTGCCGCATTCAGAATCCCTCCAGGCGGAAGACGGGCTCCCTCGCTCAGGTTCCCCAGAACTTGCACCGCACCGTCGTCCACGGCAGAAAGAAGCTCGGGCTGACCTCTCGGGGTTGCTCCGAGGGCCTCGGAGATCGCCAGCGGATACAGACCGTTGGGGGCATTTGGTTTCAAGTTCACGAAAAGATCAACGAGGCTTCCGCTGGGGATCACGTTCTGGTTCAGCCCGACAATGAGAAACCGCCGTTTGTTGGCTGCCAGGTCCGCGGAATAGAGCCTTTTCCCCGAGTTCCTCGCCGCCTCGCCGGCGTTCGCGGTGATACTCATTGCGGTGCTGTCGTATTGGAGGTCGAACTGTACCGCAGCGAGGGAGCCGGTCTGCGAGATAAACGTCACGGGAAGAACCAGACTGGCTCCTGGCGCCGCGGACTCAAAGGGAAGAAACAACTTCTCTGAGAAGGCGACGGACACAGAAAGGAAGAACGCGAGGGCGGCGAGCAACATCCGTTTCACACACGCGACGCTCAGCCCAGGGTAGATCATCGCCAAAGGACGCATGCCGGCAGAATCCCCGTTCGGAGCTCGAACACCCGCGCGGGAGTGGAAAGAGCCAGTCATCGGAATCCTGTAAAGTTCACACGGCAGAGGGCCAAAAACAAAAACGCGCGGGTCATGCCCGCGCGTTCGGCGATACCCAAGATCAGCGGTACCGATCGATTGAGGATCGGCACCTGAAGGAGAACCTACGCGTGAACTGCTTTCCGCCGCCGGCACAAGTAGAACACCGCGAGCAGCGCGGCCGCCAGAGTGAAGTCCACCGGCTCAGGCACACGAATGATCTGCTCCTGGTAATACGTCGTCCGATTACCCGGCGTATTCGTGATCGGGTTCTCTGTGATGACGCGGAACTGCGAATAGTCGGTACCATCCGTGTTGTATCGATCTTGTGCTTGAACCCACCAATCGTTCACCAAGGTGGTGTCGCTAAAAAGCGGTGGATTTGGGGAGGACCCTGCCGGGTTCATCAACTCCCAAATGACATCCTGAATCGCATTGCGATTAGCGTCGGTGGCCGCAGTGGGATTGGAAGGATACATTTGCATCTGGGTCATTAGCCACGCAGCCATCATGTATCGTTCAAGCGCGGAGTACATGTTGGCACTTGCGAGCCGCGCGAGGTCCGTGTCGAAGTCGTCGCCCTCCCCCGGAGTAGAGTCCGCATCCGGACCGTCCCAGGAACCCCACCGAGTATTAGCCATGTCCCCATCCGTCAGCGAACTGACGGACACTTGGAACCGAGTGTCCTGAGGAAATGTGTTCAGAAAATCCACGCACTGGGAAGCGTATACTCCGATCTGGGTTGCGCTCGCTGCCGTCACGCCCTCGTACAGCGTGCCCCGGAATTGCCCACCCCCATTGTACGTGGCTAGGCGGTGTGTAGACGCCGTAGACAGTTCATAGAAGTACGCGCCAAAGGCCTGACTGCCCCCGAGCAAGACCAGACCCACTACTGCGCTACGAAATCGCATTCTCACCCCTCCGAATTTGGGGCCCGAACTTCCGGACCCCTTCCATCTAAAGTTACCCGATCAGACCCACACCTTACAAGAGCGTTCTCAATAACCTGAGGGAAACGTTTACTAGTACTTACTTGGCGATCGCGGCACCGCACGCCAATGGGAACGGACCGCGTTCTTGACGCTCTCCAAAATGGAGTCGCATGAACTTCTATGTGTAAGCCGTTCAGAGCTTTAGCAAGGGTTAAAGGAATACGCCGGCTCGGAGACAGAGCGGCCAGCAAAAGCCGGGCGATCGTCAACAATTTGCCGCTGCGGGGAGCCACCCCATTCAGAGAGTTTACCGGGGCAGCGCATCCAGGACCTGGCGAATCTGGGAGACCTCCGCTGGAGATGGCTTGCCCTTCAAGGCGGCCATGAGTTCGGTACGCCCTCCGGCGTGATCGCCTGTTTGAATCAGGGCGAGGCCCAGGTGGTGACGGAACTGGGGGACGTCGGGATGGTCGCGGACAAGGATACGCAAGGTCTGAATGGCTTTGTTAGGTTCGTTCTTCTTCAAAAGGATCCAGGCCACGGTGTCGCTGAACTGAGGCACGTCGGGCCGGCTCTTGACTGCCTTTTGGGCATAAACGAGCGCTTCGTCCAGGCTGGCGCCGGATTCGGCGAGGAAGAAGCCGAAGTTGTTGTGGAGAGCGGGATCGTCGGGCGCCAGTTGGAGAGCGGCCCGATACTCCGCATCCGCCTCTCGGGTGCGGCCCGCTTGGTTGAGCGCAAGGGCTTTCAACGCAACGGGTTCAGGCCGGTTTGGTGCAGCCTGGCGAGCGCGAGAAAGAAAGTCCAGCGCTTTGCCCGTTTCCCGGGTGTCGAGATACAACTGCCCGAGCTGGAGCAGGACGTCGGGATCCGCCGGAGTCTCGTTCACCAACAGGAGCAACTCATGGATCGCCATCTCCTTCTTACCGCCTTGAAGAGCGACCTTGATGATCTCGCGGCGGACCGACTTTGGATCAGCAACCAACGGCAGGCGGTTCCGGAGCAAGGTGAGTGCGTCGTCGAAACGGCCCTGGGCGGCGCGGATTCGAGCCAATCCCAGAGTCGGGCGCGTATCCTTGTCACGAGGGTTGACAAACCTGGCAAACAGCGCTTCGGCCTCCGTGAACCTGCCCTGCGAGGTGAAGATCAAGCCCAACTGCAGGGCGGCCTCCCGGTCATTCGGATTGGCGGAGAGCATCTTACGTAAGTCGGCGATCGCGGCTGGGATGTTCTGCGATCCGAGGTGGGCGACCGCGCGGAGGAGGAGCGCTCGATGATCCGATGGACGGATCTCCAGATACTTTTCGACGAAGCCTATGGCCTCGGAGAAACGCAGTTGTTTGGTAAAGACTTCGGCCGATCCAAGAAGGGCCTGTGGTTGCGAAGGCTGGCTCGCGAGGACCGCTGCGTATTCGGCCCGAGCCGATTCAAAGTCGCCCTGCCGCTCGTAAGCACGCGCCAGGAGATTGCGGGAATCCGCCTCGGCGGGATGCTTCTCAACAACGTGGCGGAGGTCGGCGGTGGCGCCGCGAGTGTCGCCGAGCGCCATTCGAAGAGAACCGCGCTGCGAAAGGAGTTCGCGATCGTCGGGGCGGTCGCGGATTAACTCGTCCAACATGGACTGAGCTTCTTGACCCTTACCCAAGGCCGTCAGGCACGAAGCGATGCGGCGCTTGTAAACGAGCGCCTCAGCCGGCTGAGCGCGCAGCCCTTCCCGATAGGCTTGCTCCGCCTGCGGCCAATCGCCGCGCCCGGAATGAAAATTCCCCACCCGGAGCCACGCATCCGCGAACTGGCGCAGATTACCGGTGAGGCGTTCCAGAGCCCGATCGCGAGCTGCCCGGTTGCCGGTCCGGGAGTAGTGTTCGGCCAGTTGCAGGGCAAAGGCGGATTCCGCCGGGTTATTCCCGGCTTTCAGAAGGAGGACCTTCTCGGCATCCGCGGGTCGCCGCAACTCCATGAAATAGCCATACATCGTATCGTAAGCAGGGAAGTAATCCTTGCGCGATTTGATGACGGCGGTGATCAACCGGATGGCCTCCATATCGTCGCCCACGAGGAGAAGACTCTGGGCTTGCGCAAGAACCAACTCGGGGTCCTCTGGCCGAAGTTGGACGGCTTTGCGAAAGAACCCGGCAGCCTGTGCGGGCTTCTTGTCGGCCATGGCTAATAAGCCCTTGAGCCGCAGACCGTCAACGGAAGAAGGATTCAGTTCCAGAAGCCGTTCGGCCGACCGAACCACCTGGAGATAAAGGGTCTTAGGCCTTCGCGGATCGGCCATGTAGCCGTCCCAGCAGATATTGCCGTAGAGGGCCCACGCTTCGGCGTCTTTCGAATTCAACTCGATGGCCCGGCTGATCGTGTCGAAGGCCAGTTTGGCATTGCCTCGCCGCCGGGCTGTGATAGCCAGCCGGAGATGAGCTTCGAAGTTCGACGGCTCTTTCTGGATCGCGTTCTTGTAGTTAATTTCCGCGTCGGCCAGCTTTCCCGACTTGACGGCTTCATTGCCGCGTTCGATGAAATGCGCGGCGCGTTTGCAGGCCGTCAACGTCATCAGTGCCAGGGCAACGCCGATCCCCGTCCGAAGGTACAAGGCTTTCATGCTCTCTTCATGTTCCCATTCCGCCCTTGGGCGTCACAAGAACTACAGGGTACTGGAACCATTACAACGGATCCGGGAGAGACGATTTCAAGAGTTGTGGCCGGATGGTGTGGAATGCCTGCGCGGCGCCTCAGTCCGTGGACACGGTTTCTGTGGCCGGCCTTGCAGAGCTTGTGGGCAGCGGCGCACCTGAGTCCAGGATTAATGCCTTTGCGCACCGAGCCTCGGACTTCTTCAGCGCCATCAGCAAGGGCACAAGGAGTGCAAGCGATAGCAGAGAGAACACGGGCCCGCCGCGATGGTGCAGGTCCCCGAAAAGGAAGTCCTTGGATACGTAGACTGCAAGCCAGGAGAGGATGGCGATCCTAAGGGCATTCTTCAGGATCGCAATCGGTATGGTGAGCACGATCAGGAGGGTCTTCCTCCAACCGGACTGCAGGAACAGGTGACTGAGAACGAGCCCTGTGATCAATAAAGCGATGCTCGACCGGATGCCGCTGCACTCCTGCGCAACCTCGATGGTCACGCCGGGGAGCGAGAAGTGCAAGCCCTCCCGAAACACCGGGGTTCCGGTCAGATAGAAAAGGATACCGGTTGCTTCCCCGGATGCCTTCTGCAAAGCAATCTCGGCGAGTTGCACCAAAGGCGGAGGGATGGGGACGATCAACAAGACAAGGAATAGAGGGAAGACCGCCGCGGCGAACGCACGCGTGCCGTAAAACAGGACGAACCCGGCGATCCAAATCAGTGCCACGAGGGCGACCGCAAGCGCCAAGGCGACCTGTGGCCCGACGGGGGGCGTTCCCACGCCGAAGAGGTAAGCGAGTGCGGTCGCGACCGCGATCACCGGTATCCCAACGCGGGGACAGTACTGCGTGTGGAGGAAGGTTTTGGCGCGTTGCAGGAAGATCAAGCCGAGGCTGATGAAAGGCATCAGGACGATGTGGTTGTAGTGTTCATCGTTCCACGAAAGGGTGACCAGACGACTCAGCGGCTCCCGAAAAAGCAGGAGGGAGATCACCAAGAGCAGGAGGTAGCCGAGCGTCTGGGTGCGGAGGCGGCGGGGCATGGGTAAAGGGAGTGAGCTTAGACTCGGTTCGTTCGAAAGAAAGGCGGGTATCCCGACGACAGAAATCCAACCCTTAAGCGAGGCTACCGGCCCAGACCATGATAGCGCCAGCCCATCGCGAGGAGTTGCTCCCGGTTGAGGAAGTTTCGGGCATCCACCAACAGGGGCTGCTCCATCCGTCCGATGAGTGCTGAATAAGGCAGCGATTGATACTCGGGCCACTCGGTGATCAGGACGACCGCGTCTGATCGCTCGAAAACGCCTGCCGCAGTCTCAGAGTACTGTAGCGTTCCGTTCGGTGCGAGCTCTCTGCGTGCCCGATCCAAGGCGACCGGATCGTGGGCCACGACCGTCGCTCCCAGGCTCCGCAGTTCCCGTGCGATTTCGAGCGCCGGGGCGTCGCGCAGGTCGTCCGTGTTCGGCTTGAAGGCCAGGCCGAGCATGCCAATGCGCCGGCCCTTCAGGATCTTCAATTCCTGACGAAGCTTGTCAATTACTCGGCGGCGCGCCCGATTGTTCACACTGCGCGATGCCTGAATGATGGGCATCTGCAGGCCATATTCCTGACCCGTGGCGATCAGCGCAGCGGTGTCTTTGGCAAAGCAACTGCCGCCCCATCCCGCACCCGCCTGCAGAAAACGATTGCCGATCCGCTGGTCGAGTCCGATGCCCCGGGCCACCTGCAGGATGTCCGCTCCCACTTTCTCCGCCAGCTCGCCAATCTCGTTCATGAAGCTGATCTTCACCGTCAGGAAAGCGTTGGCGGCGTATTTAATCAATTCGGCCGAAGCCAGGTCCGTCGTGACGAACGGCACTGCGGCGACTCCGGAGGGTCGGGGAAGAAACGTCGGCGGCACGAAGTCCTGATTGATGATTGGCCGGTACAACTGCCCCATGATGTCGATCGCGCGTTCCTCCTGGGAGCCTACGACGATGCGGTCCGGGTAGAACGAGTCGAACAACGCCGTTCCTTCCTTAAGGAACTCCGGGTTGGAGACCACAGCGAAACGCGCTTTCGGCGCTTCGCCGTTTCGCTCGTCCAAGGAATCACGAACCAGCGCCTGCACCCAGTTGCCGCTGCCGATCGGAACCGTCGACTTGTTCACGATCAACGTGAACCGCGGGCTGAGGTGGCGGCCAATCTGGTCGGCGGCGCTCTCGAGATATGAGAGATTCGGGCTGCCGTCCGGTCCGAGGGGCGTCCCCACCGTGATGAAGACGACATCCGCTTGCGGGATCGCCTCTTCGTACGAAGCCGTAAACGTGATCCGCTCGCGCGCGGCTTCCAGCAACTTGGGCAGTCCCGGTTCGAAAATAGGGACCTCTCCCTGGCACAGCCGTTCCACTTTTTCCTGGTCGGTATCGATGGAGATCACGCGATGGCCCAGGTAGGCCAGCATGGCTCCCGTGGTCAGGCCGACATAGCCGGTTCCCGCAATTGCGACGTTCACTTGTCAGTCCTTTCGATTCTTGCGCCGAGAACATTTCGGACGGCGACGAACGGGCTCCGAGACGCTCGGAAGTTTGATCGCCCAAGAACGTAGGCGGAGCACCAACCGCGGTCCGATCGCCCCCGAAGCCGCTGTAGCTTTAAGGCTTGGTCGTTCGCTTGGCAAAGGAGAATCGGGATTACGGCTTCTCGCGGCTGTACATCGCGGCGTACACTTTGGTTATGAGAGACTTCAGCATTACCGAGTTCCGCCGCCAGTGCCTCTCGTTGCTGGAGGATCTGCCCGAGGAGGGAATCGTCATCACCAAACGCGGCCAGCCCGTTGCCCGCGTGGCCCCGGTACACCCGATGCGCAAGGGCGAGCGCGTGACAGTGCCGCTGCTCAAGGGGAAGGGCCAACCTGGGCCGCGATGCCCTAAAACCGAGACCCCCTATGACCTCGTACTTGATTGATATCAACGTCTGGCTCGCGTTGACGTGGGACCAACACCCGCAGCACGTTCCGCATCCCGCTGGTATCGATCCATCGACGACGCTAGCTAGGCTCCTGTTCTGCCGGGTCACCATGCTCGGCTTTCTGCGCTTGCTCAGCGGAAGTGTCCGATTTTGGGAATTGGGTTCGTTTCGCAGAATCACCCATCGCCGTGGGACGTGTGAACGCTGCGAGCTGCTCCGCGCTTGAACGGGAAAAGTCATTACATATAAAGATAATTATATATGTAGTGATCCGACCTTACGGCATTATGCGCGGCGCCCGTTCCCTCTCGCGGCGGCTTCCGCATGGCCGTGTGCCTCTCCCGTCGCACGGCGCGCCATCGATACGACGTTTTGCGTTCACAACAGTTTAATGTTTTTTGTAGTTTTCGAATCAATAGGTTACAGCGCGGCATAAGTCCAATGGCCGGATGCGCGTGGGACGCTGTCGCCATGAGTACACTAGCTCAAATCAACGCGAATCGCGAAAACGGCCGCAAATCCAAGGGACCGTCGACGCGCGAAGGGAAGGCCGTTTCGTCAGCGAATGCGAGGACGCACGGCCTGCTCTCGCGCGACGTCGTCGGGCCGAACGAGGACCCGGCGGATTTCGAGGTTCTCCAGGAACGGCTCCACGCCGAACTCAACCCGGTCGGCCCACTCGAGGAGGAGCTGGTTAGCCGCATCGCCGCCCTCATGTGGAGACTGCGCCGGGGCGAGAGAGTCGAGGCCGGACTCTACGCCCATCACTACTATGAAGTATTGGCAAAGCGGGCGACAAAGAAAGCCAGGGAGTTTGCGAAGACCCCGCTCGACCGCACCGTCGAATCCCAGATACAAGTCATAGAGCCCAAGAAGTACAAGGCCGCAAAAGCCGAGCGGAAGGAGCACGAGGCCAAACAGGAGTCGGAAACCGCAACGCTCGGTGGGGCGTTCATTGAGGATGCGGGCAAGGTGAATGCCTTCTCGAAACTGGCGCGCTACGAAGCGGCGATCGAGCGCAGCCTCCATCGGAATCTCCACGAGC
>JBJXGR010000594.1:0-31968 GCA_046160045.1 Bryobacteraceae bacterium
GCCGGATGAAACCACAACGCCGCGCCCACCAGTTCCTCCACCAGGGTGAACCCCCAGTCACGCCGGCGCACATGCAGCAACTCGTGGCAGGCGATGGCCAACTGATCGTCCTCCGGCGCGGCAGGGAATTCCGCCGGCAGAAGCACCACCGGACGCCGCGCGCCGAACATCACGGGCCCCGAGACTTCGCTGCAGATCCTCGCTTCCGCACGGACACCCACCAACTGCTCGGCCCGCTCCCAGGCCGGTGCCGATGGAATCCAGGGCGGCGACCGTCGCCGGTAGCGCCGAAGCCTCAGCAGGCCGAGACCCAGCCAAACCAGGTTACCGGCAGCGCCCGCAACCAGGACGCCGAAGACCACGTCCTCCGCCCGCCATCGCGAGCCAACCGCCCGGGCTTGCGGGATGGAAACAACCGGTCCCCTACCCAGGGCGACCGCCGCCGGCGCCGCCCGAATCACCTCGCGAGGCCAGTGCTGCGCGGCCGGAAGCGCCAGCGCCGCCAGCAGCAGCAATTGGTAGTACGTGACGAGAGTCCTCGGATGGCGCAATCGCAGCAGCGCCGGCAGCGCACCTCCCACGCCGATCAACACCAGCGCCTGGAGGCTCCAGGCCAGCAAGTTCTCCATCCATAACGCGCCGGTCATGACTTCCTCCCCTTTCGCGTATCAGCTTCTCTGATGATCCCCGTGATCTCCTCCAGTTCCCGTGGCTTCAACTGCCGGTTCTCGATCAGGTGCACCAGCAGCGACCTCGCGGATCCGTCGAACAACCGGTTCAGAAGGTCCTTGACCGTGCTGCCAACCACCTTCCGCTCGGACAGCGCCTGCGAATACACATGAGCCTTCTCGCCAGCCTTCCGGGTCACGTAGCCCTTCTGTTCGAGAATGCCCATCATCGTCATGACGGTGGTGTAGGCCACCTTGCGCCGCCGGAGCAGGTCTTCATAAACATCCCGCACGGTGACCGGACCTTGGCGCCAGACGATGTGCATGATCTCCAGCTCGCGGCCGGTCAGGACGTTCCCTTTGGGTCTCACACTAAGAAATTAGTACGAGTGACTTAGGATGTCAAGCTCAATCGGAGCCGCGAGGGTGAGCGAGCGGTGGCTGGATTGAAGGTCACCCCTCGAAACGCAAGCCACCGCTCGGTGACGGGGCTGTGAAAAAACCAAGATGCCCGCTCCCTTCCGGTCGCGGCTCGGATAGCCACCGCTCGCTCACGCTCGCGGCTCGGATAGCCACCGCTCGCTGACGCTCGCGGCTCGGATAGCCACCGCTCGCTGACGGGGCTGTGAAAAAACCAAGAGGCCCGCTCCCTTCCGGTCGCGGCTCGGATAGCCACCGCTCGCTCACGCTCGCGGCTCCGTGCAGCCTATCGAATACACTTAAGAGAGATTGTCGTCAACGCAACGTTACGCGATCCTGGCGCTGGTATCCGTGGCTACCTTGGCCGTCACGCTGCCTGTGTGCTTCTTCGCCGCGATGTGGCTGGCTGGACCGCACAGCGACGTCCTTCCGGCAGGATTCCCCAGCGCCCTGGTGATGCTGATCGCTCTCGTCACCGTCGTCGTTGTCCCCTGCAAGGTTACAAGCGTTGTGCGCCGGCGGCTACCGGGAAAAGGCTAGACGACGCAGAACATCAGGTCGTCTCCGGTTCAGCCTCGGCCCGGATCGCGGCCATCTCCGCGGCCGGCCCGGCAGGCGCAGGCCACAAGGGCTTCGAAGCGTCAATCTTGAACCAACACAAACCGCCGAGCCCGTACAACACCCCGGTCAAGTACAACGGCGCGTCCCAACTCGAGAAATGTTTCAGCACCAGGGACACGATGATCGGGCTGAACGCGCCTCCGATCTGCCCGGCCGTATTCATGAAGGCGCTCACCATTCCGGCGCGTGAACCACCGATGTCCACGCACGTCCCCCACGCCGCGCCCAGCGGCAGTGCCGAGAATGCCGCCGCAATCGCGATGAACACCGCCGTCATCGTCCCGTCCTTCAGCCCGACGCCCGTCAGCATGAACCCCGACGCCCCAACGAAGGACAGAATGCCGATGGAGGCCCGGCCCCAACGCAATCCGAACTTGCGCACGGCCGCGTCGGTGGACAGTCCTCCGAACAGATCGGCGATGACGCTCAACAGCAGCGGCAGGCCCGCGAGAAGACCCAGTTGCACGGATTCGATGCCGCGCGCTTCCTTCAGATAGGTCGGCAGCCAGGTGATGAAGAAGTAGAATCCGTAGCTCTGGGTGAAGTACATCAGGCAGATCAGGCCAAGGTTGGGATTGCGGAACAGCGCCACGAACGAGGCCCAGTCGAGGGTGTGGTGCGCGTGCAGCGCCCGGCCGCGCAGCACCAGGTCGCGCTCCGCCGCGTTCACCGACTTGTGTTCCGAGGGGTCGTCGCGAAACCACCAATACCAAAACCCGGCCCACACGAAGCCAAGGCAGCCGAAAACGAGGAAGACCGTGCGCCAGTGCATGGACTTCAGCATGGCGGTGACCAGCAGCGGAGTCAGGCCGCCGGCCAGGTGCGCCCCCATGAAGAAGATGCCTTGCGCCCGCCCGCGCTCGGAGGCAGGGAACCAGCGCGAGAACGTCAGGGCGGCGTTCGGCCACGCGCCGGCCTCGCCGACGCCAAAGAGAAACCGCACCACCAGCAGTGAGACATAGTTGAACGCGCCGGCCGTCGCGAGCGTAAACGCCGACCACCAGGTGACGATCCGCGTCAGCACGCGCCGCGACCCGACCCGGTCGCCCCAATAGCCCGTGGGAATTTCAAACGCTCCGTAGGCGATGATGAACGCGCTGAAGACGAAACTCATCTGGACCTTCGACAGCCCGAGGTCCTCCATCATCAGAGGCGCGGTAATCGCGATGCAGATGCGATCGAGATAAGTGATGGCGGCCAGCAGCAGGCATAGGCCGAGCACCCGGTAGCGCACCAGCGTGGGGCGTTGTGAAGCGTTCATTCCAGTCATTTCCTCACCAGCCGCGCAAGCTCGCGAAACCGGTCCGTGGCGATCGCAGTCTCATGATTGTACTCATCACCGGCCCGGACTGGTTTGTGATGCAATAGAAACTTCACCTATGGCTCAAGTCTCGAAGTCCGCGGAACGCTATGACGCCGTGGTCATCGGCTCCGGCGCGGGCGGCGGCACCGCCGTTCACGTGCTCACCGCGAAAGGAATCCGGTGCGCTTTGCTCGAAGCCGGACCCATGCTCGACGTGAAGAAGGAATTCAAAGAGCACCAGTGGCCCGACGATGTCGACCATCGCGGCGCGGAACCGGGCGGCGCGTCGTACTTCGGCACGGGCAAGCCGTTCGGCTATTTCACCACCACCAGCGGCGGATGGCAGTTGGACGGCGAACCCTACACGGTGGGCGACGGCAGCCTGTTCCAGTGGTTCCGTTCGCGCATCATCGGAGGACGAACCAACCACTACGGCCGCATGTCGTTTCGCTTTTCCGATTACGACTTCAAACCCTACTCGCGCGACGGCCTGGGCTGGGACTGGCCGATCTCCTACGAAGACATCGCACCCTATTACGACAAGGCCGAAGCGTTCATCGGTGTCACGGGCAGCAAGGAGGGCATTCGCAGTGCGCCCGACGGCGTGTTTGAAGATCCCCCTCCGGCCAAGGTCCATGAGCTTTTGATCAAGAAGTCCTGCGAGAAGCTCGGCATTCCCTGCATTCCCAACCGGCGCGCGGTCATCACCAAGTCAAGGCGAGGCCGGCCGGCCTGCCACTATTGCGGCCAGTGCGGGCGCGGCTGTGTGACGGCCTCCAACTATTCGTCCAGCCAGCTACAAGTGTTTCCCGCCATGAAGACCGGCAAGCTCCAGGTGTTTGACATGGCGATGGCGCGGGAGATCACCACCGACGGCAGCGGCAAGGTCACCGGCGTGATCTACATCGACAAGCGGACGCGCCAGGAGAAGTTCGTCGCGGCGCGGGTGGTCATCGTCGCCGCCAGCGCCTGCGAATCCGCACGCCTGCTGATGAACTCGAAGACCCGGGAGTTTCCGAACGGCGTGGCGAATGGGTCGGGTCTCCTCGGCCGCTACCTGATGGACACGGTGGGCTTCGGCCTGAGCGGCTACGTTCCGGCGTTCGAAGGGATGCCCCACTACGACACCGACGGTTTCGGTGGCGCACACCTCTACATGCCGTGGTGGCTGTGGGATCGCCACGACAAGCTGGACTTTCCCCGCGGGTATCACATCGAAATCGGCGGTGGCTATGGCATGCCGTCGGTGGGGGCGTTCCACGGGGCGGCCCGCGAATTCGGTTACGGCGCCGAGATGAAGAAGAAGATCCGCGAGCAGTACGGATGCCGCGTCGGGTTCGCCGGCCGCGGCGAGATGATCCCCAACCAGAACAGCTACTGCGAAATCGATCCGAAGGTAGTCGATCAGTGGGGCATCCCCGTCCTGCGCTTCCATTTCAAGTGGAGCGACCACGAATGGAAGCAGGCGCGGCACATGGAGAAGACGTTCGCGGAGATCATCGAGACCATGGGCGGGCGCGTCTCCGGTCTGAGCGCTGCCCAGCGGGAGAGCGACGGCATCTCGATTCCCGGCACCATCATTCACGAGGTGGGCGGCGTTCGCATGGGTAGCGACAAGCGCACCGGAGTTTTGAACGGCTACTGCCAGGCACACGAGGTGAAGAACCTCTTCGTCATGGACGGCGGATCGTTTGTGAGCAATCCCGACAAGAACCCGACCCTGACCATCAACGCGTTCGCCTGGCGCGGCTGCGATTATCTTGCCGAAGAGATGAGGAAAGGCAATGTCTGAGCCCCTGGATGTTTCACGCCGCCAGTTGATCCGCAATCTGGCGCTCGGCCTGGTAGCTTCCGGCACGCTCGACCTCGAGGCCGCGCAGCACGTCCATCAGGCGGCCCAGGCGGAAAAGTTGGCGGGCCCGTACAAAGTGAAATTCTTCCAGCCGCACGAATATCAGACACTCGGACGCCTGGCCGAATTGATCGTTCCGGCCGACGAGCATTCCGGCAGCGCGAAGGATGCGGGCGCGCCGGAATTCATCGACCTGCTGTGCAGCCAGAACTCGCAATTGGGCAATATTTTCACGGGCGGCCTGGCGTGGCTGGATGCCGGGATGCGTCGACGGCACGGGAAACCGTTCGCGCAAACCGCGGCGGCGGACCAGACCGCCATGCTGGACAAGTTGGTGGCGACGGAGCGCTCCGAGAGGGAACGGCGCAGCGAGACACTCGTCTACGAAAAGGCCTCAGCCTACCAAGCGTTCAGCGATTATTCCACCCGGCGGGCTTCCGACTTCGCGCCAGGCGCGTTCTTCTTCGATTGGGTCCGCAAGCTGACGGTGGATGCCTTTTACACGAGTCCGATGGGAGTCAAAGAGCTGGATTTCCGCGGCAACCGGTCGTATTCGAAATACGAGGTGCCCCTGGAAGCGATTCAGCACGCCCTGAAACGAAGCCCTTTCGGAACGGCATAGCCGCGCTCCTGCCGCAGAGGATTATCTCAGGCGGCGGCCACGACGTGGCGCACACTGTGGTGTGCAGAGGGACTTTGGTCAGGCTTCGGCCGGGCTTTTTGGCTGAGGCATCACCAGTCACCCAGGATGGTCAAACTACGGCGATCGAAAAACGCCGGGTCCGCCGCGAGGAAATACCGGCGAATCTCCTCGCCGCCGATGTTTACCGTGGTCTGGTCCCACTCGCACCGGACGCAGTGCGGGCCGGCATCGGACGCGGGCCTATCGCCTCGAAAGAACGTTCTGGCTTCGCGATGCCGGTCGGTGTTGAAGGGATCGCCTGTGTGGGCCTCGAACTCGCCGAACACGAGGTCCCTCCCCGCGCCCGGCGCCCCGCAACAGGGCAGAATCCTGCCCGTCGCATCCATCACCATGTTCTTGTACAGCCAATGGCATGTGTGGCCATGGTTCGGCGAATTGCCGCTCGACACCTCGTGACTCCACGGGCTTTCAAACGCACGCTCGATCACCTCGGCGGCGGCCGGATTCGGCAGCGGGTCCCAGTTTCTGGCCACATGGACGGCCGTCAACCAATCGAATCGCTGCACGCCGGCCTCGACGGCCGCGGGACGGATCTCCGGATCATCCCACCCGACATCGAAGGGATTCACCACGCGGAACTGATCGGCGCCGAGCTTCCGCGCCATGCTGCGAGCCAGAGGGATCTCGTGCGCATTGTGCTCGAAGGCGAGGAAATTCCAGGCGAGGACCGGCGTGCGTTTCCTCATTCTGCGCTTCGCGTCCACCAACTTTCGAAGGTTGGAGAGGGTACACTCCAGGTCGCCGCCGCGGCGGAAACGCTCGTAGACCCGCTGCGTGGCGCCATCAATCGAAAGCGCCATGAAGTCCAAACCCGATTCGACGTAGGCTTCGGCGTCCAATCGCCTAACCGAAAGGCTGGTCGAGAGTGCCGTCCACGCCAGATATCCTTTCGCCAGCCGGATGAACCTGGGTGTGGCGAGGTTCAGGAGCGGTTCGCCGTAGTTACAGAAATACACGCCCACCGCAAAAGAGCCGTACCGCTCCATCAGTGCCGCAAACCGGTCGATCGTGAGTGTGCCCTTGGGCCAATCGACGATCTGGAGGGCCTCGGCACGAGGGGAATGGACACAGCCCGGGCAGCCGAGTTGGCACAGGTTCGAAGGGTCCACCACCAGGCCGATGGGCCGCGATCCGACCGACGTGTCGCGCGCCTGGAAGTGCTGCCGGGCAACGCAAATGTTGAGAGCTTTCAACGTCAGCGCCTGAGCACGGCGCGCCGTAAACCGCCCTCGCAGTTGCCCATACAGTTCGTGTTTGGCTCGATCGAGCGCGGCCGTGACGGTATCCGGCCCATCGCCCCGCAGCAGGTCCGCTTCAAGCCCTGAGAGGACCGGAAAAGCTGTCGGCGCGCCATACCAGCCGGAAGGGATGACGCGAGGAAGCAGCGCGCCGAGCATATCCGGACCAAAGACCTTTCACGCGGCCGGTTTCGCCACAGTGCGGCTTCACCTCGCGCCCGCGCGACGCGGCGGATAGAATAGAGGGAAACCCATGGACGCTCCCCGAAGACACTTCATGAAGTCCGCCGGCGCAGGCGTCGGCCTGTTGCTGGTGAAGCCGCAATCCGTTCGAGGCACCCAGGCCAACTCGGCCCTGTCCGTCGGCCTCATCGGCTGCGGCAACCGCGGCATGTATGTGAGCGGCATCTTCGCCAAGAACGAGTACGCCAAGATCACCCACATCTGTGACATCTATCCTGATAAGCTCCAAGCCGGCTCCAAGGCCTACTCCGGCGCAAAGCAGTTTACGAAGTTCCAGGAACTGCTGGCGAGCCCGATCGATGCCGTCCTGATCGCCACCCCCGCTTACCTGCACCCGGAGCACTTCGAGGCCGCGGTCAACGCGCGGAAACACATCTTCATGGAGAAACCTGCCGGTGTGGATGCGGCCGGGTGCCGCCGCGTGCTGGCTGCTGCGCGCCGTGCCGACCCCGCCAAGCGCATCACGGTCGACTTCCAGCAGCGCTACGGCAAGGATTATCGCCACGCCTTCGAGGTAGTAAAATCCGGCGAACTCGGCGCCATCAAGATGGTACGCGCCGCGTGGCTCGGCAGCGGCCCGGCGGTCAAATCCGGCCACGCAGCCAGTGAAGAACGGATTCGCAATTGGTTCTTCTATCGCGAGCTTTCCGGCGACATCGTCATCGAGCAGGATTGCCACAACATCGACGTCGTCAACTGGTTCATGGGCAAGACGCCGGTGAAGGCCGCTGGCTACGGCAGTCGCCAGTCCAGGATGTACGGCGACGTCTACGACAATGTCGCCATCACTTTCCAGTTCGATGATGGCCGCATTCTCAGCTACAGCGCCAATCAATTGAAGACCCCCGGGTTCTCCGATGTCTCGGAGACCTTCATGTGCGAGCGGGGCGCGGTCAACGTCTCACGCAAGGGCTACACCATCTGGCGCGACAAGGCCGCTCCGGAAACGGTCGAGACCCGCTACGACATCACGATCGACAACGTGAACGAGTTCATTGAGGGGGCGCGCACTGGTAAGATCGAGAACGCCGCATTCCACGCGGCCGAAAGCACGCTGACCGCGGTGATGGGTCTGCAAGCCTGCGTGCAGGGCAGGGAAATGAGGCTCGAGGAGATCCGCAAGAGTTAACCGTTTCAGATCCGCGCGGTGGCGCGCGCCTTGGGACGTGAACGATCCGGAGTCCCGGTTGGTAAACTCGATACATCGGCGCGGGAAATCCTTTGAAGCTCTCCATCCTCATCCCGGTGTACAACGAACGCACGGTGGTCGAGCGTTCGCTGGCCCAGGTTCTGGCCGCTCCGCTGCCCGAGAACATGGAGCGCGAACTCATCGTTGTCGACGATAGCTCCACCGACGGCACCTACCTGATCCTTCAGCGCCTGGCCGAGCAGCATCCGGAGATCCGCCTCTATCGCCACGGCGTCAACCAGGGGAAGGGCGCCGCCGTGCGCAGCGCGATCCAGTATGCCGAGGGCGACTTCTGCCTGGTGCAGGATGCCGACCTCGAGTACGACCCGCAGGAATACCCGGTCCTGCTCAAACCCCTGCTCGACGGGCGCGCCGATGCGGTCTTCGGCTCGCGTTACCTGGCAGGTGACCAGCGCCGCGTGCTTCTGTTCTGGCACTCGATGATCAATCAGTTCCTCACCATCACCTCCAACATCTTCAGCAACCTCAACCTCACTGACATGGAGACCTGCTACAAGGTCTTCCGCACTGATCTCCTCAAAAGCATTCCGATCCGGTCCGATCGCTTCGGCTTCGAGCCAGAAATCGTGATGAAATGCGCGAAACGCAAGTTCCGAATCTACGAGGTCCCGATCAGTTACCACGGCCGTACTTACGAGGAAGGCAAGAAGATCAGTTGGAAAGATGGTCTACACGCGCTCACCGTCATCCTCAAGTTCTGGCTGATCGACGACCTGTACTCGACCCCCTACGGCCGCGGCGTTCTGAACAACCTTTCCGGGACGCCTCAATACCTCAGTTGGCTTTCCAGGCTGATCCGGCCGGTTCTGGGCGATGCGGTCCTCGAACTCAACGCCGGGATCGGAAACCTCTCCGGGCGCTTGATGGCGCGTCGTCTGCGGTACGTCGCCTGCGATAGCGACCCGCTCAATCTGCACGCGCTGAAGAACCGGTTCCTGCGCACGCCCAGCGTGACGGTCGCTTCGCTCGATCCGTCGCGACCCTCGGACTTCGCCGCCATCGAGGCGCGGTTCGACACCGTCCTCTGTGTCAACGTCCTCGAGTATTCCGAAGATCCTCTCGCTACTCTCCGCGCCGCGTCGACCCTGCTGAACCCTGGAGGGACACTGTTCGTGCTCGCCCCCCAGATGCCCGCGCTGTACGGATCGCTCGACCGTAAGATGGGGCATCGCCGCCGATTCCGGGAAGGTGAGTTAGCGGCGTTGGTCGAGGAATCCGGCTTTCGCGTCGGACGGACGATCGGCCTGAACAAGGCAGGCGCGCTGACGTGGTGGCTCACCTCGCGTGTGCTGGGGGGGCAGCACGTCAGCAAGGTCATCCTGAAGATCTTCGACAAAAGCGTCTGGATCCTCCGGCGCATCGACCCCATCTTGCCGTGGCCGGGGTTGTCGCTGGTGATGGTTGCCGAACGGACGGCCAAGGCGGTTACCGTCGAAATCGCGGAATCAACCAGCGCGTCCGCCGGCCGAACCTGAATGCGGGCTCTCGCCGTCAATTTTTCTTCGCGCCGTCTCGAAGTCCGCGGCCTCCCGCCGCCCGAACCGGACCACCCCGAAGACGTCGTGTTTCGCGTCATAGAGACCGGCGTCTGCGGAACCGACCGCGATCTCGCCAGCTTCCTGTTCGGCTATCCACCGCCGGGCGACGATTTCCTCGTTCTCGGCCACGAGGCGGTCGGTCAGGTCGTCGAGGCGGGTGGCGCGGTCGCCTCGCTGGGCCGCGGCGATTATGTGGTCCCGACGGTCCGCCGGCGCTGCCGCCCCCCCTGCGCCACCTGCGGGCGGGACCGCCCGGACCTCTGCCTTTCCGGCAACTATCGGGAGCGCGGCATCATGGGCCTGCACGGATACTTCACCGAATTCGCCGCCGACCGGGCCGAACATCTCATCCGCATTCCTCCCGAGATCCTCGACATCGCGGTTCTTGCCGAGCCCCTCTCCGTCGTCGAGAAGGCGATCGACCGCGCCATCGCGGTCCGTGAGGAACCTGCCCGCACGGCCCTGATCCTGGGTGCCGGTCCAGTCGGCCTGCTCGCAGCGATGGCCTTCCGGTCGCGCGGCATCTCGCCGTCTCTCCATTCGTTGGAGCCACCAGGACATCCCCGTGCTCTTCTGGCCGAGCACGCCGGCGCGAGGTATCTGGCGAGCATCGAGGGCCGCTTCGACATCATCCTCGAAGCCACCGGCGCGGTCGCCGCAGCCTATGCTGGCATCCGAGCCCTCGCTCCCCTCGGCGTTTGCGTGATCCTCGGCGCGACCCAGGGCTCCGGAGACCTTGCGTTCCTCGACCTCATCATCGGCAATCAGGCCATTATCGGCAGCGTGAACGCGAGCGCGTCTTCCTTCGCCCGCGCTGTCGAGGATCTCTCTCGCTTCGACGGCGGCCTCCTTCGCCGTTTGCTGCACCGCTATTCGTTTGACGACTACCAGTCCTCGTTTACTGCCACCGCCGGAGAAACAGTGAAGCGGGTTCATGTACTAAACTAGCCCTTGAATGGCCTTTTTCTTCCGTCACTCCATCTGTAACGAAGTTTTCGACAAATGGAATTTCGCCGATGGCTGCCGCGCGATCCGGAAAGCCGGCTATACCGGCATCGAAATCGCCCATTTTACGCTCGCCGAGGATCCCCAACAGATCTCCGCCGGCCAGCGCCGGGAGTATCGCGACATCATGGCGTCCGAAGGACTGGAATTTGTCGGGCTTCATTGGCTGATGGTGAGCCCGAAGGGACTTCACGTCACGACCCCGGACAATGCACTGCGCGAGCGCAGTTGGAATCATATCCGCTCCCTCATCGATCTCTGCGCCGATCTCGGTCCGGGCGGCATCCTGGTGTTCGGATCTCCCGCGCAGCGGCGCAGCACCGGAGGATCGACCCGCGCCGAGTCCACTCGCCGTTGGGTGGACGGGTTTGGTTCGGTTGCCGCGCAAGCCGCGGAGCGGGGCGTCACCATCCTGGTGGAAGCGCTCCCTTCCGCCGACTCCGACGTTTGCAACACCGTTGCCGAGGCGGTGTCCATCGTCCAGGAGTTGAACAGCCCAGCCATCCGCACCATGTTCGACTCCCACAATGCCGCGGACGAAACCGAACCGCACGCTGCCATCGTCGATCGCTACTTCGACTACATCCGCCACGTCCATGTCAACGAAATGGACGGCCGTTATCCCGGCACGGGCGACTATGACTTCCGCTCCCTCTTCGAGGTCCTGCAGCGGAGGAACTATTCGGGCTGGGTCTCGCTCGAGGTATTCGATTTCAAGCCCGGTCCGGTGGCAATCGCCGAGCGTTCGCTGCGCTATCTTGAATCGCAGATCGCGTCGATGGCGCAGACGGCATGAGTAAGATCGTGGTCACAGGCGGCGCCGGGTTCATCGGCTCTGCGCTGGTTCGTACGCTGCTCCGGCAGGGGGCCGGCCGGGTCACCGTCATCGACAACCTGCTGAGCGGCAGCGAAGAGAATCTGGAAGAGGTGAGTTCCTCGGTCGACCTGCAGGTTGAGGACATTCGCGATTATCACTCCATCGCCCCGATCATCGACGGCGCGGAGTACGTCTTTCACGAGGCGGCCATCCCTTCGGTCCCGCGTTCCATCGACGATCCCGTTCCTTCTCACGAAGTGAATATCGACGGAACCTTTCAGGTATTCCGCGCGGCCCGGGAAGGCAATGTGCGGCGGGTGGTCTATGCGGCCTCCTCCTCGGCCTACGGGGATACCGAAGTTCTTCCGAAGGCCGAAGCGATGAAGCCGAGCCCGCTGTCGCCTTACGCTCTCCAGAAGCTGGCCGGCGAATACTACGCTTCGGTGTTCACCAAGTGCTTCGGAGTCGAGGTGGTAGCCCTTCGTTATTTCAATGTGTACGGGCCTCGCCAGAATCCGTCCAGCCCGTACTCCGGCGTGCTCTCGCTGTTCCTGAAGGCGATCTTGAGGCGCCAGTGTCCGACCATCCACGGCGACGGCGAGCAGTCGCGCGACTTCACGTACGTGGAAGACGTTGCGGATCTGAATCTCAAAGCGGCCAAGGCGCCGGGCGTCGCGGGTAAGGTGTACAACGGGGGCAACGGCGGCCGCATCACTTTGAATCAGGCCTGGGACCTGCTGCAGCGGCTCGAAGGAGTTCAACTGGAGGCAGTCCATGGCCCACCGCGGGCAGGCGACGTCCGCCATTCGCAGGCCGACACGACGTTAGCCGTCCGGGACCTGGGCCACTCGCCGCGTTTCAGTTTTGAGGAGGGCATGCGGCTGACGCTGGAGTGGTTCCGCCAGCGGCACTAACCAATCCGAGGCCCGACCGCCAGGGAGGGCTTTCGATACCCCGACCGCTCACGCGAAAACATCATGAAACTGGAAATCGTTGACAAAGGCGTAATCCTCCGTAATCCTCTGCCGGGCCACCGGGTGCTGGGAGTCTTTTATCCGGACATTCTCTGCTTCTCCCCGGACGAGTGGATCTGCGTGGTGAAGACATCCGGTGCCATCTACTCGCCGGATGGGGCGCTGGAGATCCTGCGCACGCGGGATGGCGGCGTCACCTGGGACCGAGAAGGTCCCGTCCGCCGCCGCGGCCTCGATCCCGTGCACTACAACTACCTCGAGGGAACGCTGACCGCCCTCCGGGACGGCTCCCTGGTTCTTCGCGCCATGCGCCTCGATCACTCCGACCCGGACCTGCTGGTGTTCAACCAGCAGACGCAGGGCCTGGCTCCGCTCGAGACCTGCGTCTTCCGATCGTACGATCAGGGCCGCACCTGGTCCGATCCGGTGGCCGCCGAGATCCGCCCTCACTTCGAGAGCCACCAGGAGGTGGCACCGTACGGGCGCGTGATTGAGCTTGAAGACGGCACCTGGTTCCACACCTTCGAGACCTGGAAGACCTACGACGACGACGGCCCGTTCGACCTCAACATCTACGCCATGTACTCTCGCGATGGCGGCCGAACGTGGTTTGACAAGCACCGGGTTGCCGTTGGGACGGAGCAGAACCGTTCGTACTCGCACGCCATCACCACTCGGCGGGCCGACGGCACTCTCCTCAGCACGGCCTGGACCGCGGAATCGCAGCTCCAGACGTCCTTCGATCTCCACGTCATCACCTCGCGCGATCCCTTTGGACGCGAGTGGAACCCACCGTTCGGGACCGGAATCCACGGCCAATCCAATTGTGCGGTCGAACTCGGCGACGGGCGGCTGATTCTGATCTACTCGCACCGAGAGAACACGCCGCTGCCGGGGATCAAGGCTGCGCTCTCCGAAGACGGCGGCCGCACGTGGGATGTAGTCAACTCCGTCCTGCTGTGGGACGCGTATGGCAAGGAATCGCTCGGCGTCGTCCGCACCGACACGTATCCGTCCAGCCACGATGCCATCGCCTACGGCGCTCCCAAGCTTTCGAGGCTCGACGACCGCCACGCGCTGGCCGGCTTCTGGTGCACGCAGGGAGGCGATACCCACAGCCGGTGGGCAAAATTGCGGATCGGATAACCTCAGTCGCCGAGAAAGCCGGCCGGGGGCCGGCCGCGGGCCGGGGGGCCCGCCCCACAAAAGTGCTAACGGTGACTGTATTCGTGAAACGAAGCGCCTAATTCGACACGAGCGCCGCTTCGGCCATCCGCTTGGGGCCGAACTCCTCCAACCCCGCCGGACAGCCCTCCTGCATCCCGAGCAGGTGGAAGTTCTCGATGAACCGCGAGGCCAGCGTGTCGTACTTGCGGAAGTACTCCTGGCGGCTCGGCCAGGTTTGCGAGGGGTCGAGAATCGACTCCGGCACCCCTTCGCAGGTTTTGGGCACATCGAAGCCAAACACCGGATCCCGCCAGTATTCGACGTTGTCGAGATGTCCCTCCAACGCCGCATTCAGCAGTGCCCGCGTATGGTGAATGCTGATCCGTTTGCCGATCCCGAACGAACCGCCCGTCCACCCGGTGTTCACCATCCAGACGGTCGCGCCGGCCTTCAGGATTTTCGCCTTCAGCATTTGCGCGTATTTGTACGGATGATGCACCATGAACGGCGCACCGAAACAAGCGCTGAACGTGATCACCGGTTCTTTGCCGAGTCCGATCTCCGTCCCGGCGATCTTGCTCGTGTATCCCGACATGAAGTGGTAGACGGCCTGGTCCGCCGTCAGCCGCGAGATGGGAGGCAGGACGCCGGAAGCGTCGCAGGTGAGGAACACGACGTTCGACGGGTGGCCGGCGCGTTTCTCGTCGAGGGCGTTGTCGATGTAGCTGAGCGGGTAGGCCCCGCGAGTGTTCTCCGTCAGCTTGTCGTCGTTGAGATCAAGCCGGCGGCTGCGGCGGTCGAAGACGACATTCTCGAGAATCGTGCCGAAGCGCCGCGTGCACGCGTGGATCTGAGGCTCGGCCTCGGCCGATAGCCGGATCACCTTGGCGTAGCAGCCGTCCTCGAAATTGAACACGCCACTATCGGACCAGCCATGTTCGTCGTCGCCAATCAGGTGACGTTTGGGATCGGCCGACAGAGTCGTCTTCCCGGTCCCCGAAAGCCCGAAGAAGATCGCCACGTCGCCGCCGTCGCCGACGTTGGCCGAGCAGTGCATGGGCATCACACCCTGGAACGGCAGCAGGGCGTTCAAGACAGTAAAGATGGTTTTCTTGATCTCGCCGCCGTAACTCGAACCGCCGATGATAGCGATGCGCTCGGCCAGGTTCAGGATGATAAACGTCTCACTACGAGTCGAATCGATGAGCGGCGACGCGTTGAACCCCGGCGCTGCGATCACCGTGAATTCGGGGACATGCCGGCGGTACTCGTCGAGCGTCACCGGTTTCAGGAACATGGTCCGAGCGAACAGGCTGTGCCACGCCAGTTCCGTCAAGATCCGTACCGGCATGCGATAGTCGGGATCCGCGCCGGCAAAACAATCCTGGACGAAGACGTCGCGGCCCTGCAGATATCCCAGCAAGCGGGAAAGCAGGCTGTTAAAACCCTCCGGATTGAAGGGGCGATTGTGTTGCCCCCACCAGATCCACGAATCGCTGGTGGGCTCGCGCACGACGAACTTGTCCGCCGCGGCGCGCGCCGTGTGCTTGCCCGTATGAACCACGAACGGACCCAGGTGGCAGATGGTTCCCTCTCCGCGGAACACGGCCTCCTCGTACAGCGCGGCCGTGGTCAAATTCCAGTACACGCGCTTCAGATTGGAAAGGCCGTGATTCTGCAATCCGTGGATGCTGGCGGCCAAGCCGGCTTCTTTCTGGGCGGGTGAAGCGATCTCAGTGTATACGTTCATAGCGGAGGACTCTCCCGTCACATCCAATCCCGCACCAGGCGCCGGTCGCCCAGGTACAATTCATTCGGAGCGGTCGGGTCGAGGGCCCAGCGCATCCGTTCGACGCCCTCGGTGATTTCTTTCGCCGTCCCGCAGAAACTCAGACGCAGGTGGCCTTCCATGCCGAACTCGCGGCCCGGCACTGTCACCACGCGGACTTTCTCCAGCAGGAACTCGGCCAGCTTCTGCGAGTCCTTCATGTAGTGGCTGAAGTCCGGGAAGCAATAGAACGCTCCGTCCGGCTTGGTCACTCGAATCCCGGGGAACACCTTCAACCGGTCGACGAGAAGATTGCGGTTGTTCTCGAGGGTCATGCGGAGCGCCTCGATAGAGGATTGTACCCCGGTGAGTGCGCCGACCGCCGCCCACTGCGACGGCGTCGCGGGGCCGGAGGTCTGCTGCGATTGGATGGTCGCCGTGGCCTGAACGAGTTCGCGGCTCGCCACAGCCCAGCCGATGCGGAATCCCGTCATCGCATACATCTTTGACACACAGTTGATCACCACCAGCTTTGACTGGTCAATGTCCTCGCTACTGAAGTCGTAACAGTTGACCGGCGACCGCCCGTCGAACACCAGCCGGTTGTACGTGTCGTCCATGATCAGATACAACGACCGCTGCGCGCACAAGTCGACCACTTCCCGGATGAAATCCTTCGAGTACATCACCCCCGAGGGGTTGTTCGGACTATTCAAAATGATGGCTTTTGTATAAGAACCGATGGAGTCCGCGACCTCTCGAATGGTGGGATGAAAGCTGCCGTCTTCCGGTCGTACCACGACGGGCACGCCGCCTGCGAGTTTCACCATCTCCGGGTAGCTTACCCAGTAGGGGGCAGGGAAGATCACCTCGTCCTTGGGGTCGAGGATGGCGTGCAGCATCACCATAATGGACTGCTTGGCGCCGCTGGAGGCCAACACGTTTTCCGGCCGCACCTGGCGGCCGTAGTTCTCTTCGGTGTAACGAATGATGGCTTTCTTGAGGGAAGGAATCCCGTCCGGCGGCGTGTATTTGATATCGCCGGAGTTGAGAACGGAGGTGCAACTGACGATTGCATCGAGCGGCGTCTTGCTCTTCGGCTCGCCGCCGCCTAAATGGATGACAGGTTCGCCCTTCTCGCGAAGAAGCGCGGCAGTCTGATTCAGCTTCAGGGTAACCGACTCGCGAATGGAGCGGGCCAGTTGACTAAGACTCATGGAAAGTGTCTCCTTGTTGGAGGATGTAACCCCTTACCCCTAATCCCAACCGGCAGAAGTGTGCGGGGGATTTCCATTTCAGAAATCCATGGTTGTTCCGAGTATACCTAACGCCGAGAGGCTGCGCTCGAAGCATCGGGCGGCGCAATCGCCGGGCCGCTGCCCGGCCACGCTGGGGACACGGCTAGACTCTCACCTCGGCGTCCAGTCCGCCTTCAGCCCAGCCTATCCACCCCAGGCGCGCTGGAAGAAGCGAAGCCAGTTGCCATGGAAAATACCCTCGATGTCGACCTCGGTGTAGCCGCGCCGGCGCAGCATGGCGGGAATTTTCTGTAGATCCACGATCGTGTCGAGGTCGCTGGGCGTCTGCTCCGTGCCGTAGCCGCCATCCAGATCGGTACCGATGGCGCAGTGGCGCGCGCTGCCCGCCAACTGGCAAATGTGGTCCACGTGATCGAGGACGTCTTCCATCACGCAGGGAGGATGGTCGCCGGCCCCGCGCTCCCAGCCGGGGACGATCATCCACGCGTCGAAGGCTGCGCCAATCACCGCGTCCCGTTCGATCAGCAACTGGATCTGCTCATCGCTGAACTGGCGGTCGGCCGGCACCAGGGCGCGGCAGTTGTTGTGGCTGGCCAGCACCGGGCCATCAAAACGGTCGAGCGCTTCAAAGAAGCTCTGGTCGGCCATGTGCGTGGCGTCCAGGATCACACCGAGTTCGCGCATTCTGGTTAGGAGTTCACGGCCGGCGGCGGTCAACCCGCCTTCGGAGGCCGTGCCGTGCGCGTAGGCGCTCGGCCCGTAGTGAGCCAGTCCGATCACCCGCAACCCGTCCTCCCACCAGGAGTCCAGTTGTCCCGGCCACACGATCGGGTCGGCGCCCTCCATACTAATGATGAAGCCGAAGGGCGGGTCCGCCTCGCCGCGCTTCCACGAATCAAAGCATGCCTGGAAGGACGGCCAATCCTTGACGATGCGAATGACGCCCTGGCTTTCGAGCACCCGATAGTAGGCCAACTGGCCCTGGGCGCTCGCGTAGGCGATCTCCTGGTTCCGGAAGTCGAGCACCGTGCGCGCTTTGGGATTGCTGCGCGCCAGCACGGTGGCCAGACAAAGGCCAACCTCGCCTTTCCTCATCTCCGGGAATGCGACAGTGCCGGTCTGCCGGCCCTTTTCGGTCATTCCCGCTTCGGACAGGCGGATCTGGTTGACGGTTTGGCGAAGGTCGCGATTCCAACCGATGGCGTTCCAGGCAAGGTCGAGGTGAGCGTCGATGACTAGCATGAGCCCGTTATTGTAGCCGGAGCCGGCATAGCGCAGGTAAGTGGCGGGAGATGTAAGATGAAGCGTTCTATGAACCGCACCGTTTTTTCCGTTTCGCGATTCCTTGCCGCACGGCCGATGATCCCTGCAACCCTGCTCCTGGCCGCAACCGCGGCGTGGGCGCAGTTGCCAGGTATTGGGGAAGACCAGCGGCAGTGTTGGTCTTCGGTCCCGTCACCGGGTTTCGCCGAACCGGCCATCGCGCTTAGTGATTTGTTGACCGAACGGATGAACGGCCGGTGCGCACCGGTGGCGACGCCGGGTGAGTGGAAGGCCAAGCGGCGACGGATTCAAGTCTCGTGGAGTTATCTGCTGGGTAACGGTCCCAGTCAGCCGCCGGCACTCCAGGCGCGCACTCTGTGGGAGGAAGCGCGCGACGGATACCGGTTGCGCAAACTGGCCTATCGTGTCGAAGCCGATGAGGAGATCACGTCGTACCTGCTGATCCCGGAGAGAATCGAGGGACGGGCACCGGCCATCGTCTCATGCATGCCGACCACTAAGCACGGCAACGCGGCCATGATCGGTCAGGCCGAGAACGAGTATTGGTGGTATTCGATCGAATTGGCCAGGCGTGGGTATATCGTCCTGACTCAGGAGGTCTTCTCGACCGGCGAACGGATAACGCCTGGTCTGCAGGCGCTCGACACCACGGCGCTCTACCGGAAGCATCCCGACTGGTCGATGCTGGGCAAGATGCTGTGGGACCATCGCCGCGGGGTCGACTACCTGGAGTCGCTCGACTCGGTGGACCGGACCCGAATTGGCGCGATCGGCTTTTCGCTGGGCGCGCACAACGCGGCCCTTCTGGCGGCTTATGACGAACGGATCGCGGCGGCCGTGTCGAATGCGGGCATCATGCACTTTGCCGGGTCGGCGAATCCGTTCGCCTGGGCCCGGCAGGCGGTGGAAGAGGGCGCAGGGGTATCGCGCTTCACCTATATGGCGCCGTTGCGCAAATACCTGCAGGCGGGGGAGACTCCGACCGACTGGCACGAGTTGCAGGCGCTGATTGCGCCCAGGCCTTACCTGGACATGAACTCGGTGGGCGACACCTGGAAGAGCGGCCTGGCCGCGGCGCGGCAGTTGCGGCGGCTGTATCGCTTCCTTGGCGCGCCGGACGCGTTTGACTACCACGTGTACGACGGGGGGCATTCGTTTCCCAAGCCAATCCGCGAGAGAGCCTACGCGTGGCTCGACCGGACTCTCCGCCCCCGGACACGGCGGTAAACACCCCCGCCCAGCAGCCCGGACTGCCGCGTCAGGAGCAAACTCGACCCCAGGTTTGAATCCCCAAGCGATCGGAACTGCGCACCGCTCGCTGGGGGGACTGTGAAAAAACGGGACAGCCACCCCGTTTTCCGATCAACGTTTCGTGCAAGATCAACGAGTTGTGGTCGGAAAAACGGGGTGACCGTCCCTGTTTTTTCACGGCTTCTGACGCTCGCGGCTCTGAAGAAAACGATGGTGCGGGCCATCGGGAACCGTGGAGGGCGTCGGCAACGCCGCGGCTTACGCCGTGGGCTCCCAGCCGATCCCAACCCCACGGCTTACGCCGTGGGCTCCTTGCCAAACGCAACGGCAGTCGCGGCACGGACCAGATCGCGGGAGGGTTACTTCAATTCACGGATCTCGATGTCCTTGAAGTACACTTCCATCGGCGGCCCGCCATGGATCTGTAACGCCAGGAACCCGGTGGTCTCAATGCCCGGTTCGGCCTCCTCGAAATCCACCGTCTTCACCCCGTTCAACTCCAGCGTGATGTGGTTGCCCCTGGCCGTGATCACGTACTCGTTCCAGCCGGTTTTGTCGAGCTTCGCCAGGGACTCGGGCGTCGCCTGCACCAGCACTTTCTTCCTCCGCGATTCGTCGTAGAGACACCCCCAATACTGCTGGCCGATGTCAGCCTGATAGCCTGAAACCTCGTGCGACCCCGGCACCGGTTTGCTGCGGAACTGGATGCCGCTGTTGCCTTCTCCGTTGATCAGGCGGAACTTGAGCGTCAATCGGAAATTCGAATAGTGTTTCCGGGTGCGGAGGAAGCCGTTGTATTTGAGGCCGGGAGATTTGCCGACAATCATGCCGTCCCGGACGGACCAAAGAGATGCGGTATCCACCTCCCAACCCTGCAGGTTCCTGCCGTTGAACAGCTTTTCCGCGTGGACGGGACCGGCCAGCAAGGCCAGGCAGAGGAGGGTTCTCACGCGGCCGCCTCCAGGCGCGGGAAGACGTATGGCCCCTCGGGAATCACGGCGACTGGGGCATCGGGCGGCAAGCCGTGGAGGGTTGCCGCGATCGCTTCGCCGACGGTGTCGAACGACCGGCCCCACAAGGAACCACGGTACTCTGCCGGAAGTCCCGGGACATAGAAGAAGAGTTGGTACCTGGCCGTGACCAACCCGAGCTTCTCGAGTTGCCACTGATCAACCACGACCGGCGCCTGCTCGACGTGCCGCATGAACTCCTTGTCGGAAGGGAACTGGCTGATCATGCGGCTGAATTCGGGCGCGCCCGCGCCTTCTTCGCAGGCGGCGACGAGGAGGATCCGGCCGCCGGGCTTGAGGATGTGCTGGGCGGCGGTAATGCCCTTGACGGCCTGATAGAAGGTGAGGTCCAGCGGGTAGCCGGCGCAGGTGGTGATGACCGCGTCGACGGGCGCCGGGAGCGTCTCGAGGAGAGCGCGGCGGACGAAGGCAACACCCGCGCGGTGCGCCTCCACCGGATCGCCGGCGAACACGCCCGCGATCTGCCGGTCGCGGCTGAGAGCCACGTCCAACATGAAGTCATGCCTGGCCATCGCGGCGATTTCCAGCAGTTCCCGGTGCAGGGGATTGTCCTCGACCGACCCCTCCACGGCGCGGGGGTCGCGCATGAACTTCGGGCTGTGGAGCACTTTGATCGTCTCTTGAGCCGCCAGGCCGGGCGCGATCAGCTTCCTGCCGCCGGAGAAGCCCAGCATCAGGTGCGGTTCGATGAAGCCGAGGGTGATGCGGAGGTCGGCGTCGGTGAGGCGGCGGTCCACCCAAACAGGTGTTCCCGATCGAGTGACGCCGAGATTTCGATGTTCTTCCCTGTTGCGGGCGTTGTGATTGCCGATGAGGTATCTCTTGGCGACGTCCTCGCCCAGGATTTCCCGGATCTCCGCATCGGTTGCCGGGCGGTGGAGACCGGTGGCGATGAGAATCGTGGTGCGCTCCGCGGGGATACCGGCCTGTTCCAATCGCCGCAGGATGGGCGGCAAGGTCCGTTGGTTGGGCGCCGGGCGGGTAATGTCACAAACCGAGATGGCCGCGCTGGACTTGCCTCGCGCCAGTTCCGACAGAGACGGCTTGCCGATGGGTTGGTCGAGCGCTTTTTCCAACGCCATAGCTGAGTCGGCGAGCGGAGTCGCCGATCGCGCTTCCAGCAGGGTGTACCGGAAACCCTCCGGCAATGTTGTCGTGAGCCCGGTTTTTCCGAAGGCTAGATCCACGCGCATAGTTGCACCGTAACACAAAAGGAAACCCGGCTCGCACTTCGTTCTTGGAACCAGACGAGTTTGGCGCGCGAATTGCTACCCAGCGGTGCAGGGAACGGAGGAACGCTATGGTGGTTGCCAGCATTATCGCGGTGATGGTGGTCGTTTCGTTGTTGTTTTCGACCATCTCCTCGCCGCCGAAAATCGGACGCTAGTGTACACTTGGACACACTGGTGGCTCCTTTTTGGACACAACGGTGCGCAGGGCGGGCAGGGCTCATCCGCATTGCTAGAATACGGCCATGCTTCGGACGCTGGCTGGTGTCCTGTTTTTCGCTGGATTCCTGTTTTCACAACCTTCCTATGACATTCTGATTCGCGGGGCTCGCGTGGTCGATGGCACCGGGAATCCGTGGTACGTCGCCGACGTCGCGATCCGAGGGGACACCATTGCCGCCGTGGGGTACCTGCACGGAGCAACCGGCCGAAAGGTCATCGACGCGAAGGGCCTGATCCTGACCCCTGGTTTCATCGACATCCATTCCCATGTACGCCATGGCTTGTTTGCCTTTCCGTCCGCAGAAAACGCGATCCGCCAGGGAGTGACGACAGTGGTGGAAGGCAACGACGGCGGGTCTCCTCTCCCGCTCGGCGACTTCCTGGCCAAAGTCGCGAGAACTCCGATCGCCCTCAACTTCGCCTCTTTTGTGGGGCAGGGAAGTGTTCGGGAGAAGGTCATCGGGTTGGAGAATCGGCCCGCGACTGGCGGGGAAATCGATCGGATGAAACAACTGGTGGCGGAGGCGATGCGGCAGGGCGCCTTTGGCCTTTCGTCGGGCTTGTTTTACGTGCCAGGCAACTACTCGTCGACCGAAGAAGTGATCGAGTTGGCGCGGGTCGCGGGGAACTCAGGCGGCATGTACATCAGCCATATACGCGACGAGGCGGCCTCGGTTCTGGATGCGGTGAAGGAGACCATCCGCATCGGTGTAGAAGGCGGTCTGCCGGTGCAGGTCACGCACCACAAGATCATTGGGGCGCCGAATTGGGGCCGCAGCGCGGACACGCTCAAACTGATCGATGAGGCGCGAAGCCGGGGTGTTGACGTGACGCTGGACCAGTATCCTTATACTGCGTCCAACACGGGCAGCGCGGCGCTGTTTCCTCAATGGGCGCAGGCGGGGGGCCGCAGCCAGTTGCTGGTGCGACTAGGCGACCCCGGACAACGGGCGCGGATCAAGGCGGAGATCGTCCGCAGGATCCGGGACGATAGGGGAGGCGGCGACCCCAAAAACGTCGTGATGGCGAGTTGCGGGTTCGATCGGGCGATGGCCGGCAAGAGCCTGGCCGCCATCAGCGATCAGCGAGGCAAGGCGCCGACCGTCGAAAGCGCGGCCGAACTCGTGATCGAGATCCAGAAAAAGGGTGGTTGTTCGGTGATTTATCACTCCATGGATGAACGCGACCTGCTGGCGATCCTGCAATATCCCTGGACCATGATCGCCTCCGACGGCGGAACCTTAAACCCGGAGGACGGCGTCCCTCATCCCAGGAACTACGGGACCTTCGCCCGCGTCCTGGGACGATATGTGAGGGACCGCCGGATGTTACACTTAGAGGAAGCCGTCCGGAAGATGACTTCACTTCCGGCCAACCGGCTGAAGATTCAAGACCGTGGCCTGATTCGCCCGGGGCAAAAGGCTGATGTGGCGCTGTTTGATGCGGCCAAAGTACTCGATAGAGCGACTTTTGAGAATCCGCGTCAATATGCCGACGGGTTCGTGCATGTGCTGGTGAATGGACTGCCCGTGCTCTGGGATGGCCAAATGACGCAACAGAGGCCGGGCCGGGTTCTGTATGGCCCCGCCCGGCAGAAGGATTGAATAAACGTAGAGTGATGACTATGCGATTGTTGACGAAAATTCTCTTGGTGGTTTCCCTGTTTTCGCTCCCGATGTTTGCGGCGGACGATGACGGTTACATTAAGGCGCGTGGTAATCCTACAGGTGCCGGCCTCTTTGTCGATGGCAAATACATTGGCCCGGCGGGGCGCTTCACGGTGCCCGAGAAGTATCCCGTTGCGGCCGGCCAGCACGAGGTTACCCTGCGCGACCCTCGGTTCAAGGATTACACGACCAAGGTGACCGTGACCGCGAAGAAGACGACCAAGATCAAGTACAAGCTGGAAAAGGCGGAATTGCCCAAGGGCCCGTTCGGCCGGCTGCGGTTTGGTCCGGACCAGCCTGATTCGTTCATGTCGGTGACTTCGGGTGATCTTGGCCCGATCTACCTCAATGATCGCTACTGGGGTTTTGTCGACGAGCTCAACAACCCGGGCGGGGGAATGCTTATTCCACCCGGCGAGTACGACCTTCGGGCCGAACCCCACGACTTCATGCCGGTGAACGAAAAGGTGAAGATCGAGGCCAACAAGGTCACGGTCGTGAAGTTGAAGAAGCGGTAGACATCTGCTCGGTTTGCCGGGAGCAGCGCATGCGGTTGGCTCCCGGCATCATTCCTCGATAACCCAGCCGTCAATATCGGCAAAGCCGTCTCCTGTGACAGAGAGCGTGGCAGTATGCTCTCCAGGTCCCACAGTAATCAGGTGCTTCCTCTGCCACTCGACCGTCTCCGCCCGCAAGTCAATGAGTTGATTGGTCTTGCCATCGACGTCCAGCGTCACTCGTCCCCGGTTGGGCGCACGGGTGTAGACGTACGTCAGCATTGATCCGCGGAAACGAAACCGCACGGAGGCGTTTGGCTGCCGGGTGTAGGTGATGGTGCCGTGCGCAGCCTCCGGAAACTGCGTGTCGGTGAACCACGAACCCCGATAGTGGAATCCCCGATCCGCGTCATCATGAACGCCCGGCGCCAATACAAGCGCGGGCCGCTCAACCGGCGCGGGCAGGATGCGGAAAGCACTCCAGCCTCCGAAGGAGAACTCCTGTTCGGTGTAACGGTCGACGAACTCCCGCAGCGCGGGACTCGGTAGGACGGAGGGTGGCGCGATCGCCTGCAGCGCTCCCAGCGAACCGGTCAGTCGTGCGATGTCTTCAGGCGATTCGGCAGCCAGCAGGCCTGCCTGGAATCGTGGGTGATGCCAGGAGTTGGTGTACGCTCTGGCGTCGAGTCCGGCGACTGCGTTGCCGGACAGCGCCACGACGGTCTGCCCGGCGGCGTGCCGATTCAGCCATTCGATCAGCCGCCGTTGCGGGGCTGCCCACTCCAGATAACGTGCGGCCGCATTCGGATCGAGCGGGTTCAGACAGAAGTCTTTATGGAGCCAGCCGGACGCCGGCAGGAAGCAAAAGTTCAGAAAGGCCAGGACCAGGCTTCCGGAGAGAATGGCTCGCGAAGAAACGCCTCGCTGCCTCAACCCGGCCAGGACGAGCGCCACCATCACGCTGGCGATGGGAAGAACGGAGTAGAGGTAGCGGAGGTTCGCCTGCCAGGCAAAGGCGGCCAGGCCGCCCGCTACAGCAAGCGGCGCCGCCCACCGGCCGCGAGTCCACCGAACCAGAACCGCGAGCGGCAGCGCGAACCACCAATGGAAGCCCAAGGCTCCGTCTTGGCCTTCCACAAAGCGGTGGGAGCGGAATGTCAGGTCGGATAATGTGCTCCAGTGAAGCCCACCGGGGAACCGCGCGTCGACCAGGTCGCGCGCTTCGAACAGCGGCGACCGGAAGAAGGAGTTGGCAAACGGAAAGATCGGGTTACCGGTTCTCCACCAGGCGTTCAGATAGGGATAAGAGCCGGCCAGGGCGAGAACGGCCAAGGCCGCGGGGATTCGCTTCAAGAGACTTCGGCCTTGCAAAGCGAGAACGATCGCGACAATCAGGGGAACGCTTCCGGCTTTTGCCGCCAGCGAACAGCCGGCGAACCAGGCGCCTAGCCACAGGTCCTCCGGCGCCCGCGTACGGCGATACTGCCAGGCGGAAGCGAACGTAGCCAGGATCACGACCGCCCAGTAATTCTCGACGAACAGCGAGGCCGTGACCAGTTGGGTCAACGGCGTCGTTGCAAACAGCAGCACGGCCAGTCCCGCTTCTCCTCCCACGATTCGAGCCGTGTGCCATAACAAGGCGAGCAGGATCAGAAAGTACGCGTAGTTGAGCAGGCGGCAAGCCCACTCGCCGCCCGTCAGGTAGACGGCGGTGAACGTCCAGTTGGCGCCCATCGGCATCACCGCCCAGGCGGTCCGCGCGACGTCGAAGTGCCAGAACCCCTGCCGGGCTACCTCCGCAGGCAATGCCAGGTGCATTGTGAGTGCGTCGGGTCCCGCCTCCGGCTTGAGCGCTGCGGCGAGATGGGCCAAGGCCACGAATCCGACGGCAAAGCTCAGCCACTTGGGGCCGTCCATCGCGCCCGTGGATGCAAGCACGATGCGAAGCCGGCGCCACCCGGCGAGCAACGGCGCCAGGTGGAGCACCAGGTGCAACCCCGGCGAGTTGACGGGAAAGAACATCAGGGCGCCCGTAGCCAGCGAATAGACGCCAATCCCCGCGGCCAGTGCCAGCCAGTCGAAACGGCGCGTGGCATAGGTTCCGACGACGTAGGCTGCTGCCAGAAACAGGGCGGCCGCGGCCACCGGGATCCAACCGGCCATCCACACGCTCCACAACACGGCCGCCCCGAGCAGAACTCGGGCGAAATGTTGCGGTACCCAGCGCAGGAGCGGAAGTCCGATAGCGCTGTAGAGGGCACAGAACCAAGCCAACCGGGTCAGCCCGGTGGGGCTCCAGACCGGCTGGTCGAGTAACCGGTTGGCCCAAAGGCCATACAGAAACGAAACCAGCAGGGCCGACGACAGCAAACGCACAGCCGCGGTCATGGTCACTTTCGAGCCACCGGATGAGATGCGTCTTTTCGACGTAAACGCTGACACCCTATGATAGACTCGCAAACACCTCTCGGCTGCCCAGTGGGAGCCGAGATTCGTTGGTGAACTCGAAGGCCGGCCCAGGCGGGGCGTTCTACCGGAATACAGACTGATGCGATATTGGTTTCTCGGGACATTCCTGCGGACGGTCGGCCAGCTCAGCGAAGGCGTCAGGCTGGGGTGGAGGCGCGGCTTCGATTCCGGCATGATGATCGAGTACATCTATCAAAACCACCCGCGCGGAATTTCGCCGCTTGGCGTTGCTGTCGACCGGGCGATTTTGAATCACTCGATTTCGGTGGGTGTCCGCTCACGCCGGGCGCTGCTGGTCGACCAACTCCGCGCGGCAGTGAACCAGTATGAGAAGCCCGTGGTGTTCGACCTCGCGGCGGGAATGGGGTCATATCTGTTCATGATTCCTCGCGGCCGGGCCATGATCGTGGCCGGCGATTACGACAAGGAGTCGGTAGTGCTGGGCGTTGCGCGGACCCGCGATGCCCATCGGCCGGACATCCGGTTCATGCGCAACAACGCCTTTGTGCTGGAGCAAATGGCGCTTCATGACGCCGACATCCTGGTCACTTCCGGATTCTTCGACATTCTCACTTCCGACGACGAGATCCGGGCCGTGCTCCGCAACGGATCGGAGATTACCAAGCCGGGCGCTCGCTGGGTGTTCACCGTCCAGGAGAAACACCCGGATCTGCGCCTGTTCCGGGAAGCTCTGGTGAATGCCCATAAGCGTCCCTGGGAACTAGTCCCGCGGCGGGCCGAGGTCGTGGCCGACTGGGCCTCCGGGCACGGCTGGCGCATCGAAACCCTGCAACGCAACGAGTTTTTCGCCGTCGGTACCCTCTATCGCACTAGTTGAGGAGCGCAAGCAGATGGCCGGCGATGCGTCCGGAAGCAAGCCCGTCGCCATAGGGATTGTGGACGCGTGCCATGGCCTCGTACGCGGAAGAATCGTCGAGAAGCCGCGCGGCCTCCGAGACGATGCGTTCTTCATCCGTGCCGACCAGGCGCACCGTGCCCGCGGCCACTGCTTCCGGCCGCTCCGTCTTTTCCCGCATCACCAGAATGGGCTTTCCAAGCGAGGGCCCTTCTTCCTGAATGCCCCCGGAGTCGGTAATCAGGAGATCGGCTCGACGCATCAGGTCGACGAAGGGTACGTAGTCCAGGGGCTCCAGCAGCAGGATGTTCGGATGCATCGCCAGGTGGCGGGTCACCGGATCCTGAACCTTGGGATTCCGGTGGACCGGGTACACGATCTGCACGTCGCCGCGCGAGGCTACCCGGGCAAGCGCCCGGCAGATTCGTTCGAAACCATCGCCGAAACTCTCGCGGCGATGTGCGGTGACGACAATCAGGCGCTTGGAAGCGTCGAGTCCTTCGATTTTCCCGGCCCGCAGGCGCCCCGCCTCGAGTTCCCGCTGAACGTGCAGCACAGCGTCGATTCCGGTATTGCCCGTGACGAAAACCCGGCTGTCGGGGATCCCTTCGGCCCGCAGGTTTCCGGCCGAACCCGATGTGGGCGCGAAATGGAAATCGGTGACGCGCCCGGTCAGAACCCGGTTCATCTCTTCGGGAAAGGGCTGTCGCATGTCTCCTGTGCGAAGTCCCGCTTCGACATGACCGACCGGCACCCGGGCATAGAATCCAGCGAGAGCGCCGCACAAAGTGGAGGTCGTATCCCCCTGGACGAGCACGACATCGGCGCGGGCTTCCGCCATCACTGGTTCCAGTGCGGCGAGAATTCGCGCTGTCGATTGGAACAGGGTCTGGCCCGGTTGCATCAGGTTGAGATCCCAATCCGGGCGTACGGCGAATGCCTCCAGCACCTGATCGAGCATTGCGCGATGCTGGCCGGTCACGCAAACGCGGGTGTCGAACTGATCCGGGCGGGACTTCAAGTGCAGGACTACGGGACAGAGCTTGATAGCCTCCGGCCGAGTACCGAAGACGAACAACACCTTAACCATAAGACGGCGGTTGGAAGGGGACTACCGATGGCGGAAGGTGATACGGCCTTTGGTCAGATCATAGGGCGACATTTCCAGCGTCACCTTGTCGCCGGCCAGAACGCGAATCCGGTTCTTGCGCAGCCTGCCCGCCAGGTGGGCCAGGACCACACGATTCTGATCCAATTGCACGCTGAACAAGCCGCTGGGAAATTTCTCCAGCACCGTTCCCATCACTTCAATGTTGTCTTCTTTACTCATTCCACCTCGATCACTGGTCTTGCGAAAACCAAACAGGCTCCATGTCGAGGCCGCCTCAGCGAGGCGGCCTCGAACGTTGCAGCAACTAGGCTGAGATTGTCACGTTAGCCGCCTGGAGACCCTTTGGCCCGCGGGTCACTTCGAACTCGACCCGCGCGCCTTCGTCCAGCGTCCGATATCCCTCCGATTGGATCGCGCTAAAGTGTACGAACACATCCTCCCCGGTTTCCCTTTGGATGAACCCGTAGCCCTTCGCGGCGTTAAACCATTTAACTGTACCTTTTTCCTTCATCGAACCATCCTTACTGGCAGCCTAGCTGCGAACTTCGCGTTTGCGCCCCATCCGATTCCAAATGACAAAAGGGGCTCGCGGCGCTGGCACAGCCGCGGCCCCTTGTTGTAGTAACTCTTTCGAAATCAAGTACGAACAGCAAACGCAGAATTAGTATAGCTCATCGTCCCGGCTTCTGGGCAAGCGAAAGCTTTTGATCCGTCCCGAGTTCCTCGCGGAGCGTCCGCAGAGCCGTGCGGACCCACGTCTTGATGGTGCCCAGCGGCTGGTTCAGCCGCGCTGCGATCTCGGTCTGGGAGAGGCCCTCGAGGTAGGCCAGTTCCAGCACCTGCTTATGACGTGGGTCGAGTTTGGCGAACGCGGCTTGAATCCTCCGCAGTTGATCGGCGCCGATCAGGTCGGCCTCGATCGAGGTGAACAGGGAAGGGTGCTCGATCTCGAGCAACTCCGTTGAGCCCAGGGTCATCCGGCCTTCCACCGAACGCACGTAGTCGATGGCCCGGTTGCGCGCCACCGTGATCACCCACGATCCCAGCGTTCCCCGCTGCGGATCGAACGCCGCCATGCGGTTCCAGACCCTCAAGAACGTCTCCTGCGTCAGGTCCTCGGCGATCGCGGTGTCGCGTACGATCCGCAGGATCAGGCTGTAAATTACCCGGCCGTACTTGTCGTACAACGAAGCCATGGCTTGCTGGTCGCGGCGAAGCAGTCCTTCGACGATCCCGGAGTCATCGCCAAATTCCAACGCCAGCCACAGCGGCAGCCACGTCATCGAAACAGCTCGGGGATGAGGTTCCCGGAAACGATCGTAGGCCGTTCGGCGCGTCCGTTGTGCATGTACGTCAGCCGTACATGATCGAGGCCCAGCAGGTGCAGGATGGAGGCGTGAATGTCGTGCACGTGTGCACGCTTCTCCACCGCACGAAGGCCAATCTCATCGGTCGAGCCGACAACGTTTCCGCCCTTGGCGCCTCCGCCCGCGAACCACATCGTGAAGCCCCAGGGATTATGGTCGCGCCCGTTGCCCTTCTCGTTGAATGGCGTGCGGCCGAACTCTCCGCCCCAGACCACGAGCGTGTCCTTCAGCATTCCGCGCGACTTCAGGTCGGAAAGCAGTCCGGCGATGGGTTTGTCGGATGCGCGGCACCGGCGAGTGTGGTTCCCTTCGATGTCCGTGTGCGCGTCCCAGCCGCTGCCGGAACCCGCATAGAGTTCCACGAAGCGTACACCGCGCTCCACCAGGCGTCGCGCCAGCAGGCAGTTGCGCCCGTAGGCCTCCGTCTCCGGATCGTCCATGCCGTACAACTTCCGCGTCGCTTCACTCTCTTTTCCGAGATCCACGGCTTCCGGACCGGCCGATTGCATCTGATAGGCGAGTTCGTAGCTCGAGATCCGCGCCTCGAACTCCGAGTCGCCGGGATGGGTCTGGGCGTAGCGCGAGTTGAGTTCTTTCAGGTAGTCAAGCTTGCTTCGCTGCTGTTCCGGCGTGGTTCCCGACGGCGACTTCAGGTGCAGGATCGGCGTCTCCCCCTGGCGGAACTGGGTTCCCTGGAACGAAGCTGGAAGAAATCCAGCGCTCCAGTTCTTCGGTCCGCCCACCGGCTCCCGGTCGTCCAGCAGAACGACGAAGGTGGGCAAGTTCCGGTTTGCGCTGCCGAGGCCGTAGGTCGTCCACGCGCCGATCGACGGCCGGCCGGCCAAAATCGAGCCCGTGTTCATCTGGCAGACCGAGCCGACGTGATTCAGTCCATCCGCCCAGCACGAACGGAGGACCGACAGGTCATCGACATGCTGCGCGATGTGCGGATACCAGTCCGAGACCCAGATTCCGCTTTGACCATGCTGCTTGAACGTGCGCCTGCTTCCAAGCAGGGTGTTGTTCGCCGTGCCCATCGTGGTGATCGGGCGGCCGAACGACTCCGGCATCGGCTTGCCGCTCAACTCGCTCAGCTTGGGCTTCGGGTCGAACAGGTCGATATGGCTGGGGCCGCCTTCCATGAACAGCCAGATGACCGATTTCGCCTGGGGCGGATGATGGGGTGGTTTGGGGGCCAGCGGGTCCGGTATCTTCGCGGCCCAGCCGTCGTCCTCGAACAAGCTCGCCAATGCGATTCCGGCCAAGCCGCTGCCGGCCTGCTGGAAGAATTGCCGCCGCGACGCTACCCGCCAATGATGGGCCAGCCTGGAATTCATGCCGGGACTCCTAGTTCAGATAAACGAATTCGTTCGAGTTCAGCAGCATGTGGCAGAAGTCGACGAACGCAGCAGCCGCGGCTCCATCGGCGTTGGCGGGTAGATTACCCGGCAACGAAATCCTCTCCTGTCGTGCCAGCCGTTCCCGGAGGATGGGCGTGTGGCGCTCGAGAAAACTCCTGGCCGAGGCGACTTCCGCCGCGTTGGGCTGCCGCGAGAACGCCAACCGCCAGGCGCGCTCGATGGCCGCCTCCGCCGGCATCCCGGTATCGTTCAACACGCGGCCGGCCATGGCACGAGCCCACTCGAACACCAGTTCGTTGTTCATCAGTTCCAGCGCCTGGGGCGCCGTCAGCGTCGTATTGCGGCGCGCGCAACTCTCGTGGGTGTCGGGCATGTCGAATGCCTCGAACATCGGATAAGGGGTGTTGCGCCGGACGAATACATACACGCTGCGACGCTGGGATTCTTCGAGCGGTTCGCCGTTCTTCCATCCGCCGCGAGTTACCACTCCCGGAGGCAGCGGAGGAAAGACCCCCGGCCCGTGCATCTTCAGGTTCAGGCGGCCGCTCACTTGCAGCATCGCGTCGCGAATGGATTCACCTTCCAGCCGCCGCGGCGAAAAGCGCCAATACAGCTTGTTGTCCGGATCCGCCCTGGCCGCCTCGGCTTTCATTTCCGATGTCCGCTGGTAGGTGCGCGACGTCAGAATCAGCTTGTGCAGTTTCTTGGCGCTCCAGCCATTGTCGACGAACCACGTCGTCAGATAGTCGAGCAATTCCTTGTGGGTGGGGCGTTCACCCATCATCCCGAAATCGCTCGGTGTCGCGACGATACCGCGTCCAAAATGATAGTGCCAGA
>JBJXGR010000595.1:0-10928 GCA_046160045.1 Bryobacteraceae bacterium
GGCTCTGAAGGTCGCGGCTCTGAAGGTCGCGGCTCTGAAGCACTTGACTATTCTTCTGCCGGCAGTTCGCCCAAATCCTCGGCCCGGTTCTCGAACTTCGTCAGGTGGTGCAGGAACACGAGGTCGATCTTGCCGATCGGCCCATTGCGCTGTTTGGCCATCAGCAATTCCGCCAGCCCCCGCAGATCTTCGCGATCGCGCTTGTAAACTTCCTCGCGAAAGATGAACATGACCAGATCGGCGTCCTGCTCGATCGATCCCGACTCGCGAAGGTCGCTCAACTGCGGCCGGTGATCGCCCTGGCGCGTTTCCGGAGCACGGCTCAACTGCGACAGGACCAGCATCGGCACATCCAGTTCCTTCGACAGCAGCTTGAGGCCGCGCGACATCGCGCTCACTTCCTGAACGCGATTCTCCACCCGGCGCGACGAACTCATCAACTGCAGGTAGTCCACCACCACCATCCCGAGGGGATGCTCCGCCTGGAGCCGCCGCAGCTTGGCGTGCATGTCCATCAGGTTCAGACCGGCGGTGTCGTCGATAAACAACGGCGCCTCGGCCAACTGCGCGGCCGCGGCCTGCAGTTTGCGCCGCTCCTCCTGGTTCAGGTAGCCGGTCCGGAATCGATGACTGTCCACCCGCGCGGTCGAACACAGCACGCGCGTCAGCAACGACTCCTTCGACATTTCGAGCGAGAAGATCGCGACGGGCAGATTGAGCCGCACCGCTACGTGCGTCGCCATGTTGAGCGCCAGCGCCGTCTTGCCCATGGAAGGGCGCGCGGCCAGGATGACCAGCTCGCCTCCGTGGAATCCGCCAGTCATTTCGTCGAGCCTGGTGAAGCCGGTGCTCACTCCCTTCACGCGCTTGGAGGGATCGAGAAAGGAGTTGAGCCCGCCCTGATATTCGTCAATGATCTGGGCGGGCGTGGCGAACGCGGCCCTCACCTGCGATTCGCCCAGCCTGATCAACGTCTCTTCGGCGCTCGCCAGGATCTCGTACGGCTCTTCGGTTCCGATCAGACAGCGGTTCATCAACTGCTGCGCCGCGAAGATCATCCGCCGCAGGATGGCCTTGTCCCGCACAATCCGGACGTAGCTGTCGAGATTGAGGATCTGCGGCAGGCCGTCATCGAGCGAAACCAGGTACGCCAACCCGTCGCAGGCTTCCAGTTGATTGTGCTTGAGCAGCTCGTTGGCTACCGTGACGCGATCGATGCGTTCGCCACGGTCGTTCAACTCCATCATCCGGATGTAGATGCGCTGATGCTTCTCGAGACTGAAGTCGTCCACGGTCAGCACGCCGGCCGCCTGGACGAAGTAAGTGTCGTCGAGCAGGATCGCTCCGAGCACGAAGCGCTCGGCATCCAGATTCGCGGGCAGACCTTTCTCGAGCGCAAGAGTGGACGTTGCCATGTTTCGTTCGACCCTCTAAAGTTCTACATCCTGCGGGGGCAAATCTGATAACCTCATTTTCGCCGAATGCTTGGATCGGCTTAGGCTGTGAATAACACCGTCCTTCAGGGCCCGCGGGACGCTCGGCCGAAGCCTTGCAGGATCAACGAATTCCGATCACACCGCGGAAGTTACCCACCGCTTTCCGCAGACAATTCACAGCCGGATTGTCCTCGGGAACAATTCCCCCTACTTCTGTTTCTAACCCGCTTTTGCCGCGCTGCCAAGCCTTTTCCGCTCAGACCCACGGGACCTGGCTTGGAGCGATCGGAGCAGGGCGCGGGAAATCCAGGGCCAGCGCCAGCCCTCCCTTGCGGTCGGGCCTCTGATGGTGCGGGCCATCGGGAGTGGTGGAGGGTGTCGGCAACCCCTTCGCTAATAGAGGTTGCACGCGTCCGCCACGCGGGCCGCCTCCTCGTCGGTCAGGAATGGGTGTATGGGAAGACTGACCTCCCGCCGGCTCCACTCGCGCGCCCGTCCGAGGGATCCCTCCGATTCCCAGGCGCAACCCTCCATTGCGCGCTGTTCCGGGATCAGGAGGGGGTAGTGCTCCCCGCCCGCCACGCCGTTCGCCCGCAGATGACCGAGAAAGGCCGTCTTGTCATCGACCAGCACCGGAAACAGGTGCCAACAGGACGCCGACCCCGGTGGGGCGCCGGGCACCCGGACTTTGGGATTCCGGATCCTGTTCGCATAGAAACCGGCGATCCCTTCCCTGCGCCGCGTCCACGCGGGTAACCTACCAAGCAGCACGCGATGGAGCAATGCCGCATGAAGTTCGTCCAGCCGGCTGTTCGATCCCAGCAGGTCGTGCCGGTATTTGGCCGTCTGGCCGTAGTCGCGCAGCGCGCGAGCGGTTCGCGCCAAGCCTCCATCCTGCGTCAGCAAGGCGCCGCCGTCGCCGAACGCGCCCAGGTTCTTGGTTGGATAGAAACTCGTCGCGGCCGCATCTCCCGCCGACCCGGTGGCCTGGCCCTTCCACGTGGCGCCAATCGACTGCGCGCAGTCCTCCACCATGCGGCATCCGAACTCCGCGCGCAAGGCCCGCAGCCGTTCAAGATCCAGCGAGTGCCCGTACAAGTGCACCGGTACGACAAACCGCGCCCTCTTGGCAAGGGCTCGCCGGCATTCGTCGAGGTCGATCAGTCCGTGCTCGTCGATATCGACGAATACGGGCATGGCGCCCACCTTGACGATCGCCAGCGTCGTCGCAAATGCCGAAAGCGGGGTCGTCACGACCCGATCGCCTGCCCGGCACCCTAGTGCACGCAGCGCAATCTCAATAGCATCGAGGCCGCTCGCCACTCCCACGCACGAAGCGAATCCCCAGTACCGCGCGAGCGCCTGCTCGAAATCCGCAACCTCTTTGCCCAGGATGTACCAGCCACTCGCCCCCACTTCACGAAACACTTCCGCCGCCGCGGATTCCACTTCCGCCCACAGCCGCCGGAAATCGTTCGCCTGAATCATCGCTTCTTACTCTTCCGCTCCACGGCAGCGTCGAGCCACTCCACCAATTCGTCCTCCCAGCGCGGCTGCGAAGTCCACGTCCGCATGTCGTGACGCCCGTTGGGAATCAGCAGCAGATCGCATCGCACGTTCGCCGCCTTCAGAGCCTGCTGCAGGTGCGTTGACTGCACCATCGGCGTCACTTCATCCGCGTCGCCATGAATCAGGAAGAAAGGCGGCTCCTCTCCGGTGATGTGCATGACGGGAGACGCATCCCTGGCAAGCCCTTCGTCAAGACTTCGGCTGACAAGCCCGTTCTGTTCGGCGTAGCGCGCCAGGAGCCCGGCCACCCATCCCCGAGGTTTCTCGTTGCGGAGATCGGAATAGGCCCCGAGCGCAACGACGGCGCGGACTCGAGCGGACTGGCGATCGGCCGCGTCCCTGGCGTTCGCGAGGGGACCGCTCTTCCGGACGCCGCACAGACTCGCGGCCAGTCCGCCCGATCCGACGCCGAACAACGCGATGCGCCGCGAATCGATTCCCAGTTTCCTTGCGCCGTGTCTCGCAAAGCGAACGGCGCGTTCGACCTCCTCCACCGCCGCGGGGTGGTCAGACTCAGCGGGCGGCAGGACCAGCACACAGTACCCGGCGTGTTGCAGAAGGCGAGCGCAATACCTGGCCGGTCCCAGCCCCGCGGTTTCGGGAACAACGATTACCGCGGGAGCGGCCGGCGAAGACACGGAGTACACTTCCATCGCGCGGTGCGCCTCGCCTGCCCGGCTGAATACGACTTCTCCGGCGAAGGCAGCCGCGCACCCGAGCGCCAGCAGGAGGCTTCCTCGCACGGCGAGCTATTCCACCCGGTAGTTCGGGGCTTCTTTCGTGATGATGACGTCGTGCACGTGGCTTTCGCGCAACCCGGCCGGCGAGATCCGCATGAACTGCGCGCGATCACGAAGCTCCTCGATCGTGCGGCAGCCGCAGTACCCCATGCCGGCCCGAAGGCCGCCCACCATCTGGAACACCAGTTCCGCCAACGGCCCCTTATACGGAACGCGCGCCTCGATACCTTCCGGCACCAGCTTGGCGTCCTGGCTTTGCGCGTACCGGTCGCTCGACCCTTGCGCCATCGCTCCCAGCGACCCCATCCCGCGATAGCTCTTGAAGGTGCGCCCCTGGTAGAGAATCGTTTCGCCGGGGCTTTCTTCCGTCCCTGCGAACAGCCCGCCGATCATGACGCAATCCGCTCCCGCCGCAATCGCCTTTGTGATGTCGCCCGAGTACTTGATGCCGCCATCGGCCACCACGGGAACTCCGGTGTGCCGGGCCGCGCGCGAACATTCCGCGATCGCCGTGATCTGCGCCATCCCCGCGCCGGAGATCACCCGTGTCGTGCAGATCGACCCCGGACCGATACCCACTTTGATCCCGTCGACGCCAAGCGCGATCAGGTCGTGCGCGCCCTCGTACGTCCCCACGTTGCCGGTGATCAGGTCCACGTCGGGCAGCACATGCTTCACGGCCCGCACCGCGTTCATCACGCGCGTGGTGTGTCCATGCGCGGTATCGATCACCAGCAGGTCCACCTTCTTGCGAACCAGTTCCTGCGCCCGCTCCAGGAAATCCCCTGTCGCGCCGATCGCCGCCGCCACCCTCAGGCGTCCCTGGGAGTCCTTGGCGGCGGCCGGATACTTGATCTTCTTCTGAATGTCCTTGACCGTGATCAGGCCCTTGAGGTTGTACTGGTCGTCGACCACCAGCAGTTTTTCCACCCGATGCCGGTGAAGGATCTCTTCGGCCTGTTCGAGCGTGGTGCCGACGGGAACCGTGATCAGGTTCTCCTTCGTCATGACGGCTTCGATCGGGAGGTCGTAGCGAGTCTCGAATCGCAGATCCCGGTTCGTCAGAATCCCCACCAGCCGTCCGTCCCGCGTCACGGGCACACCCGAGATGCGGAAGCGCTTCATCACGGCCAGAGCGTCCGCGATCTTCTGATCGGGCGCGATCGTCACCGGGTCCACGATCATGCCGCTCTCACTGCGCTTCACCCGGTCCACTTCCTCCGCCTGCCGCCCGATGGGCATGTTCCGGTGAACCACGCCGAGACCGCCCTCGCGCGCCAGGGCGATCGCGAGGTGCGACTCCGTCACCGTATCCATCGCCGCGCTGAGGATGGGAATGTTCAGGGCGATGTTACGGGTCAGTTTGGTGCGCGTATCGGTTTCGCCGGGAATCACGTCGCTGAGGGCGGGACGCAGCAGAACGTCGTCAAACGTCAGTCCCTCAGTGATGGTTTCAGAGATCATAGGAGTTTCTCCTATAGTAGCAGCGGCCCTTCAACCGTTCCGCAGACGAACGAAGAACCATCCCAAGCCCACGACGACAAGCAAACCGGCCATGCCCTGCGCGGCGCGCGTGATGGGAATCACGCGGCTCAACCGCCACAGGCCCAGCGCGAATAGCCCGGCGATCAGCCATTCGGTGGCCGCCGCGCCGGCCAGAACCGGCGCCGCCGGATACCCGCTGTTGATCAGGAACAGGCTGAAGTACCATCCATGAAACACGCCCAGCACTGCGGCGATCAGCCAGCGGAACCGCCCTTCGGGCAGCGCCAGCACTTCGACCGCGAGATAAGCGACCGTCAGCGCCATGGCCGATTCCACGAAGCGCGGAGGCGGATCCCACCCCGTCCGCGGCGTGATCAACGCCGACAGGACCTGACCGGTCACGAACGATACCGCGATCGCGGCCCACTCCCTCCGGGTCCTCGCCGCCAAGGCCAGCGCGAACAGAAACAGAATCTGCACGGCTCCGCCTGCCGCCCGCATCACGCCCGCCGCCGTGTGCTTTACCAGCAGTTCGAACGAAGACGGCGGCACGAATCGAAGCTCCGCGCGCGTGAACGACAGGTCGAAGGCCGCCTGGTCCTTATCGCCGCCCCGCGTGGCGCGCAGCAGGTGCACGTGATTGGGCACCGTGATGGAATGCAACTGGCAATCCACTTCCAACCGGTCCACCTCGCGCGGAAAGCGGAGATCCAACGAACAGACGATCAGGCCCTCCGCCATGCGCTCTTCGCAGGTCTCGTTCGATCGGGCCGCTTCTTCGCCGCGCAGGAAGAAGCGCAGCGCCGCCAGCATCTGCCGGTTGTCCTTCACATGCGTCGTCTCGTACACCGGCATGCGCAGTTCAAAGCGCGCGCGGTCGCCCTTCACATCGAGCAGGCCGTTGCTGATGCTGAGGACGTGCGCCACGGAAGAGGGAACGATCAGGAGGGAGAGGAGAATCGCGCGAGCCGTCATCGATCACCCGTATCATCGCACGGCGGCCCCCGCCAAAAGCAAAGGCCCCGGGAAACCCGGGGCCTTATGGAAGGTTTAGAAGCGGCCTCCAGGGGCCGCGCTGACTTACTTCTTCTTCTTCGCCGCAGCCTTCTTGGCGGGGGCTTTCTTCGCGGCTTTCTTCGTTGCTGTCTTCATCGAGTGATTCTCCCTAACACTAAAGTTTGCGATCTCAAAAAATCGCAGGTGATTCATATATAGAGTGCTTCGCAACGATTGTCAAGAAAAAAATGCACGCAAGTGGCCATTCGCGGCACTCGAAACTTCAAAAACGCTGGAGGACGAAAATGTTTTAGGCTACGGATGCGCTTCAGTGGCCCCACACGCGTCCGTGCGGGATCAACCACTGCCCGTGGTAAGCGAACCAATACACGATGACGCCGACAATCGCCGCCAGCGCGATGGAATGCGGCAGCACGGCCCTGAACAGATCGCCTTCGCGTCCTTCCTCTCCCACCGCCGCGCATGCCACGATGATCGACTGCGCGTCGATCATCTTTCCCATCACGCCGCCCGCCGAGTTCGCCGCCGCCATCAATGTTTCGCTGATGCCCAACCGGTGAGCGGTAATCACCTGAAGGCTTCCGAACAGCGCGTTCGATCCGGCATCGGTTCCCGTCAGCGCCACGCCGAGCCAGCCCAGCATCGTGCCGAAGAATGGAAACAACCAGCCGGTGTGTGTCATCGCCAGCCCCATGACCGCGTCCATCCCGGAGTAGCGCGTGACGAAACCGAGCCCCAGCATGGCCAGAATCGCCAGCATGCTGTAGCGCATGCGGGAACAGGTGCGGAAGAAGATCCCGAACGTGCGCTTCATCGTCAGCCCAAGGATGGGTCCTGAGATCACGCCGGCCAGAAAAGTCGCCGTGCCCACGGACGCGAACCATGCGAAGTCGAAGACCGCAGGCTCCGTGTGGGCCTTGTCCACGACCGGCGCCACCCGCATCACCAGGTTGTGCAGCCCCGGAACCGGCAGGGCCACGGTCGTGGGATTCAGCACGCTCTTCATCGCCGGCGTTCCCCACAGGATCACCAGCGCCGACAGAATGAGAAACGGCGACCATGCGTGCAGGACCTGAGCGGTTGTGTGCGGCACCAGCTTGATCGCGGGCGGCGGTTCGGTGGGATAGCGCCACACCTCCGCCGGACGCCATAGCTTGAAGAAGACCGCCAACGCGGCCAGGGTCGCCATGCCGCCGATAATGTCAACCAGCGCGGCGTCCTGGTAGTTCGACCAGTAGAACTGGCACAAGCCGAACACCGCGCCGCACGCCAGGCAGCCCGGCCACACGGCGAAGACGTTCCGCCATCCGGTCATCGATCGCACCAGCCAGAACGGAAGAATCAGCGCAGTGATCGGCAGGATGCGCCCGACCATCGCGCTCAGGTCCGCTTCCGGCAAACCCGTCACGGCCACCAGGACGCGAATCGGATTCCCGACTCCGCCGAAAGCGACCGGCGACGTGTTGGCAATCAGGCACAACACCGCCGCGTCGAAGGGGCGGAATCCCAGGCCCGCCATCATCGCTCCCGCGATCGCCACGGGCGCTCCGCCTCCACCGGCGCCCTCCAGTACTGCGCCGAATGCGAACGCGATCAACAGCACTTGCAGACGCCGGTCCGGCGTTACGCCTCCGATCGAATCCTTGATGATGGTGAAGTGTCCGGTCTCGACGGTGAGCTCATAGACGAACACGGCAGCCAACAAAGTCCAGGCGATGCGCACGACTGCGTACACCAGACCGTGCGCGACCGCCCCGGCCACCATGGGCACCGGCATGCCGAACACGAGCACCGCCAGCAGGATCGCCACCACGAACGAATAGACCGCAGCGCGATACGCGATGATCTTTCGCACCGCCAGCAGGTAGAACAGCATCACCACCGGGGCAGCCGCGGCGGCCGTCGATAGCCAGGCATTGCCCAGCGGGTTGTAGCTCTGTGTCCAGGTCGTCATGTGCGATGGGCCTTCGGGAAGCGCGATCGTATCATATCGGCCGCCGGCACACACCGGCATCGGAGGTCCGCGTTCTCTCGTATAGTAGTCATTAAATGAGTCGCACCGCCGCCACGATGCTGTTGGCGCTTCTGCTCATTTCCGGTTGCGGCAGGAAAACCAAAGCCCGCAAAGCGCCGGCCCTTCCGCCACAGCCACAGAAAGTGAAAGTCATTCCACGCCCCGAAGGCTGGACCGAGACAGGCATCGCGAGTTGGTATGGGCACCCCTATCACGGACGGCAGGCGGCCAACGGTGAGATCTACGACATGAACCGGTTCACGGCGGCGCATCGAACGCTGCCGTTCGAAACATGGGTCCGGGTCACGAACATCACCAATCTGAAGTACGTGGAAGTACGAGTGACGGATCGCGGACCTTTTGTCGATGGCCGGATCATCGACCTCTCGCGCGCGGCGGCGGACCGGATCGACATGGTGTTGGCGGGAATCGCGAAAGTGAGAATGGAAGTGATTCCCCCGCCGCCGCTGCCCCAGGCGACTCGTACTCCCCCATCTGAATCCACGCCAGCGGAAGAGCCTCCGGCGGAACCGCAGGCGCAACCCTCTGTGCGATTCGGGGTCCAGGTCGCCGCGCTGCGCGACGCCACTGCCGCCGAAGCGCTTCGCCGCCAAATGGAATCGCGCTACGGCTCGTCGCGCGTCGTGAGGCGCGACGGGAACCCCCGGTTCTGGCGAGTGCTGGTCGGCGAACTCGACTCGGAAGAATCCGCGGTGCAACTCTCCCGCGAGATTCGCGAGCAGAACCCGGAGATGGCCTCCGCCTTTGTCGTCCGCCTCGAGGATCGGTAGGCCTGCTACTTCCGGCTCCACTGCCGGCCGATGAACATCCCAAGGCCCGGCAGCAGAACCGCCCCCGCGAACGCCGCCAGAAATGATCCGGTGTCGCGCGAATACGCACCCATCCACGCAAAGACCGCCGCGACGCCGCCGTTGGCCAGCGTGGAGATGGTGAAGAACCTCGCGAACGGATGCCTGGCAATGCCGGCGAAGAACACCGAAGCCTCAGCCAGCACCGGCACCGCCCGGCACAGCACGACACTCCAATCGCCGAAGCGCGACCAGGTCCGCGACATCCGCTCCAGATCGCCCGCGTCGATGATGCGGCGAATCGCCGTTCGTCCCATCGCCGCGCCAATCCAGTATCCGGCCGCACATCCCGCGGTCATGCCGATCCAGTTGACTGCCATTCCCGCCCAAAACCCCAGCGACACGCCGGAGAGGGTGGAGACGATGCTCGACGGCACGGGCAACACGATGTCGAGCGCCAAAAGCGAACCCAGCACGAATCCGAATGCGACCGGATGACCGGTCCTCCCATTCAAACCGTCCGTGAACCCATGGATCGACGACTCCCACACGAAGAACGGCACCAGAATCACCGCCAGTATTACCCCGCCCGCCGCCAGCCATCCGCGCATGACTTTCCATTGAAGCACTAATCGGACAGCCTGACATCTACCGAGCCTGCCGATCGGACGCCGCTCCTTTGCACGAACCACTCCCTGAGAAAGGTGTGCGGAAATCGAGTGCCAGCGCCAGCCCTCCCTTGCGGTCGGGCCTCTGATGGTGCGGGCCATCGGGAGTAGCTCGCGGTACCGTGCCAGACACGCTACCATCAGAATCACATGCTCCGTGTCTTCGTCTCGCCGTCGAGCGAAGCCCGGCAACGTTGGGCCTGGGAATCGATCGCCCCGCACTGCCGAACCTCCGAGGTCCTGCTGCTTGCGCCCTCCCGTGGCGCGGCTGACGATTTCCTGCGCCGGAACGCCACAGGTATTCTCGGAGTTCATCGCTATTCCGTCTCGCAGTTCGCCGCCGGCCTCGCCTCCTCCGAACTCGCGGAGCGCGGTTTGACGGTCGCCACCCACCTCGGGCGCGAAGCGCTGGCCGCCCGGGCGATCTTCTCCGAACGAAGGAATCTCGAGTACTTCGCCGCCGTGGCCGACACGCCCGGCTTCTCGCGCGCGGCGGCCTCGACACTGAATGAACTACGTCTTGCGGGGATCACTCCCGCCCAACTCGAAACGGCCGGGACCGCCGGCCGCGATCTCGCCAGAATCCTGGCGCGATACGTCGAACAACTCCGCGACAAGCAGTTGGCCGATCAGGCCGTGGTTCTCGAAATCGCCGCCGCGCGAATCGCCGCCGGCGGAGTTCCCGTTCTCTGGCTCGACGTCAGGCCCGCGTCGCGGCGCGAACGCGAACTGCTCGAAGCCCTTGCCGGCGATGCGCCCACGATCGCCGCCACGGCGCTGACCGGAGACGAGGACTCGGTCCGCTGGTTGACCGGCCTCGCGGGCTCGCCGCCGGAGATCGATGAAGGACCCGGCAACACTTCGCTCCTCCGCGTGCGCCGCTTCGTGTTCACGTACGAAGAGAATGCTCCGGCCGAGCCCGACGCGACTCTCGACTTCTTCTCCGCTGCGGGCGAAGCGCTCGAGTCCGCCGAGATCGCCCGCCGCGTTCGCAAACTGGCGTCATCGGGAACGCCTTTCGATCACATCGCCGTCCTGCTCCGCCAGCCCGATGCCTACGCTCCGCTGCTCGAAGACGCGTTCCGCCGTGCGGGGATTCCCGCCTACTTCACGCAGGGCGCGCTGCGGCCGGATCCCGCCGGGCGCGCGCTGCTGGCGTTGATTGATTGTGCGCTCGAGAAGTTGCCCGC
>JBJXGR010000596.1:0-45099 GCA_046160045.1 Bryobacteraceae bacterium
GGGCTATTGCGCATTTGTCCTGGGGGAAGCGTGGATTTTTCAGATACGTGCGGACCGCGAACTGGAACGCCGGCTCCATGACGAGCGGATGGCCCGCGGCGGCACGCTACGCGCTGCGCCTCCCGCCATTCCGGAAGCCCCGGCGGCCCCAGCGGCCGATGGTCTGATCGGCCGCATCGAGATCCCGCGAATCGGCCTTTCCGCCGTTGTTTTGGAAGGCATAGACAAGAAAACTCTCCGCCTCGCGGTCGGTCACATACCTGGCACTCCACTGCCCGGCGTACTCGGCAACGTCGGTCTGGCGGGCCACCGCGATACTTTCTTTCGGCCACTGCGAAACATCCACCGGGACGACATCATCACGCTCACCACGCTGCTTGGAAACTACCGCTACCGCGTCGTATCCATCCGAATCGTGAATCCTCATGACGTTGCGGTGTTGGATCCCAGCGCCAATGAAGTCCTGACGCTGGTCACCTGCCATTCGTTCTATTTCGTCGGTCCGGCGCCCAACCGGCTTATCGTGCGCGCCGAGCGAATCACGGGATAGCTGGACGATTCGCACCAGCGATGCTGAGATTCTGAGTCTCAACTCCTCGATCCGGTCCGCCTTCCTCTGCTCCCCGCTTTTGTCCGATCTCAACCTTTAGTAGAAAAACCGCCCCACTGTGATGAAGACCTTCTTCTCGCCTCGTTCGCCGAAGCTGCCGCCAAAAAACACGACTCCGACGGGGGTCTCCCTGATAAGGCCAGCCACACCATCGTTGAACGGTCGCGGCGGTTCGCCCGAGGTGAACGCGTTCCCGATTTCGTAGCCCAGCATCGCTCGAAAACTGCTTAAGAACGACAACTTCTCTGTGGGCAGCGATCGCATCAAGTAGAGGCCGTTGTAGTAGTAGTGGTTTCCGATGAGCTGATACCGTGCGAGCGAGGCCAACCGGGTCGGTCCGCCGAGCGTGAACGGCGGGTAGCCGAAGCCGGTAGTGACAGTCGTGCCGCCGCTCATTGTGCTGAGCAGGGAATAAGACTCCCCGAACTTCCGCGCGTACGCGATTCTGGACTCGAGAATCGGGAACTGTTTGCGGGCACCTGGCCACCTGTGCACCCACTCGCCATCGAAAGAGAAGTACAACCCCCGGCTCGGCACGATCTGGTCCATTCGATCGTGGGTGAACCGCAATCGCGTCGCGCCCACCATGCCGCTGAGCGACTTCAGGTCAGAAGTCCCACTGGTGACATAGGTATGGAAGTTGCTCACCTTGTAACCCAGCCGGAACTCCGAATACCGGCCGGCGGCATAGCCCAGGTCGAAGGTTCCACCGCTCTCGCGGACCTTATACGAGAACAGGGAGGTGTTCCCGTGGTCGAAGAAATCCTGGGAGCGTTCGTACAAGAACCATCTGGGCGCCACGAAGAAGCGCGTACCTTTCCACCGGTAGTAGTATTCCGTCGCCACGCGGTTGTCGGTGCCGAGGCTGAAATCCGCGCGCCATTCCGAGTTCGGAGCCAGAACATCCATGAACGTCACGCGGCCCGCGACGCCGAGTTTCAGGCCCTCGGAGTTCGATCCGGAGATGAAGATCCCGGTGTTCAGAAAGGGCGGGCCGTACATCTTCCTGTTGACTCTGACCTGGATCCCCTGCTGCCCGTTCGTGTTCACAAAGCCGTAGTCCGCGGATTTGTACGGGCCGAGACCCGTGATGCGGGTTAGGGCCTCCTCGAACCTGGCGCGATTGAGAGGTCTGGCCAGTTCGCCGCTCAATCCGGATGCCGGACCTTGGTTGTTGGTCAGCGCTGTTCCTTGGACCTCCACGAAGTTCGGCTGAATCCATGCCGGCCGCCGGCGGCTTCCGCGGTCGGCCATCAGGGCCGTCCACTCCGCTTCGTCCACAGCCAGGATCTCGAGGAAACGCGCCTTCCGCTTCGCTTCCTCGTAGCCGCGAGCGGCGAGTTCCTTTCCGCGGTCGTAACTCCCCGACGAAAAGCCAGAGAGGTCGGGCAGAAGGATGAGATCGGCTTGGCCCAGGCTCTTAATGTTCCGGTTCTCGTTTGCTGACACCATGATGCCGAGCGACCTCTTGACAACGCTAAGCAGGTTGTCGTAGGCGTTGTCCGAATCGGGCGTCTCGAGGCCGACGGCGATGATCACCTGGGCGCCCATTCCCCTCACGACATCGATGGGAAGGTTATTCAGGACACCTCCATCGACAAGAACCTGCTTGCCCAATCGGAGCGGCGCGAAGACGCCGGGGATCGACATGGTGGCTCGCAGAGCATCGAACAAGGGACCGCTGGAGAACACGACCTCCTGGCTCCGTACAAGGTCCGTTGCGACGCAGCGGAAGGGAATCGGAAGTTCATCGAAACTCTTCAGATCTGCATACGGCGCGGTGGCGCGGCTAATGACGAGTCCGATTCCGTGTCCAGGGGAAAGCCCCATGGGCAGCTTGAAGCCGCCTTTTAGGCCGACTTCCAGGGCGTTGGGAAACTGCCGGCGATCTTCTTTGCGGCGGAACGAGAGATCGTGGAAAGACGCGTTCATGCGGAGGGCTTCGGGCCAGTCGATGTCATCGACAAATTCCGCCATCTGGCGCGCATTGCGGCCCGTCGCATACACGCCGGCCACAAGGCCGCCCATACTGGTGCCGGCGACATAATCCACCGGGATGCGATGCTCTTCCAGCCAGCGTATGACGCCGATATGCGCCAGGCCGACTGCGGTACCGCCGGCTAACACAAGGCCGACTTTCGGTCGCCTGGCGGTCTTACGGTCTTCTTGGGAGTATGCGGGTCCGCCGACTGCCACCATGATCAAGAGGATGATCGAAATTGCCGGTTTCACTTGTCTTCTCGGCATCGTTAATTCATGAGTTTTCGGCGTAATACCTTCCTTCTGATATCCGGCCACAACTCGATCGCCACGTTTATGGCAAGATCGAGCCCGAGCCGGACAGGGCCATTCGTAGATCCAGTGCGCCCTGTCCTGAGCCGATCCGGATGCCACTGATTCGAAATGAAAGTTGCGCCGTATGCGGCACCCCAGGCGGCCTGCCTCGCCGCCCCTGTCCGCGCGCGTGAGTATGGTTCCAGGCAGCGCGATCGTCAGTACGGTCCTCATGACGATTCTTGTCAGGGCACTTCTGTGGCCAACATGCTTATTGGAGAGCGCCGCCCCTGGGCGCGTGGGACGCGAGCTTCTTTGAACCCCTTACTGCGGCCGTTCCTGGTCAGAGCACGCAGCAAATCCACCCGATGCTGATCGCGCTGGCGGCAGCCGGCGCCAAGCAGGTATTTGGCGTTCTGGAATTCCCGCTTGGACCGCTTATGATTTCGCCAGCAAGCTAGTCGCCGTACTACTGAAGGAGATTCAAGACTTGGTCTTGTCCCGAGTCCAAATGAACCGCCAAATCAGTTCGTCTTGTCCCGGCCGAAGTGCGGCTGCTCGCGCGTGCCGTCGATCCGGACCCTTAGTTGCGTCCCGGCGCCGTCCTTGGCAAAGAACGCGTCTGCCGGCTTCAGCGCCCATCGTTTCCAGCCGTTCATCGTTTGGGAGACCTTTGCCCGCAATCGCAGCTTGCCGCGGAAGTCGATCGCTTCTTTGTCGAACGTGTAGCTGCCGGTCAGAGCCATGTCCGCGCCTGGAATCGTAAGGCGCAGACGCGAGAATTCGATGATGCCGTTCGCGAGCCGAAAACTGCCTTTGAGGGTGGCGCGCACTTCGTCCACCGCCTCGTCGCCCGGTTTCCCTTGCGCCCGGCTGCTCAGCTCGTCGATCTTGTCCTGCACGGTTGGACTGGTGAAGTGGGCTTGTCGCAACGCGAAGTCTCCGGAAAGCCGCAGCTTGTCGGCGGGGGTGCCTTTTCCCGACGGCCATTGAAGCTTCACTTTGAGATCGATGGGACCGCGCATCATCGGCTTGGGGCCTTTCATCGCCAGCCGCATGAGGTCCTCAATGTAGCCCTCGCGGAAAACCACATCTAGCGCGACCGTCTTGCCGCTTTCGCCGGCGCCGCGGACCACGCCTCCGTGCACGGCAAACCTTGTCCGGCCCAGCGTGGCCTCCACTGGCTGCAGCAGTGTGTTGCCGTTTCCGCCGTCGATGATGGCGTGGTATTTGGTCTGAAGCGGCACCGGATTCCCGCTAATTGTGAGCCGGAAGTCCGGAGTGCGCGTCTCGCCGTCGGCGACGATGTTGTCGAGCGTCCCTGCAAACCTGCCTGTGGAATCCAAACGTCCGCCGATCCCCTTGAATACGCTGAGGTCGGCGTTCTCGAAGACGTATTCACCGGCGACCGGCGTGTCGCTCGGATCCTCCGACACCCATGGCCCGAAGCGGCCCTGGCAGCGGATGAGGCCGGGTGGCTTGGGGTTGGTAAGTTCGGCGGTGTAACGCATGGCGATGCCGAAACCGGCCGATTCCAGCTTGAGTTTCCGGATGTCGAATTCCAGCGGATCCTTTTTCGGATCCTTGGGCAGAATGGAGAGTTTGGCGCCGTCCGCGATGATCGTATCGATAATCACGGATGGCGCCGCATCCTTTCCAGCGGCTGTCCGCGTCGCGCTCTCCTTCGCCCGCGGCGCGTTTGTGCCCTTGGGCGGCACGGCGATCCGCAGTCCTTCCAGTCGAACCATCGTCGCCCGCACCGGGCGATTCCAGAGCGAATGCAGCTCGATCTGAAACGTGAATTTGCGCATAGCCACGAGCGGCGGCCGGTCACGGCGATGTCTATGCCACAGTGAAATATGCTCGCCGGTCACATGCGCTGGAGCGCCGCGTCCGCCGCGCAGCAACGCTCCGAGCGGCGATCCAATGGGCATGGAGACGTGGAGGGAGCCGATTTCGGCATCGCTGTCGAACCGCTGGCGTAGGTACTCCACTGTCTGTTCGCGGATGAAAGGTTCAATACGCCGAGAAAGCACGTGGGCGGCGATGGCCACTCCCACGAGGATCAGGAGCAGCGGGACGGAGATCCACAGTAACCATCTCTTTCGCAATGACATGAGAATTATACATTGCATTTGCTATGCCGCATGCGCACAGCGCTTGCGCAACAGGCCGCCCGCGCCCGGCAGCTCACGCGGCCTTTGAGTGATTGCCGAGAACCGACCGTGCGGGGTCATGTGACCGCATATGGTCGCCGCGCCTTTGGTGGGTGTTTTCAGCGCCTGCAGGGAAAAGAATGCTCCCGTTGAATTTCGCCTCCTCCAGATACGGGGAGTTCTTTGGACCATCCCGTGCACAGGACGATGGGTACCCCGATGGGCCAAGGAGACGGCGATGACGACAACAGATACCGAGTTGGGCGGAATCCAGGAGATCCTTGAACGAAAAGAGGCCGAGCTGGCTCACATGTTGCGTAAGCGAGACGGCATCGCAATCGAGACGAGCCCGGACCAAATGGATGAGATTCAGTCCGCGTCGGAACGTCATCTGGCGATTCGAAACGTGGACCGTGAGTCCAACCTGAGGCGTCAGGTACTAGCCGCGTTGCAACGGATTCACGACGGCAGCTTTGGGACCTGCATTGACTGCGAATTGGGGATCAGCCCAAAACGCCTTGCGGCAGTTCCATGGGCGGTCCGTTGCATCCAATGCCAGGAGGCTGCCGATCGGGATTGGCTGCAGACAACGGACTCGGTCGGCGAGACTCTCGCCAACGCAGCGTGAGTCGGCAGTTATGCGCCCATCGATCGCTGTAGATGAACCGCCCGCTATTGCGATGTCAAACCGCGGGAAAAGGCGGGTCCAGTCGTGAAAACAGAGTCCAGCTCCCGAACCATTGCGTTTCTCGGCGACTACTTGCCGCGCAAATGCGGCATTGCCACGTTTACCTCCGACCTGCTTGAGGCCGTGGCGGCGCGGCATCCGCAAAGCCGGTGTTTCGCGGTGCCGGTCAATGACATTGAGGGGTGCTATCGGTATGCGGACGTCGTTCGCTTCGAGATTGAGGAGCAGGATCTGGGGTCTTACCGGCGCGCCGCCGACTTTATCAACACCAGCAACGTGGACGTTGTCTCAGTCCAGCACGAGTTCGGCATTTTCGGCGGACCGGCCGGCAGCCACTTGTTAGCGCTGCTGCGGGTATTGAAAGCGCCGGTCGTCACCACGCTCCACACCGTACTCCGCAAGCCGAACGAGGATCAGCATCGCGTCATGCAGGAATTGCTCGATCTCTCGACCCGGCTGGTGGTGATGACGGAGCGGGGACAATCCATTTTGCAAGAGGTTTACCAGGCGCCACCGGCCAGGATCGATCTCATCCCGCACGGTATTCCCGACGTACCATCCGTCGCCCCGGATTACTACAAGGGCCAGTTTGGCGTGGGCGGAAAGAAAGTGTTGCTGACGTTCGGGCTGCTCTCGCCGAACAAGGGGATTGAACATGTGCTCAATGCTCTGCCGGATATCGTGGCGGAGTTTCCCGACGTCGTCTACATCGTGCTGGGCGCCACGCACCCCAACGAGCTGCGGACGCGAGGCGAATCCTATCGCCTCGGTCTGGCGGCCATCGCCAGGAAAAACGGAATCGAGAACAGCGTCATCTTCTACAACCGCTTTGTGGAGGCGAAGGAACTGACCGAGTTCATTGGAGCGGCGGATGTTTACATCACTCCTTACCTGGACGAAGCCCAGATTACGTCGGGAACGCTGGCGTATGCATTTGGCGCGGGCAAAGCCGTAGTCTCGACGCCGTATTGGCATGCCGCCGAACTGTTGAGGGACCAGCGCGGCATACTGGTGCCGTTCGCGGACCCGAGGGCGATTAGGCGCGAGGTGAGTGGGTTGTTGCGCGACGGAGCGCGCCGGAACGCCATGAGCGCTAACGCTTACAAGTTGGGCCGCGAAATGGTGTGGAGTAACACGGCGGGGCTGTACATGCACTCCTTTGATATGGCGCGCCGGCAGGGGACAGGGGCGGCGCCCCGCAAGTCTTTTGCCGCGAGGGCGTGCGGCTGCCGGCTGCACGAATCGCCGGAGTTGAATCAGGATCATCTTTACCGGATGACCGATTCGACGGGCGTTTTCCGGCACGCGAGCTTCACTGCGCCGAATCTTTCTGAAGGCTGCTGCACGGACGACAATGCCCGCGCACTTATTCTGATGGTGTTACCCGGCCAGTTGGAAGAAGCTTCCAAGCGCGTTCGGGCGCTCGCAACAACCTACGCCGCGTTCTTGAACGATGCCTTCGATCCAAGAACGGCACGCTTCCACAATCTCCTCGGTATGGACCGCCGTTGGCTCGATGAACAGGGATCCGAAGATTCCCATGGCCGGGCGATTTGGGGGCCGGACACGGCGGTGGGGCGCTCGCCGCATTGGAATTCCCCGATGATGGCCGAACAACTCTTCGCGCAGGCGCTGCCGGCCGTGGCGGGTTTCACTTCGCTGCGGGCTTGCGCGTTCAGCCTGATTCGCATTCACGGATATCTGCGCCGGCTGGACGGTGACCCCCTGGCCAACGGTGTCCGCGAAGAGCTGACTCAGCGGCTGGTCGCGATCCTCGACAAAGCCGCCCAGCCCGGTTGGACTTGGTTTGAAGAGGGATTGACCCATGACAACGCGAAGCTCGCTCACGCCCTGATTGTCAGCGGACGCACCGCCGGGCAAGAGGGCGTGTACGAACGAAGCATGACCCCACAGAATGGTCAACTGCGGCCCATTGGAAACAACGGATTCTATCGGCGGAACGGCGTGCGCGCGCACTTCGGCCAGCAGCCCATCGAGGCGCAGACTACGGTCTCGGCTTGTCTGGAAGCGTACCGCGCCACATGCGGCCCGTGGTGGTACGAACAGACCCAACGGGCCTTTGACTGGTTCCTCGGCTTGAACGATCTCGAACTGGAACTCTTGCTCCCGCGGAACTGGCGGCTTTCGCGATGGGAAGCACGCGGACCGGACCAACGAAAACCGGGGCGCGACATCGATGCTGGCCTTTCTCCTGTCGCTGGCGGAAATGCGGCTTATTCGAAACACAGCGAACGGCGTTCAGCAATCCGGGCTGGCGGTCCCGATCACGCAATGAAACAAATCCAAGTAGAACACAGCACCGTCATACTGGATCCGGAGCGCACGCACGATCCTGTCATTCCTGAACACGCCGTTGGCACGTTGGATGTGGTCACTGAGGTCCGGCGCGAAGCAGCCCTGCTCAAGACAGGGGCGCTGCAGAACGCGATTCTTAACAGCGCGAACTTCTCGAGCATCGCCACCGACGAGAAAGGCGTCATTCAATTATTCAATGTCGGCGCCGAATGCATGCTGGGCTACTCGGCCGTCGAAGTGGTGGACAAGATCACCCCCGCCGACATTTCCGATCCGCAGGAAGTGATCGCGCGCGCCAAAGCATTGAGCCTCGAGCTGGCAACCCCGATTACGCCAGGCTTCGAGGCCCTGGTCTTCAAGGCATCGCGCGGCATCGAAGACATTTACGAGTTGACCTACATCCGCAAGGATGGCAGCCGCTTTCCGGCGGTCGTTTCGGTTACGGCGCTGCGCGACGATCTTGGCGGAATCATCGGCTATCTGTTGATCGGCACCGACAATACCGCGCGCAAACAGGTGGAAGCCGAGCAGAAGCTGCTCGATCAGCGCCTGCGAGATCAGCAGTTCTATACCCGCTCGCTCATCGAATCCAACGTCGACGCGCTGATGACCACCGATCCGGCCGGCATCATCACCGACGTCAACAAGCAGATGGAGGCGCTCACCGGTTGCACGCGCGATGAGCTGATCGGCGCGCCGTTCAAGAACTACTTCACCGATCCCGAGCGGGCCGAGGCAGGCATCAAACGGGTGCTGGGCGGAAGCAAGGTCACCGACTACGAGCTTACCGCGCGCGCCAGGGATGGCAAGGAAACAGTGGTGTCGTATAACGCGACCACCTTCCACGACCGCGACCGGAAGCTTCAGGGGGTGTTTGCCGCGGCGCGCGACGTCACCGAACGCAAACGCTTTGAGCGGACGCAGCAGGAAAATAACGTCGAGTTGGAGAGAGCTAAGGCGGCGGCGGAAAAGGCCAGCCTCGCGAAATCGGATTTCCTTTCCAGCATGAGCCATGAGCTCCGCTCGCCGCTCAATGCGATCCTCGGTTTTGCGCAGTTGATCAATTCCGATTCCCCGCCGCCAACGCCTTCACAGGCGGCAAGCATTGACCAGATTCTCCACGCGGGATGGTATCTGTTGGAGCTGATCAACGAAATCCTGGATCTCGCTCAGATCGAGTCTGGAAAGCTGGCGCTGTCGCGGGAACCGACGTCGCTGGCGGAAGTCATGTTGGAATGCCAGGCCATGATCGAGCCGCAGGGGCTAAAGCGCGGGATCAGAATGACCTTTCCCCGGTTCGACACGCCTTACATTGTCGATGCCGACCGGACCCGGTTGAAGCAAGTGCTCATCAACCTTCTTTCCAACGCGATCAAATACAACCAGGCGAGTGGAACGGTCGTCGTGGACTGCGCCACGAGCTGCCGAGAACGCGTCCGTATCAGCGTCAGGGACACCGGCGCGGGGTTACCTCCGGACATGCTGATGCAGCTTTTTCAGCCGTTCAACCGTCTCGGACGAGAGACGAGCGCGGAGGAAGGCACGGGCATCGGCCTGGTGATGAGCAAGCGGTTGGTTGAACTGATGGGGGGCACGATCGGCGTGGAAAGCACTGTCGGGTTGGGAAGCGTGTTCTGGGTCGAACTGGACTCGGCCACGGCTCCACAGCTTACAGTTGACCTGGCCAAACCCGCGGCCATTGCCCGAGCACAGGTTCAGCAGGGGGCGCCGCCGCGCACCCTGCTCTATGTAGAGGACAACCCGGCTAACCTGAACCTGGTCGAGCAACTCATCGCGCGCCGCCCGGATATGCGCCTGCTGAGCGCCAGGGACGGAGTTCTGGGCATACAGCTTGCGCGCGCCAACCAGCCGGAGGTGATCCTGATGGACATCAATCTGCCTGGCATCAGTGGCATCGAAGCGCTGAAAATTCTTCGTGAGGACCCGGCCACGGCGAACATTCCCGTCGTTGCCCTCAGCGCCAATGCCATGCCACGCGACATCGAGAAGGGACTGCAGGCGGGATTCCTGCGGTATCTCACCAAACCAATCAGGGTCAATGAGTTCATGGATACGCTGGACGTAGCGCTGGAATTTGCGGCAAAGGCCGCCGGTCAGGCCAAGTGAATCCGAACGAAGGCCATGGTCAGTTCAGCCGATATTCTAAACGCCGGAATCCTGGTCGTTGACGATAAGGAGGCCAATGTCCGTCTACTCGAGGGAATGCTGCGCATCGCCGGCTATGCTTCCGTCGAGTCTACGACTGATCCGAACGAGGTCTGCGAACTTTACCGCCAAAACCGTTACAGTCTGATCCTGCTCGATCTCCAAATGCCCGGCATGGACGGGTTCCAGGTGATGGAAGGCCTGAAGGAAATCGAAGGAGACGGCTATCTTCCGGTCCTCGTGATCACCGCACAGCCGGATCACAAGCTGCGCGCGCTCGAAGCCGGCGCTAAGGATTTCGTCAGCAAGCCGTTTGATCTGGCTGAACTGCGGGCGCGCGTTCACAACATTCTGGAAGTGCGCCTGTTGCACTTGCAAGCGAAGAACTACAGCAAAGCGCTGGAGGAGACGGTACGGGAACTCGCGGCAAGCCGCGAGGTCATTCGTCTTAAGAGCCTGGAGGAGCGAAAGAGGAGCGAGCAGGAATTAGCTCTGGCGCAAGAAACTCAGGAAAGCCTGCTCCCCCGTTTCCTGCCCCAGTTTGAGGATTTTCACATCCATGCTTTCAACAATCCCACACGCTATGTGGGAGGGGATTTCTACGATTTCCTGCAACTGAGTTCAGGGGAATGGATGGGGGTTCTGGCGGATGTCTCCGGCAAGGGGATGTCCGCGGCCCTGTTGAGTTCGATGGTGCTGGGCGCTCTCAGTATGGAGTTTCGTTCGGGGACTCAACCGCAGGAGGTCTTGAACCGGATTAATCAGCTCCTTTGCAGAAAATCTCTCCCCTTCCAGTTCGTCACGCTCTTTCTCTTCCTCCTGAACCCGAATGGCAGTGGGCAATTCATCAGCGCGGGACATAATCCGGCCTACTTGTTCCGCTCGGCCACGGGAAAGATCGAACAGCTCGTCTCCGACGCTTATTTCCTGGGGATGTTTGATTTCGCCTCTTACCCATCCCGCATGCTCCAGCTCAACAAAGGAGACATTCTGGTGGTGTATTCCGATGGCTTCACGGATGCGGAAAATCAGCAGGAAGAAGTGTTTGGCGAGGAAAGGCTGCTTGAACTCATTCAGCAAGAGGCCCCCTTGGGAAGTCACGCCCTCGAGCAGAAGCTCTTGAAGGCCATTGGGGAGTTCACTCAGGGCATGCCACAAACCGACGACATCACCTTCGTGGTCGTTGAAAAACACCAGTGAGAGAACAAGGTCTCGAAGAGCACGCAAAACGGGTGCATCGCACGCCGGAAGAGGCTATCGGCCGCCTCCCGCTGAGGGCCGGAGTCCTTGAGGGATGAGGTTGGGGAACCGGCCGTGCGGGGTCATGTGACCGCATGTGGAAACGGAGTCGGCGGGGAATGCGGGTGTTTTCTACCTCGACTCGGCGACAGTAACCGAGGCCCTGAGGGCAAAGTGCAGCAAGGTCTCGCTGGGGATGACGGCGGGACGGCCGTGCGTGGCAAGCACGACCCCGGTCCCGGCCCCGGCGCCTGCGCCGGCGCCGATGGCAGCCCCCCTGCCTCCTCCAGCGATGGCCCCAATCGCGGCGCCGATACCACTGCCGACTCCGATTTTCAAGGCGTCCTGGCGCTTGGTGGCCTTCGCCACGCGCGTTATGGTAGAGGTCGAAATCTCGACGTCGCGGCCAGAGGCGGTGTGCAGCCGGGTCAACCGGACAGACAGGGTGGCGCGGCCCTTCACCCGCCCGCCTTTATCGCTCTCGACAACCTTGCCCTCCACCTGCGCGCCCTTTGGAACGATCTCCCGACCATTGAGAACCAGTGGCTGCTCCAGATGTGCGGTGAACGTTTGCCCCGCTTGCTGCGTATTGGAGGACAGAGCGGTTGTGGTTCGTACCACGAGCGGGGCGCCTACCGGCAGGATAACGGGATTCGCGGGTAGCTTCGCCGCGCGGAATGGGCCGGAGCCGCCGCCCGGAGCTCCGGTGGTCTTCTCCGGCGCCACGGCATCCTGGCTCGGCCCGTTGTCCTTGTTGCAGCCAGCCTGAACCAGAACGGCCGCCAGGGCCAGGCTCGCGCCCAATAGTGTGTTCGCTCTCATATCGATACGTCCTCCTGTAGGGAATGGGATCCTCCACGATGCAGACCGCGTAGTCTTCACGATTCATCCGACCCAGGGCTGCGTCGACCAGCTTCAAGCTGGAGGAAATCGAGCCGGTTGATTTGAAGAGCGACGGCCCGTCGCTTCCTTCGTGCCACTGGTCTCCGCTGCCTCATGCCCAGCGTCGCCGGGCGCTAGCTAGACAATCGTCCTCCGTCCTTGAATCAGGTTGAGTACCACCACAACCAACGCCACGACTAACAAGACGTGCACGAAGCCGCCCATCGTATAGGAGCTGACCATTCCCAGCGCCCACAGCACAAACAGAATTACAGCAATTGTCCACAGCATGTTCTTACACTCCTTGACTCTTCTATTCTGCTACCGCCTTTTGGCGTGATAATGACGGCCGTTGCGAGTGAAGCCCCTGTCCACCGCTCCCATTGAAATCGGCTGTTCCAGACGGAACGTCAACAAGGACTCGGCGGGAACCTTCACTGCCTTGCCGCGAGTCAGGATCTGCGTGCCGGCTCCCGCTCCCGCCCCCGCCGCCGCGCCGATCGCAGCGCCCTTGCCTCCGCCGGCAATGGCGCCAATGATCGCACCCAACGCCGCGCCACCGCCGATAAACTCGGCGGTCCGTTTGTTCTTCCCGACGCCGTCGCGCCGTCCGCCACTCATGCGGCTCGCATCGGCTGTTACCGCATACCGTTGCCCGTTCACGGTAACCGATTCCAGATCGAGCGACAGATCTTTGTTCGAAGCCTTCTTCACGATCAGCTCGGCGTTCGACCCTCTGGGGATGGCAACGCTGCCGTTGGCATCCCTCACGTCCTGGTCTACAACGCCGGTGAACACCCGGCCGTCGCTCGTCTTGACATCGATTGTTTCGTTGGTCCGCACCGAAATAATGGTTCCCGTGCCGATCGTTCCCACCTGAGCCACGGCCAGGGTGGCCAAGGCGAGAAGTCCTAATAGTGTTTTCATAATGTAACCTCCTTATCCCGGTTACTGCTTCACGCGAACCGAGTTCAGCATCTGCTGGAATGCGCGCTGGTAGCTCTGGAACTCGCGTTCCGGGGCGGTGAAGACCATGAACATCAGTCCCTCGGAGCGCGGCAGGGTGACCAGCCAGTTGGTCTCGCGGCTGCCGCCCTGGACGGGCGAATCGTTTGAGAGGTACGTCGAAAGCCCGCGCTGGCCGCTCACGTTGATGTTCTCGTGGCGCCGAACCACGCGCATGTTCCGGTTCGACTGTTGAAGCGTGGCGACCAATTGGTCGGTGGCTTGTTCGGACGACATCGCGGAGTTCTGTCCGCCGCCCGACTGCAACTGCTGGCCGGAGAAGTCCCAATGTGGCTCGTAGACGTTCACAACAACGCCATGCGTCATAGCTTGATTCCCGTTGCTGTCATTCACCATCCCGCCGCGGGGCGCGAGGGTCACCGCGTCGCCCTGCCCGTAAGGCTGCCAGTTGTCGGGGTAGTTAATGCGCAACACGGAATTCTCAAAGGTCAAGAAGCGCTCCGAGGTTCCTTCCGGCCGGCCAGGAACGTTCTGTTGTTGCTGGGACTGGAGCTGATTGGGCCGCGGCGCGGGCAGAGACTGGAGGTAGCGCTTGATCTGGGCGAATTCCTGAGAACTGCTTCCCGAGGCGCGCTGCGAGCCGCCAAGCTTGGCCACTTCCTCGTTCACGCTCTCGATGCGGCGGTCCGGGTTGGGGTGGTCGCTGAAGAACTCGCTGCCACTTCCGCCCTGGATCTTCCCAAAAAACTGACCCATGGCCCGCGGGTCGAGGCCCGAATCGAACAGGATCTGCGTGCCCATGAGGTCGGCCTGCCGTTCCGCGTCGCGCGAATACTTGAGGAGGATGGAATTCACCGTGAAGCCGGCGCCGAGCTGCGCCAGAGCGGCCGCAGTGGAGTTGTTGCCCAGTAAGCCGCCCAGAATGGCCAGCGGCATCTGCGCGGCAGAGGCCTTGCTGGCCTGGTTGGTACCGTGGCGCAATGCCACATGAGCGGCTTCGTGCGCCATCACGCCGGCCAATTGGGATTCATTGTCGGCGGCTTCAATTACGCCGCGGTTGATGTAGATGTGCCCGCCAGGAAGGGCAAAAGCGTTGATCCCCCGGTCGTTGGCGGTCTTAAACGCGTACGGAAACCTGAAGCCCGGCGTTTTCGCCGCCAGCCGTTGGCCCAGGTTATTGAGGTAGTTGTCCACCCGCGAGTCATTCAGCATGAGCACTTGCCGCGCGACTTCGCTGTTAGCCTGCTGGCCCAACTCGACGTCCTGCTCGGCCGAAAACATGTTCCAGCCGGGCTTCAATGCGGTGCGGCCGGTCCCCCCTTGGGGGGCCACGTAGTTCGGGCCCACGTTGTCGGGGCTCACGCTGCCGAAGTTCCCGTTGCCGTTCCTGTTGTTGGATATCGCGTTGCCGTTGTTGGATCTTGCGTTGCCGCGCGAGCCGCCGCCCGCGTTGTCGGACACTCGCCGAAACGTGAACTGCTGGTTGGATTCGCCGTTGCGGTCGTAGATCTGGACCGGCGCTCCGTCCCGGGTGGCCCCGTTCGGAATGTCCAGCGTCTTGCCCAGCCGCGAAACGATGAACGCGTTGCCGTCTTTGCTGGCATCGAAGCGCCATTGCTGCCCGGAAGCGCCAGTAAAACTGGTGGCCCGTACCCGCGAGCTGTTGGCGGTTCCAACGGCTTCGAGCGCATTCCCGTTCATGGTGTTCCGTAAGGAATAGAAGCCCGAGCCGGCTGCCCGGATGGCCCATACCTGGTTGTCGCTTCCCTGGGAGGAGAACTGGATCACGCTGGTCTGGTCGTTCCGGTCCAGGTCGAGCACCTTACCGGATTTTAGATTGGTGATTTGGTAACGGCCCGGGCCGTTGAACCCGCCCTGTGCGGCTGCCTGATAAGGAAGGCAGAGCACACCGGCGATTCCGGCGGCTATCACTGCCACCGATCGCCCCGTTCTGAGAACCGAACTATGGAACTTGCCGTTGTCGATCATGATTCTCTCCAAATTCTAGTGTTCACCCGGCGAGTGGCTTCTCCCACTCGCATCTGATGCTTTGTGCCGCTTGATCGCCGGGCGCACCCCGCCTCAAGGAGGCCGCACCGCTACCGTAGCGCCAGTTCGTTCCGGCTCAGGTAGCCGTCGCGGTTTCGGTCCAAGCGCTCGAAGTCCTGCCTTCCCTGCCATTCCTCGCGAGAAAGCTTCCTGTCTCTGTTGTGGTCCAGGTCACGGAGGAGCGCATCCGGAACCTGTATGCCGTTGGTCCTAGAGAGAAACTCCTCCCGGCTCAACACGCCGTCCCTGTTGGTGTCAAAGCGCTCGAAGGCGGCTCTGTCGCTGTCACTGCGATTGAAGGCGCCGTCCCATTCGCCACGAGAGACCCGCCCGTCTCGATCGGGGTCCAGCGCATCGAAGCGATGGCGGCCATAGTTGCCATCCCTGCGGGCTTCATCATCTCTACTGCGGCCGCCGTCTCGAAGTTCTTCGGCGGAAAGGACGCCGTCGTGGTTCCGGTCATGGTTGGAGAACGAATTGTCATTCCCGCGCCACTCGTCGCGGGAGACCAGGTCGTCCTTGTTGCGGTCCATACCCTGAAACCGCATCTGATCGCCCTCGCCGCGGCTGCCCTGGTTCCGATCACGGCCGCGGCGATCTTCGTGCTTCATTTCGTGGTTCTCCGCTTTCCTGCCTTTCTCCTTGGCGTTCGCACCGCCGGACAGGGCCACCGACGGCTGGGCGAACAGCAGCAGGGACATGGATACAACGAAGTTACGCAGCAGCATTAATATGCACCTCTTGCTCTTTGGCGCGCCACCGAGAGCAGCAGATTGCCTCGTTCCGCAAACTGAATCACGTAGCTGCAGACTGCCAATCATCTTTGCCTCCCGGTCTATTTCTATCCGGCACGCGTCATTCCAACCGCCGGGATGAGCGGAATAACTTCGGTTGACCAATCGGCACACAGGGCCGTGCCACCGCGGAGTGCGGCCTACAAGCTCCCTGAAACTACCGTGTCGAGTCAAGGCCGCTGTGACCGCTCATGGTCACGTGACCAAATATGGTCCGAAAAAACAAAAGCTACACTTCCGTCGGTGTGACCTCGGTGAGGGCTTCCGACAGAGGGCAGTCCTTGGATCCGAACTGGGAGATATTGGTTCAGCTAGGTTGGGGGTCTCATTGCGGAGCGTGGTCTGTTTAGGTATTCGGCCACAAAGTAATCCGCTTGGTGCTGAGTAGGAGTGCCCCTCCGCCCTTGCGCTTCGCTATTTAAGTTGGATGCTCTTGCGCTGGCGAAGGGCGACGAACCCAAGTCCAACTCCGGCTATACCGAGAACAAGTTCTCCCATGGCACTTGGTGTACGGCCACGGCCCTTCGTTCGGGCATGGATGCACCGTGGCGACTGTGTGGTGGGCGTAGCGTTCGAATCCGGTCCGAACCACACCCGGCAGCGCGGTTATTACTTGCTCTACATCTGTTCTCGCTGGCACTCGCCCATGCGGCAGCGCTGAGGCTCAATGCCAACACCAACAAACCCTAGTTTCCACCCTAACACTCGATCGCAGAAGCATTCAGTCGATACAACAAAAGGCTCATTGTTTTTGTTTCCTCCATTGCCAGTTAAAGTAGAGGCCGCGAGACTTCCGATCTACCTTCCAAGGAGGTGCAGGTCCAAAGCTTTCGATGGTAACCTCCGATCTGGGGTTTGATTTGACTACATGCCGTTGTTCACTATGCGGACAAGCAGTTTAGAGCAACACGAGGCCCCGCCAGCACCCGTTCGCTTTCGCCTTCGCTGGCGGTGCTGCTGTGACAATATCCGGTCACATGACCATGTGTCGTCGCCAGCTTGAGGCTTTCCAGAAAACAGTCCCGGCCCTCGTTTGGGCATTTGGCCGGGAGCCCGGGAGCCGCGTAGGATACTCCGTCCAGAAACGTCCGGTCCTCCATGAAAAAGTGTGCGGGGAGCCGCCAACGGGTTGGTTGGCTGTGTGACTGCAGCCACCAAAAACTGGAAGACAGTCCGGGCGGAAAAGCGGGGACGGACGGGACGTCTGGCTCCTGACTTGTGAAACAGTCTGTCTGTCCCCGCTCTTCCCCAGGTTGGCGCTCGTCGGCCCGATGGCCAGCAATCATCTGCGGCTGCCAGCAGGGCGCCGCCTGGTCAGGAATTTCGCCGCCTCGGCAATCCACAACACGCTGCTCGCGACGGCGATGGAGCGTGCCCAATCCCAACCGTCCAGCTTCACGGTTCCGAACGCGGCCTGGAGGAACGGAACGTAAATAACCAGCGTATGAAGCGCGACCGAGAGCGATACAGCCCCCCAAAGCCAGCGATTGCGGAACAGGCCGCGGAACGCGCTGTCGACGTCCGACCGGGCGTTGAAGGCATTGAACAGTTGAAAGAGCATCAACGTCGTAAACGCCATGGTCCGCGCGTATTCTACCCCTCCGGCTCCTTCGATCCAACCGCCGGGCAATGCGGCATCGAATACCAACAGGGTACCAATCGCCATCACCACGCCGACGAGTCCGATTCCGGCGCGCATGCGTTGGGTAATGACGCCCTCCCCGATGGGGCGAGGAGGCTGGCGCATCAGATCCGGGGCCGGCGGGTCGATCCCGAGCGCCAGCGCGGGCATCCCATCGGTTATCAGATTGATCCAGAGGATCTGGGTAGCGAGAAGTGGCAACACCAGTATGCCGCCGGGGCTCAGCCCCAAGGGGTCGGCGAGCACGACTGCGAAGAACACCGTCAAGACCTCGCCCGTATTCGAGGACAGCAAAAAACGCAGGAACTTCCGGATGTTGTCGAAAACTGAACGCCCCTCCTTAACGGCCGCGACAATCGTCGCAAAGTTGTCGTCGGTCAGCACGAGATCCGCCGCCTCTTTCGACACGTCGGTACCCGTGATGCCCATAGCCACGCCAATGTCCGCGGATTTGAGTGCCGGAGCGTCATTCACCCCGTCGCCGGTCATGGCAACGATCTCGCCATTGCTCTGCAAGGCGTTCACAATGCGCAGCTTGTGCTCGGGGTTGACGCGCGCATAGACTGCCACCTCACGCGAGGTTGCCGCCAGAGTTTCATCCGACAGGAGGTCGAGTTCTGCGCCGCTGACGACGCGATCATCGGATGAGATCCCTAGCTCGCGAGCGATCGCCAAGGCGGTGCCGGGGTGGTCACCTGTGATCAGGATTGGCCGGATGCCGGCGGCCTTTGCCTGCTCAACGGCAGCGCGCGCCTCCGGTCGAGGAGGATCGATCATACCAATCAGCCCCAGAAAGACGAGGTCGCGCTCGACTTCATCGGCGTTGACGGTTGGGGTCTCCGGGGAATCGCTGGGATCCAAAGACCGGAATGCCGCACCCAACGTGCGAAGAGCCTCCGCGGCCAGCGCTTCGGTCACGCCCAGAATCTGCGCCCGGCGTGCCGGAGTCAATGGGCGCGTCCCTTGTCCGGATAGCTCCTGAGTGCAGCGCTCAAGCAGCATTCCCGGCGCTCCCTTGGTAAATACTGAGCGCTCGCCCGCAGACTCGGCGTCCTGGTGCACGGTGCTCATCCGTTTGCGCTCCGACGAAAACGGCGCCTCAGCCAGGCGCGGGAACCGGGTCTGAATCGCGCCGTGAACGATGCCGGCCTTTTGTGCGGCGACCAGCAGCGCTGCTTCGGTAGGATCGCCCTGGATGCCCCAGGACCCGTCCCGTTCGGTGAGCTGAGCATTATTGGCCAATGCGGCGGCCAGGAGCAAGCGGTCGGTTTCGGCCCTGCCGTCCCCGGAAAGTTCTTCGCCGCCTTTCGCACGCAAGTCACCGTCGGGCGAATAGCCCGTACCGGTCAGATCCACACGACCGGCGGCAGTGACGATGACGCGCACCGTCATCTCGTTGCGAGTCAGCGTCCCTGTTTTGTCCGAAGCGATCACTGTGGCGGAGCCAAGGGTTTCGACGGCTGGGAGCTTGCGGACGATCGCGCCACGCCGGGCCATCCTCTGGACTCCCATCGCCAGCACTACGGTCACGACGGCGGCCAACCCCTCTGGAGCGGCCGCGACGGCGAGGGCGACACCGAACATCAACACCCGGACAACCGTCTTCGCGTCGCGTGCGCCGTAGAGGGCGAGGAGCGTTGCGACAACAACCGCCGCGAGGACGACGACCGCAATTCCGAGTTGCTTGCCGGTACGGTCGAGTTCGCGCTGCAACGGCGTGATTGGGGATTTGGTCGCCCTCAACATGCCGGCGATCTTGCCCAGTTCGGTGCGCATGCCGGTCGCCGTCACTACCGCTTTGGCGTGCCCGGAACTGGCGGCAGTTCCGGCGAAGACCATGTTGAGGCGGTCGCCGATTCCGGCCGTATGATCGACAGGCTCGGGGCTTTTGTGCACGGGCACGCTCTCGCCCGTGAGTGAAGCCTCCAAAGTCTGGAACGCGACCACGTCGATGAGCCGGGCGTCGGCCGAGACCGTGTCGCCTTCATTGATGATTAGCAGGTCGCCGGGTACCAGTTCGCGAGTCGCAAGGCGGCCCTGCTCTCCGTCTCGCACAACGCTGGCCTCGGGAGCGGCCATCGCCCGCAAAGCGGCCAGCGCCTTTTCCGCCTTCCCCTCCTGGACAAAGCCGAGAATCGCATTCAACAGAACGATCGTGAAGATGACCAGGCTCTCGTAAGGCCAGCTTGTCTCGCGCTCCACGGCCCACACCGCGCACGAGATGACTGCGGCAGCTATCAGCAGAAGGACCAGCGCGTCTCTGAATTGTGCAAGAAAACGACGCCAGGCAGGCACTGCGGCTCCGGTCTCGAGTTCGTTCGGGCCCACTCGCCCCAGCCGCGCCTGCGCCTCGCGCGAGCTGAGGCCGGCCGCCGAATCGGTTCCCAGGCCGTCGGCGACATCCTCCGCCGAACGTTCATACGGTTCCAGTTGACCTAAGTTTCCGTCCTCGCTCATTTGTGGACCCATCAACTGCGCCCTGGCCGAGACAACGCGATCACGAAAGAGGCTGCCGCCGGCTTCGGATCACCGCCGCTGCACTCGTTGCGGATCCTGAGCACATTTCGACCCGCGGCCCAGGCGGTTGTATGCACCTGGCAGAAGATCCGCTAATCAGTTGGTGGCCGGCCAAACACGCTCAACATCTTTCCCATAAAGCCGCCGTCTTTCTGTCGGATGAGATCGAGTTCTCCCTTATCCAGCCAGAGGCCATCGCAAGAGAAGCACTGATCGACACGAACATCGCCGAATGAGATCTCTTCGAGTTGCATGCCACACTTCGGGCACTTCATCAGGTGGAGAGCACGCTCTCGCTCACGATCTTCACTGATTAACGTAGCTTGCCTCTCCTCGGCCTCTTTTCGCCTGCGCTGGACTTCCTGGCGGGCGAAATACACATCTTCACCACTCAGCTTTACGGACATCGTTGCCTCCCCTGTTTGCCGACTAACACATGTCGCACTGCCGCTCCGCGTCACGAAGCCTCAGTCCTCGACGCGATGACCTGCTCGGGCCTTGGGCGACACCTTTGCCCAGTGCACGAGGGGCCCCAACTTCGACTTTCGTTGAACCGACTGGGCGGAGGTGGGTTGTAGATCTGATGATCGCTCGGCCCAAGCTTCGCTGTCGCTGCTCGTCGGTTTGAGGTCGAAGACCTCGCTAGCTCTTTCGACTTATTCCTGGACCGTTCTAAGGGTCTCGTCATTGCTCGCCTCCACTTGCCGCAGCGCGCAGACCGCGCAGAGCAGCGGTCCATTCGTCACCAAAGTGCAGTAGGCTGTCCCAGCTTTGCATTTAGAGCATGCCATACGCGTCAGTTTTCCTTTGCTCCAGATTCTGTCTGCTGTTCGCCTCGGGTCGGAGCATGAGGCAGATCCCGGCGGTAGGTCCCGCCCGGGAACACAAAGGCATTTGGGGGGCCGTCACCACCGGAATCGTTGTTAAACTCTTACCTGCCCGAGGTCGGCAACCTCACTGAGTCCTGAGCGATCGATGTGAATCTGACCGTGCGGCGTCTGCTGACTGAATGTGGTCGATATGCTGGTGGCGGGATTCTCTTCCTCGGACGCATCGAGCGCCAGGCGAGTATGCTGGGCTTTCTTTTGTCGGCGGTACCAAGGCGAAGAACAAAGGTGGCAGCCGAATGGCCCGAATGAGCGAGCAGGGCGGGAAAGCAAACTTGTCTTTGTGGACGGGCGAGCAAGCAGGGCGGAGTCGTCAGGGTCAGGTTGGTGAAATCAGGGAAGCTGACTGGCGTGGGCGCGCTGCGGAAACCGGCGGGGAGTAGCCGTCGCGACTGGTCCGTGCTATCGCCAGGGAGGCAAGCCCCTCCGAGGGCCTCCTCCCTGGGTTTCTTCCTCCGAAAAGCCCGATCTTGGACTTCAAGTGGAACGCGTAATTGGAGTAATCCGCTTCGCTACTCGAGTTTGAAGGTTTTGCGCCGACGAAGGGCGACGAACCCTAGTCCAGCCCCAGCCATACCAAGGACAAGTTCTGCAATGGCACCTGGTTCGGGCACGGACACGGCCGTTCTTTCTCGCACGGCCGTTCCTTCTCGCACGTTCCTTCGTTCGGGCGTCGACGCACACCCCGCAGCACGATCATTACTGTGTCTGCATCCGTTCTCCCTGGCACGACCCGCCCACGCGGCTGCCGTGAGGCTCAATGCCAACACCACAAAGCCTAGTTTCCTCCCTAACACTCGAATCGCAGAAGCATTCGGTGGACACAACAAAAGCCTCATTGTTCTCGTTCCTCCATTGCCAGCTAAAGTAGAAGCCGCGAGACTTCCGGTCTACCTTACAAGCAGGTGCAGGTCCAAAGCGTTCGCTGGTAACCGACGATCAGGGGTCTGATTGACTACATGCCGTTGTTCACTATACGGACAGGCAGTTTAGAGCAACCCGAGGCCCCGCCAGCAGCCGTTCGCTTTCGCCTTCGCGGGTGGGTGCTGCCGTGACAATTCCCGGTCACATGACCATCAGCCGTCGCCAGCCTGAGGCTTTCCAGAAAACAGTCCCGGCCCTCGTTTGGGCATTTGGCCGGGAGTCGCGGAGGATACTCCGTCGAGAAACGTTCGGTCCTCCATGGGAAAGTGTGCGGGGAGCCGCCAAATAGGATGCGGGTTGGCTGTTTGACCTTCAGCCACCAAAACCGGAAGACAGTCCGGACGCAGCCGCCTGAAGCACTATCAGGCTCCCAGTTCCTGCACCGTGCCCAGGAAAGTAATGACATCTTCCCGGCTCAACATGCCGATGACGCGGTTATCCCGCGTGACGGGCAACTGGTTGACTCCATCGCGATCCATTTGTTGGAGCGCAGTCCATAACCCGGTGTCAGGGCCGGTACGTTTCAACTGTTCCAAGGGAAGCATGACCTGATCCGCGCTCGTCGTCGTCCAGTCAGACCGAGGCACCTCTTTTATCTGGTGCAAGGTCATGAGACCAACAGTGTCCGCTCCGCGATTGACGAGGAAGCATCGGCGACCGGCGCCGAGCACGTGTTCGTCCACCACTTCCTGCAGGGTCAAGTCTGCCGAGACGGTCGCACAGTGAGTGCTCATGGCTTGCGAAACGGTGTGGCCGGTCAACAGACCCTGATAGACCACCTGGTGTACCTGCGCCGAGGCGGCACTTTCGAGGAACCAGCCGATGAAAACAATCCACAGCCCGCCGCTAAAGTTGCCACTGAACATTTTCCAGACGCCGGTGAAGATGAACAGGAAACCAAAGAAACGACCGACATTGGCGGCAATGAGCGTGGCCTGGCGCATGTTCTTCGTGACGGCCCAGACGAAGGCGCGGAAGACACGGCCCCCATCCAGCGGGAAGCCAGGAATCAGGTTGAAAACCACCAGCGCAAAATTCATGTAGGCCAAATACTTCGCCACTCCCCACAGAGGCTCAATGGCGGCAAGCGCCGGCTGGATCACCGTGAACATCACGGCCAGGGCCAGGCTCACGATCGGCCCCGCGATGGCGATCAAAAACTCCGCCCTGGCGCTCGGAGGTTCCGAGCCAATCTGCGCCACGCCACCGAAGATGAACAGCGTAATGCTGCGCACCGATATCTTGAACCGCAAAGCGACAAACGAATGGCCGAGTTCATGAAGCAGAACGCTCGCGAAGAGCAGGATTACGGTTGCGGCACCCGTGACCCAGTACATCAGCGGCGACCAGTTTTTGAATTCGGAAGGATAGTAACTGCTTGCCAACATCCACGTGAGGAGCGCAAAGATCAGGAACCAGGAATAGTCCAAGCTGATCGGAATTCCCATGATCTTGCCGAGGGGAATGCTCGGCCGCGCCACGAGGGTCGTTTTTCGAGGCTGCTGCCTCTCCCGGCCAGTTCCATTGGTGGGGGCCAGCTTTGGATTAGTCGTTGCGGTCATGATGCACTCTCCTGAGAATTGGTACGCGACAGTTACCGGCGAAGCATCCGCCGCGAGTCGAGGAAGGACCTGAGGTATGGCTACTTCCGAACCGGGGGCTCGGCTGCGGTTGCTTCTGATGGGGTAGCCTGGCAAGCTTTCCGACTGCCAAATGCGCGCCTCGAACCATGAGCCAATCCCTAGAAATGCGCAACGTCTACCTCACTCCGGCAATTCAGTGACCACACCGGGAACACAATCAACCGCCCGACGCCGGCGCAAGCCGTGTGCAATCAGTCAGAGGGATGCGAACGAGAAAGCCGGGGACGGGGGCGCGACGGTGGAGGGCGACAGTTCCCACCGCGCTCGTAGACGGCTCCTCAGCAGCGCGGTGGCGCGTCGCAGGCGCGTCTTGGTACACGCCTCGCTGATTTCGAGCAGCGCCGCCGCTTCCGTCGTGCTCAACTCTCTCACGAGACGCAGCACGAGAACGGCGCGATAGGCCTCCGGCAGGGCCCCCATGGCCGCCTCCAGTTCTTCGCGCGTTTCCTTGTCCTGCATCTGCTGCTCGGGATTGCGGTCGACCGACGCGACGGTGTCGATCGAATCATAGAGCGAGTAGATGGCACCCGAGTCACTCATGCGCCCCCGGTGGCGAAGCCGTGACAGCGCGGCATGAATGGCGATCCGCGTCAGCCAGGTGGCAAAACTGGACCGGCCCGCGAACTGCCTGATCGATCGGAAGGCGTTGTAGTGAGCTTCCTGGAGCACCTCTTCGATGTCGGCTTCGTTGGACAAGACGCGTCGCGCCAGACGCCGCAGGCGCGGATTGTGGCGGAGCGCCAGCACTTCATACAGTGCGGTCTCCCCGGCGCGCACGCGTTCCAGCACGGCATCATCGGGCGTTTCCGAGCCTATGCGCGACGAATCTCGCGCGGCGCGCACGGCGGTTTCAACCTGGTCCATCCTCCACCCCTTTCGTGTTTCCAGCCACGACGGAGACCACCACGACAATGTTCAGGATCGTCGTGATTACTAAAGGCACTCTCCCGTGCGCCTCCAGACCCAGGCGACCGCACTTCGTCGACCAATCCTTAGACCGGGCCGCGCCATGTCGAGTATGGCTACTCAAGCTCATGAGACGACGGCGTCGGGGGTCCAAGACCTCCCTGACGGTGCACGGTCAGATGACCAAATATGATCGAACCGGATAGCGCCGCCCACCAGCGGTGGTAAGATTTCTACGGGGAACGCTACCTTCGACTTCCGGTTGTTGACGGAAAGACCCGCCCGTGCATAACGGGTTCGGGTAGTGATAGTGCAAATGGCCCAACGAAAGAAAGCAAGACACACCTCTTCGCAAACACTGCCAAAAGCATCGACCGGAATCGAAGGCCTGGACGAAATCACCTTCGGAGGGTTGCCGCGTGGGCGTCCCACTCTGATCAGCGGAGGAGCGGGTTCCGGCAAGACGCTTTTCGGACTGGAGTTCCTGGTTCGGGGCGCAACAGAGTACAACGAACCGGGCGTGCTCATGTCGTTCGAGGAATCGATCCAGGACCTGACCAAAAATGCCGCTTTGCTGGGTTTCGACCTGCACCGCCTGGTGGCGGACAAGAAGCTGTTCCTGGATCACGTAAAAATTCAGCGGCGCGAGATTGAGGCAACCGGTGAGTATGACCTCGATGGACTCTTCATTCGCCTAGCCGATGCCGTCAAGAGGGTCGGGGCCCGGCGAGTCGTCCTGGACACCATAGAATCGCTCTTCGCCGAGTTGCCGAACCCAGGTGTCCTGCGCTCCGAAATCCGCCGCCTCTTCGGCTGGCTCAGGAACAAGGAATTGACCACCGTCATCACCGCCGAGCGGGACGAACCCCACAGGCTGACCCGGCACGGCTTAGAGGAGTATGTTTCAGACTGCGTGATCTCGCTGGACCATCGTGTCCGCGAGGAGATCTCGACCCGGCGCCTGCGCATCGTCAAGTACCGGGGCTCGACCCACGGCACGAACGAGTATCCGTTCCTCATCGACGAACACGGCATTTCCGTCCTGCCGATCTCCTCGCTGGGCCTGGATCACGCCGCGCCCGCCGAACGAATCTCGAGCGGCATTGTCCGGTTGGATGGCATGCTGGGTGGCAAAGGCTTCTATCGGGGCAGCAGCATTCTGGTGTCGGGAACGTCGGGAACCGGCAAAACCAGCGTTGCGGCTCACTTCGTGGATTCTGCCTGCCGCCGGGGTGAGCGCTGCATGTATTTCGCCTTCGAGGAATCACCCCGGCAAATCATCCGCAATATGCGTTCGATCGGCATTGACCTCGAGCCGCCTGTCAACAAAGGGTTGCTGGAATTCCATGCGGCGCGTCCCACCTACGGAGGGATCGAACAGCACCTGGCGCTGACCCTCAAAAGCATCTCCGGGTTCCAACCCGACATCGTGGTGGTGGACCCGGTTACGAATCTGATCGCGGTCGGCACCCCGAACGAGGTGCGGTCCATGCTCACGCGGCTGGTCGATTTTCTGAAGACCCGGCAGATCACTGCGATTTTCACCAGTTTGACCGCGGGAGGCGGCCCCCTGGAAGCCAGCGAGGAGAGTGTCTCCTCCCTCATGGACGCCTGGCTCCGGCTGGAAAGCGTCCCGGTCGGCGGAGAGCGCAACCGCACGCTCTACGTGCTGAAATCGCGCGGCATGGAGCATTCCAACCAGATCCGCGAATTCGTGATTACGAACGGCGGCCTCCAGTTACCGGACGTTTACCTCGGACCCGAGGGTGTATTGACTGGTTCCGCCCGGTTGTCGCAGGAAAGGCGCGAGACGGCAGCCGACACGACCCGCCGGCAACAAGTGGAGCGCCGCCGGCGCGAACTGGAACGTAAGCGTCAGATCTTTGAGGCCCGCGTGGCCGTGCTTCGGGCGGAGGCTGAAACGGAGCAGGAGAGTATTCAGCAGAGCATCACCGAATCGGAATTAGTCCAGGAGGAACTGTTGCGTGACCGAAGCCTGATGGTGGGGAGCCGGAAGGCGGACCCCCCATCCAACAAGAAGGGGCGGCGCGCGCAAGCCGCGCCGGCACGCTGAATGGCAACCAAGAAAAAGACTCCGGCGCCGCGCGTCCGGCAGAAGGAGCAGAAACCGGAGGTCTGGAAGCTACGGCTCTATGTGGCTGGCCAGACGCCCAAGTCGATTCGCGCCTTTGCCAACCTGAAGGCGCTGTGCGAAGGGCACTTGAAGGGCCGCTATCAGATCGAGGTGATCGATCTTCTGGAACATCCGCAATTGGCGCGCGGCGACCAGATTGTAGCGATTCCGACCCTGGTCAGAAAGCTTCCCCCTCCTGTCCGAAAGATCATTGGCGACCTGTCGAGCACCGAACGGGTGCTAGTGGGCCTGGACGTGCGGGAATTAGGCTGATCGGGAAGGGCGGGCATGAAAAAGCCCCAGGAAAAAAGCGGCGCGGCAGGAAAGCGGAAACCAGGAGGGGCCGGGAACCTACGGCGGGCCGGCTCCCTTTCGCGACAATCCAAGTACGTCTTGCGTTTGTACGTAAGTGGTTCTACGTTGAGATCGGGGATGGCTGTCAGCAACATCAAGCGAGTTTGCGAACAGCATTTGAAGAATCGGTACGACCTGGACGTGATCGATATCTACCAGCAGCCGAATCTGGCCACGAGTGGGCGGATTGTCGCGGTGCCTACGCTTATCAAACGGCTCCCGCTGCCGTTGCGAACGCTCATTGGGGACTTGTCGAACGAAGAGCATGTGCTCCTGGGACTGGACCTGAGAAAGCGGGACTAGTCGCCGGCGGAAAGCGGAAAGAGATTGGATAGCAGGAAGAGAAGCCGCCCGTCGCACGAACTCCCTTCGCTGTCGCGCCAGGAATTGCTCAGGCGTCTGCAAGAAGCCGACGAAGTCCTCAATGCCATTCGCTCCGGTGAAGTGGATGCGATTGTGGTGAACGGCCCAGACGGGGAGAAGGTGTTCACGCTGCAGGGTGCCGACCATACCTATCGCGTTTTCGTGGAGAGGATGAACGAAGGCGCAGCCGTGCTGAGCGCCGACCACACGGTCTTGCATTGCAACCGCCGCTTTGCCCAGTTGCTGGGAGGCGGGATCAAGGGTGTCATTGGATCGGCCATGCAGAGCTGGGTCTGGCCGGACGACCGTGGCAGGCTGGACGCCTTACTCCGGCGCGCGACCCAAGGTAACTGCCGGGGAGAGGTCCGCTTGCAATCGCGAAAGGGAGCCTCTTTGCCCGTCCATCTCTCCTTGAATCCTCTCCGACTGGAGAGCACGCAGGCTGTCTGCATGATCGCTTCGGACCTGTCCGCCGTGAAACGCGTGGAGCAGAAACTGCGCGCTTCGAGCGAGCAGTCGCGAAATCTTGCGGCGCGCCTGCTGTCGGTTCGAGAGGAGGAGCGGACCAGAATCGCCCGCGAAGTCCACGACGAGTTGGGCCAGGCGCTGACCGCGGTGAAGATCGACCTCGCCTGGCTGGCCAGCCGGCTGCCCTCGCGAAACGCTCCGATGATCGAGAGGATCCGCTGCACGCTGGAGTTGGCCGACAGCATTATCCAATCTGTTCGTAGAATCTCCACGGACTTGCGACCCGGTGTTTTGGATCTGGGTTTGGCGGCGGCTGTGGAATGGCAGGCCCAGGAATTCCAGGCCCGAACCGGCATCCAGTGCAAGGTCCGGCTGCTCACCCGAGAAGTGTTTGCGCCTGAAGTTTCCACGGCGTTGTTTCGTATCCTTCAGGAGACTTTGACCAATGTTGCGCGCCATGCCAAGGCCACGCGTGTCGAGGTGGTCAAACAGAAGCAGGACGACCGGCTGGTCCTGCGGATCAGCGATAACGGCCAGGGGTTCGATCAGGCGAACCCTTGCCTTTCGGGATCTCTGGGTCTGTTGGGAATGCGGGAACGCGCCGCGATGCTGGGCGGCGGGGTGAAAATCTCCAGCGCTCCGGGAAAAGGGACGAGGGTTACCGCCTGGATTCCTCTCCGGCCGCCGGAAGAATCCGGCGTCACGCCATGATCCGAGTCCTCATCGTCGACGACCACGCGATTCTCCGGCGTGGTTTGAGAGCGCTGCTTTCCGATGCGTTCGCGAGAGCCGAATTTGGAGAAGCATCCAACGCGGAGGAGGCGATCGAGCAGATTGGGAACAGGGAGTGGGATGTCGCGTTGCTCGACATCACTCTGCCGGGAAAGGGCGGTTTGGATCTCCTCAAGGAAATAAAGGCTGCCCGGCCCAAGCTCCCGGTTTTGGTCCTGAGTATCCACCCGGAAGACCAATTTGCCGTTCGTGCTCTGAGGGCGGGCGCCGAAGGCTACCTGACGAAGGAAAGCGCTCCCGAGGAGCTGGTGCGAGCCATCCGGAAGATCCTGGCCGGTGGGCGATACGTAAGCCCCACGCTGGCCGAAGAGCTGGTGTTGCAACTAGGAAAGGATCGCACTAGGGCGCCGCACGAGACACTCTCCGACCGCGAGTATGAGGTCATGTGCCGTATCGCCTCAGGAAAGACCGTTACGGAAATCGCCGGAGAACTGTCGCTCAGCGTAAAGACGGTCAGCACCTTTCGTGCGCGGGTCCTGGAAAAGCTCGGCCTCAAGAACAACGCTGAGATCACCCGGTACGCCATCCAAAACCAACTGGTGATTTGAGAGAGCCTCCAATCCAGGCCGACTTGTCCAGCCGGCCGAGGGACGCCCTTACCGCTGCCGCCAGCCTCCCTTTGTAAGACAAACACCGACAAGTCCTTGCTAGAAAGTCCGACAAAGCAACCAGCCTGGGGCCTATGGACAGTATCGGTTGTAGGATCTATCGTTTAGGAGGTTACTGAGGAATCTCTTTTGGCTGAATGACGACGCCGGCCGCGATGCGGCGTCAGGACGTGGCCGGAAACCATGCGAGACAATTCGGCGCCCAGCGTTCAGTCCCTGAGGCTGACCCGGAAGCCCCGGATTAACGAAGGAAAGGAGGAGATCGCCATGCACGCGGCTGCGTCACTGCCACGAGGCGTCAGTTGGCTGGTGAACAACGGTCCTAAAGAACTCGAGCAGTTGTTCCGGACGATCATCTATCACCCTTCGGCACCCATCCTGATCACGGACAACGACCGCAATCACCGGGACGCCAGTTCCGGGGCCGGCAAACTGTTGGGGCTTCGTCGCGAAAAGATCATCGGCCGTAAGTTGGATGACTTTACGGAACCCAGCTTCAGACCTCAGATTTCACAGCTTTGGCGGGCCTTCCTGGAGCAGGGCGAGCAGGAAGGAACGCTACGGCTGGTTGGCTCCGATGGAAGCCCGCGGGACGTTGAGTACACGGCCAAAGGAAATATTCTGCCGGTGCGCCACGTCCTGGTCCTGAAAGAAAAGACAGAGGACGGACAAACCGAGGGGCAGGCCGGGACGAACGGTAACCCGGTTCCGTCATGGGTACAGGACTATGCACTTTTCCTGCTGGACGCGGGCGGTCGTGTGGCGGCGTGGTATTCGGGAGCGGCGCGCATTTACGGCTACTCTGCCGAGGAAGCCGTCGGGCAACCTGTATCTTTCCTGTATCCGACCGAAGATGACGCTGTCCAATTCAAGCCGCAAAGTGAGATGAAGCGGGCCGTTGCTCAAGGTCACTTCGGCAGCGAAGGCTGGCATTTGAGAAACGACGGATCGCGATTCTGGGCCAATGTCATGACCATGGCCCTGAAAGACGAAGACGGAGAATTGCAGGGCTTCGCCAGGGTGGTGCGCGACTTTACCGCGCGTCACGAAAGGGACGAGAAGTTGCGGCGCAGTCGCGTGCGTCTCAACCTGCTCCCGGCGGAAACGGCCATTGCCGGAATTGTATCCGGGGAGTTTGACCGTATCCCCGAAGTAAATGACGCGTTTCTCGAACTGGTGGGCTACAGCCGCGAAGATCTTGCGACCGGCCGGCTCTATTGGCCGGATCTCACTCCCCCGGAATACTCCGCACTGGACGAACTGGCACACGAAGAAGCCTTGAGGTTCGGCGCCTGCACGCCTTTTGAAAAAGAGTTGCTTCGCAAAGATGGCACTCGAGTGCCGGTTCTTGCTTCCACCGCTGTGTTGAAACTCTCTCCGTTCCGCTGGATCACCTTTGTCCACGACCTGCGGGAACGCGACAGGCGGGAGACTGTTGAAGACGACGCCGTTGGAGCCTATCACGACTTCGAGGAGATTGTCGGCAGCAGCCCGGCGCTAAAACGGATCCTGCGGCAGGTTGAAGTGGTTGCGCCCACCGATGCGACCGTATTGATCCTGGGCGAGACGGGAACCGGAAAGGAGTTGGTGGCCCGAGCGATTCACAGATTGAGTTCTCGCAGGGACCATCCTTTCATTACCTTGAACTGTGCAGCGATCCCCACCGGGCTACTCGAAAGTGAGCTTTTCGGATACGAGAGGGGAGCGTTTACCGGAGCCTTGGCGCAAAAGATCGGCCGTTTTGAGATGGCCCACCGGGGCACGCTATTTCTGGATGAGGTGGGCGACATTCCCCTGGATCTGCAACCCAAGTTGCTCCGGGCTTTGCAGGAGAAGACGTTCGAGAGATTGGGCGGCACACGAACCATCCCCATTGATGTTCGGCTGCTGGCGGCGACGAACCGCAATCTGACGCAGATGATGGGGGACAAACTCTTCCGCAGCGACCTTTATTATCGGCTGAAAGTCTTCCCGATCATGGTGCCTCCCCTTCGCGATCACCCCGAGGACATACCGGTACTCGCCCGGCACTTCACCAGGAAGTACGCCGCCGAAATGAACCGGCAGATCGACAAGATCCCCTCGGAGACAATGAAAGCGCTGGTGAGCTGGCCCTGGCCCGGAAACATAAGGGAACTCGAGAACTTCATTGAACGGGCGGTGATCCTTTCGCGTGGTCCGACCCTTAGCGGTCCGTTGGCTGAGCTACGCGCAGCCCGAGCGGAAGCGCCTGGCAGCGTCACGCTCGCGGACGTGGAGCGGGAACACATCCTACGGATTTTGAGGGAGAGCGGTGGGGTCATCAGCAAGGCGGCCAGCCGGCTCGGACTTCCCCGGACAACCCTGCACGCCATGATGAGGAAGCTCGGCATCTCCCGCAAGGATCTTTGACCATACCTGGTCACGTAACAACATCAGTCCTCTTGTTCAGACGGTTCCAGGCAACGTCGTTCGAACTGACGGCGGGATTGTCAGGAATGACGAGTCCCTTCCCCCCGGTCTACCTGAGTTTCGAGTGCGAGATGACGAAGGAACCGGTGGGAAACTCCCGGCATTTGCTGTAAATGACTTCGTGTTCAATGTGCAATACTTTCAGCAGCCCCACGCGGGCCGAGGCGAATACCTGCACACGCCGCGGCAGCCAAACCTCGCCATTTACCAGGGTCTGCTCAAAGGCCGCGCGCGATCCCTTGGCCAGGCGGACCAGAAACAGTCCCATCGAGATAGTGTCGACAGCTTCCACCTCCGCTTTCACCAGATTGTAGTCCTGTTTGTTCACCCAAAGCCTGCCCCGGAGGTGCACCAGCACTTTCGCCGTGCGAGACCGGGGCTGGTATTCCTGGCGTGGTGTGGCTTCAATCACGTAAAAGCTGTTGCCGTCCCACGTCTCTTCTTCGGTCAGACGGAAGTTGAAGGCCTCCGGCAAGGCGCTCCATGCCTCGCGCTGCCACTCGGGACGGCTGTCGTACTCTGCCAGACGCAGCGCCCGCTGCGCCGCGGTCTCTTGCCGTCGCTCGGCGAGGCGCCTGGTGAGCTTCGCCTGCTCTTTCTTTTCATCGCCAGCCGGCAACGGTTGATCGTCACGCCCGGCCAGCCGCCGGTAAGGTGAGCCTTCCAGCAACGTGACGTCGTAGATCTTCACGTCCTCGGATTTCAACCGTCCGTCGGGGTCCAGGCGGCGCGCGTCCACCCTCTCCAAAAAACCGTAGTTGCGCGCCGTTTTCCAGTTGCGCTCCTCGGCTGCCACGGCACGGCGAATGATCTCGCGCGCGTCCACCTGGGCCGGCAAAGCCATCGCCGAGGCGAGGCCAAGCAGAAACATTCGCAATGTAACCCAACGCAAGGAGGAGATGATCACGATTCCCCTGCACCTCAATGACAGGAACGAGCAATTCGCTGCCCGTTGTAAACGGCAGAGAGAACCTCCTTAGGAAGGCAGGAATGCCACGGACGACCTTGAACGCTTGTGATGCGGACGCTCGGCATTTCTCGCAAAATCTATGACCATAGCCGGGCATGTGACCAAATGGCGTCGTTGACCCGGTCCTCTGGCGACGCCAGATAGCCCTGAATGGTTCTGCCGGCGGCTTCGCTCCCGCTTGCTGTCTAAGGATTCGATTGGCAACCCGGATGCATCCCTCTCTTATTAATGGGGATGTCTGCACCCTACTTCGGCGCCGGTCGATTCTGCACGGCCCGGCTCCCTACCGTGGCGCGCGTTGTTCTTCCGGTTTTGCTTTCGGCCTCCATGGCATGCGGCTATTCGATTCTCACCCACGAAGCCATCGTCGACTCCCTTTGGGATACCTCCATTCAGAAGCTCTTGCTGAAGCGATTCCCTGACACGACGCCGGAGGAACTGAATCAGGCACATGCCCACGTGTACGGAGGCTGCATCCTTCAGGACCTTGGGTACTATCCGTTCAGCAGCCGCCTCTTCAGCGACCTGACGCACTACGTCCGAAGCGGCGATTTCATCGTGGCGCTGATCCGTGAATCGCAGGACGTCAACGAATTCGCGTTCGCGCTCGGCGCCCTGGCCCACTATGCCGCCGATACCAGCGGCCACCGCATCGCTACAAATCGAGCGGTGCCGATGCTGTATCCCAATCTGCACCGGAAGTTCGGAGACGAGGTGACGTACTGGGACGATCCGCTTTCGCACGCCAGGACGGAGTTCGCCTTCGACGTGCTCCAGATCGCGCAGGGGCGGTACGCGCCGGATCAGTACCGGAGTTTCATCGGGTTTCAAGTGTCGAAGCCAGTGTTGGAACGTGCATTCCTGGACACCTACGGCATCGAAATAAAGGACATCTTCCGAAACCTGGACCTCGCGCTCGGCACCTACCGCTACAGCGTCGGCTCGATCATCCCGGGCATGACCCGCGTGGCGTGGCAGCTCAAGAAGGACGCTGTCATCAAGGAGGTTCCCGGCATCACGCGCAAGAAGTTCCTCTACAATCTGTCCCGCGCGAGCTATGAGAAAGAATGGGGATCGGAGTATCACAAGCCGGGCATTCGCACGAGGCTGGTGACGTGGCTGGTCCGGATCCTTCCGAAGTCCGGTCCGTTCAAGGCGCTTCCGTTCCGCATGCCGACTCCGGAGGTGGAACGGATGTTCATGGCCAGCTTCAACGCGACCGTCGACCGCTACCGCGCGCTGCTCGCCAACGTGGACGCCGGCCGGCTGGAACTGCCAAACGAGAATTTCGATGTCGGCGAACCGACAATCGCCGGCAGGTACAAGGGAGCCGACGAGGCCTACTCGAAGCTGGTCGGCAAGCTGGCGGACCGTCAGTTCGCCGGAGTGTCGGCTGAGCTTCGCAGCAACATCCTGGTGTTTCACAGGAACCCGAAAGTGATCCTTTCCACCAGGTCCACCGTGAAAGAAAGGGCGGAGTGGGCGAAACTGGTCGATCAGCTCGGCCGGCTGGAGGCGATCCCGGCAAGCGAATAGTACCTGGTTTCGTGGGGGTCCCTTACGCCTTGGGCCGGATCAGTTCACGAATCTGCTCGACCGCCTGCGCCAGGCTCGTGGACAATCGATCTGGTTGGGTACGTTCGAAGCGGGCCCGGGCCTTCCCGGTATCGCCGCTGAATCCCCAGACTCCGACAACGAGTCTGAGCTTGGGAAAACGTTCCCGGATGAGTTTGCACATGGTGCGCGCCGGAGGAAACGCATAGGGAGGCAAAGCCGATATGCAGATGACATCGTCTTGTCTCTTCTCGATCAATGCCAGCAACTCCACCGGGGAAGCGTGGGTAATGGGAAGTGAGAGCGCCGCGTGACCCTCCTGCTCCAATACTTGCGCCAGCATGGACGCAGTCACCTCATCGGCCTGATCATTCGCCGGCAGACAGAGTATCCTGGCGCTCGAGTGGTCTGGCGGCGCCGACTCGACCGGCGCCTCCTCGCTGTGGGGCAGCTCGCGCGCCGGTTGGTATTCGGAAAGCTCCGTAATCATCTCGTTGATACTGAGAAAGAGAAATGCCTCCCGTGTCATGTCCATTGCCCCTCTGTGGCGATCGTGCTCGGCCAGACTCAGGGCGGGTATCAGCAGTGAGTCGTACAACTCCACCAGCGTTCTTCCCTTGAGGAACTGGTCTACAACGGAGCGTGCTTCCAGTTGGTCCATCGCCAGCAAACGCTGGTACAACTGAGCTTCCCCTGCAAGAGCCATCTCATCGCCCAACAGGACATGAAGAAAAGAGAGCGCGGGAACGTGGCGTCCCAGCACCACCACACAGACTGTAAGAGGCGTGGACAGGATCAGACCAGGGGCTCCCCACAGAACCGCCCAGAAGACCGCCGTCACCAGCAGGGCTAACGAAGAGATTCCCGTGTTCGCCCCGTAAAGCCAGGGCTCGACGAAGTTCGCGATGACGAGTTCGAGCCCGGCAAACAGAAGGAACACCAGCAGCGAGGGGAGCCAACTGTCAAAAGCGGCCAGCGAGAGCGCGATCGGCAGCGTGGCAGCAACCAGCGTGCCGACATAGGGCACGATTCGCAGGAGAGCGGCGACGGCGCCCCAGAGCGCGGGATTCGGCACGCCAATCCAGTACAGACCGAATCCGAACAAAAGACCAAAACCGGAATTGACCAGAACCAGCATCAACAGGTACCGGCTGACCCGTTGCGCCGCATCGTCGAGCGCCTCGGTCATGATGTTGATCTGGCCGAGCCCGGCGAGCCTGATGAGGCGATGTCTCAGGTCGAATCTCTTGACCAGCATGAAGAAGGCAAAAATGAAGACCACTCCTGTCAGCCCCAAAGGCTGCAGAACGGGCAGGACCAGATCCCGAAAGTAGTCCAAGCCACTTGCCCCTGGTTGCACGATCTGTACGGGCAGTGGCGCGGGGACATGCGGCGGAGTGGACCGCCCTTCCCTCTTGACCGCTGCATCCGGGGCTTGAGGAGTCCCTTCCTGGCTCGAGAGTTCGCGCGCTATGTCCTTCAGGCTGTTGGCTGCCAGGCCCAACGGCCCCGTTGTTGGAATACGGAGCGCCTCCATCTTGGCGTGAATGTTCTGGCGGTACTTCGGAAGCTCGGTGGCGACGTCGACCAGTTGATTTGCGATGATCCAGCCGACCCACCCGGCCGCCGCCATGGTTACCAGAACGGTCAGAGCAACCGCTGGTACGCGGCCGATGCGCGATTTTTGCAGGAACGAGACCACCGGGCTCAAGACAAACGTCAGGATGAGCGCGAATGCGAGAGGGATCAGGATTTCGCGGGCGAAGTACAGGGCTGCGACCACCCCGAACAAGATGACCATCGCCGTTGGATTGGATCCCGGGAGGCTGCGGCGTGATGCGCTGATAGCCGCCGGAACGGGAGCGCCGCGTACGTCAGCCGGGTTCGCCGCGGGCCCCTTCTCGGAGCGCCAGTGGAAGGACGGACGATTCCAGAACAAAGCCATGTTGGTCGCCGTTGGGCGTTCTTGCTCCCGGGGAAGGTCGACACGGCGGCGGAGAATATGCCCCAGAAGATGTCGCACGCCAGTAACCATAAACGAGACCTGGCACTCTTCAGGGCCGCCAGCGGCGATGCACGTGCAAAGTTCGAGGGAGTAAAGCCGAACCAAGCGTTGGAGTCAAGACGGGGGTCTGCGTCGGCGAGTTTTGGTCATGCGAGCAGGTTGGGGCAAGAGAAGTGATCCTCGCGCGAAGAATGGGGAACGGTCGTGATCGGCGACAACAGATTCGATGGGGAGTCACTTGGTCAGGCGAACCAAACTGCCGCCGGTGGCTCCCAGCAGGATGCAAACCTTATCACCGCGCTTCGATTCCCGGAAATCAAAAAACTGCTGGGCACTGCTCTCAAGGCGTGGTTCGAGCATAATGCCCCCCGTTTGGGCGCCTCATTGGCCTTCTATACGATCCTCTCATTGGCCCCGTTGCTGATTGTCGTAATCGCGGTGGCTGGCCTGATCTTCGGCAGGGAGGCGGCTGAAAGTCAGGTTGTGTGGCAGATTCAGGACCTTGTAGGGAGGCAGGGGGCCGAAGTCGTCCGGCAGATGATCAGCGGGGCTCGCAGACCGGCCAGCGGGCTCCTGGCGACAACCCTCGGTTTGCTGTTCCTGCTCTTCGGCGCGACCACGGTAGTGGCGGACTTACGAGACGCGCTCAATACAATCTGGGATGTTCCGAGTCGGGAGGGCGGAGCGCTCGGCGGCGTTCTGAGAATCCTGAACGAGCGTCTTTTCTATTTGGCGATCATCCTTGGGGTCGGTCTCCTGCTGCTGGCTTCGCTGATCGGGAACGCTTGGCTGGCGCCCACCGGGTGGTTCTTCCGAGGTCTCTTGCCCCTGCCGGTTTTCTTGCAGCAGGCAGTGAGTTCCGCTGTCTCCTTCCTCGTCATCACCGGGTTGTTTTCTCTGGTCTACAAAGTCATGCCGGACGTTTCCCTGGAGTGGCGAGACGTGGCCCCTGGCGCCGTCTTCACCTCACTGCTGTTCTTACTGGGTAAGAACGTCATTGGTTTGTATCTGGTCAAAACAAGCATTGCTTCGACGTTTGGACCCGCCGGCCCGCTGGTCGTCCTGTTGGTCTGGGTCTATTTCTCGGCGCAGATATTCTTCCTGGGCGCCGAGGTGACGCAGGTGTTCGCAAGGAACTACGGCTCGCGGCGGGATGCCCATTGAGGGACGATCGCGGCGGCGTGGCCCAGCGACCCGGTCCCGTTGAGGCTCACGATGAACATTTCGCCTTACCAGCAGAATTTGCACGTGCTCTCCTCCCGAGTTTTTCGGGATCACCCCAGCCGCTGCGGCCCGGCCAGCGACCATATAGTGCCGCTTGATCAGATATGGTCAGCTTCACATGGCTCCTCGACCCACTCGTCCGGTTGCCTGCGCGGTTTCCTGCCCCGTTTGTAGCCTGTTGTTCGAGGGCTCTCGTGGGCCGTCGTTCCCGATCGCCTCGCTCTTGCGCTCTCGAAGGCTCAAGGAATCGGTTGTGGGGTTGCCGGCGGAAACTCTCACGGGGATCGAGGGCGGATCTAAGAAGGGTTGGAGATTAGAGGGGGATCAACCAGCATTCCTTGAGCTTCTTAAGCGGTTAGTCACAGCGTCTGAGTGCACTTGACACTCCAAATCCTCCGCCACCCTCCAACCCTTCCAGCACCTCCCACGCACTCCGGGTGCGACACAGGTTTCTGCCATCAGCCAATCATCTACGCGCCGCCCCCAGGCAACTCCGCCGATGGAAAAACGTCTCCTCAACTTGAAAGCCTCCTACGCGCCCGATGAACAAGGCGTGGACGTGTTGTGGATGATGGCGTGGAAACATGTGGAAAGCGGTGGAACACAGGCGCTGATCGAGCGACCGGTGGTCAGGCACTCTCCGCTCGAATCATAAGCAATGCCGCAGGTCCGGGGTCCAGGCCCGCTGATGCCGAACACCGGGCCCGAAACGGGCGGAAGCGGAATCTCGTCAAAGCCTTTCCCACGATTTCGCGAACGCCGGGCCGGTCTTCCGTTCGTGGATCCCCGGTCTCTCTGTGACCCTCTCGGCCCGAACTATGAATCTGTCGGGTGCCGGACCGGCGAAATAGAACGGATGACAGGTGACCAGGGTAAGGATTTCATTTGTGCTGGGATCCAAAACCGCGACGTCACGTGGACTCACGACTCGGGTGGACATGACGCGGTAACGGTAGTTGCCCTGCAGAGTGTGGAGCGTGATGATGTCGTCGGGGCGGACATTTCTCAGCGGCCGGAAGAACGTGTCCCGGTGCCCTGTGAGACCGATGTTGCCGGGCGCTCCTGGCAGTGGCGTGCCCGGGATGTGGCCGACCGCGCGCCGAAGAGTTCTCCTGCCCGTTCCTTCGAACACGACGGCGGAAAGGCCGATGCGCGGGACCTCAATGCGGCCGATCAGGCCGTTCGGCGCGATCGCGGCCGCCGCTTCCGGAAGAACGGGGAACGCACCGAAAGACGCGCCGCCGTGGGCCATCCGCTGGTCGTGCAGCCTGCGTTCCAGTTCGTGGCCCCCCCGGTTCTGAAAAAGCCAGGCTTCCCCCAGAACGAATCCGCAGTACCCCAGCATGGAGACAACGCCGGCAACGAGCATGCGCCGTGTCCATTCGAGCACCTGTCTCAGCGGCGCTTTGGTAACTACCAGCCTCACTTGTTTCCCTCGTCCTTGACCGGGGTCCTTGATTCGCCTGTGGGGGTGTAGCCGGTGCGGGTACGGACGACAAGCTTGCCGTGGTCTGCCGCACGGGCCACTACTCGAATGGCACGATAGCCTCCGTCCCGCGTGGGGTTCTTGGGAATATACCCGATCGTGTATTGGTGGCGAATGTCATGGGCGATTCGCGCGCAGATAGCCTCCACCTCGCTGAGTCGCTCAGGGAAGAATGCTTCGCCGCCCGTCACCTTGGCCAATTGATTGAGCACTCCCGGATTGGCGTCCGGATCATCGTGGTCAAAGAGACCAACGGTGTAGATAGTCGCACTGGACTGCTTCACCAGGTTCACGATCTGCGCCCGGCTGTGCACGCTCGCGGTGTCGTCGCCGTCGCTGATGATGATCAGCACCCTCTTGTCACGGCTGCCTGCCCGCACTCGCTCCAGCGCCCTGGCGATCGCGTCGTAGAGCGCCGTCTTGCCCGTGGCAAGAGTTCTCCCGATCGCCCGTTCGAGTTCGGCGGAGCTATCCGTGAATTGGACTGAATCGGGCAAACCTAGCGTCACGTGCTCGTTGAAGTTGACAACAAACATCTGGTCCTTGGGGTTGCTGGACTGCGCAAAGGTCCGGGCGGCCGCAATCACTTCATCCAGCTTCGGACGCATGCTCCCGCTGTGGTCCACAACCAGTCCGACCGTCACCGGTGTATCTTCGTACTTGAACAGCCGGATTTGTTGCGGTAGACCGTCTTCCTGGACCTTGAAATCCTGTTCACGCAAATTGGAGGCAAAGCCGCCCTGCCGGTCGGAGACCGTCGCGTGCAGCACAACCAGGCTAACGTCTACCGAGATTCGGTATGATTCCAAGTCCTGAGCGTCGAGGGGGGGCGGGACCTGAGTCTCGGTCCCCCCCCCGAGCGCGATCAGGACAATGACCGGAAGAGCGATCACTTGTACAACGCCACGACCTTCGCCCCACGATTTGTTCTTCATGGCGTTCTTATGCCTCTGACGATTGTCGCCGTGCCCTGATCAGAGGCAGACCTCTTCCGCCTCTGGCGGCGCTCAAGGGCTGCGCCGCTGCATCACACAGAATCACCCACGCTTACCGAACGCGTCTTTCGACGGCGCGGATGGCAAGGGCTCCGCCGAGCGCCAGCAGACCGCACATCGCGATCAGGGGTAACGGACTCGCCGTTTCGGGGAGCGTCCTCTGGGCGACCTCCGCCGGCGCGGTCGTCGCCGCCACTTCCGTCTCGACAGGTGGAGGTGTCACCACCTCGGCGAGTTGCACTTCTTCTCCCGTGGGCTTGATGGCCATGATGGGCGCCCGCTTCAATTCGGCGACCACGGGCTCATCCACAGACTTGATCGGCTCTGCGACTTCGAGCGGAAGCTCCACAGGTGTAAAGAGCACAGGCGTGTTGGTTGCTTTGGCCAGCGCGACCGCTTTGGCCTTCGGATAGACAAACTCCTCACCCCAGTTCCTGCCGGGATAAAACCATGCGCGTAACGCTTCCGGCTGACCGGCCGGTCTTTCCCTAAACGTGATCACGGTCTTGTCGGTCGCCCTAAGCCGATAGTTCGGGATGGCGAGGATCGTCGCATAGACGATCGTTTGGTCCTCGTTGAAGATCTGGACGATATGGCGGTCGGACTGTGAGTCCAAGATCTTGAACACATAGGTGCCGGCGGGCAACACGCCCCAACCCTTGAGGTGAACTCCTGGAATCTCCACCGGACCGCTAAACGTGATCACGGTCTTCCTGTCCCAAGCGTCTGCTTTGGCGGTTGGCGCCAGGGCGGCGCCTAAGAGCGCAATGCCACACACTGTCGTTACTGCGGTGAATACCTTCATTTTCTTTCCTTTGCTCCAGATTCGGTCTTCCGTTCGCTCGGTTCGGCGTCCGCAGATTTCGCGGGCATGTCGCCCACGCCCCTCGAGAGCACTTCTCACAAAGCACTTCAGGGTCCGTCCCGGCGAATCGATGTGGAGGCTTAACGGGCCAGCCTTCGGCGGCCGCGGAGAGCCTCTATTGACTCGTGCTGGGGTCGCCGGAGAACCGACCGTCTATGGTCAATTGATCGCATGTCGTCATATGCATTTGGGGTGGGTGTAGGCGAGCCTAAAGAGAAACCCGGCATCGGCCGTCTTTGGACTGCTTCGTGCTAAGAGCATAGGCTGCCCGCACGGGCGAACAGGAGAATCGTGAAAGACGCGCATAACGAAATGGACACCTTCCAAGAGGTCCTCGAACAAAAAGAAACCGACCTGGCTCGGGTTCTGCGAAGGAGAGACGGCATTGCAATCGAAAAGAGCGCGGACCAAATGGATGAGATCCAGTATGCTTCTGAGCGAGATCTGGCAATCCGGAACGTGGACCGGGAATCCAAGGTACTGCGCAACGTGCGCGCCGCGCTGCAAGGGATTCAGGACGGCAGCTTTGGAACCTGCATCGAGTGCGACGGCGAAATCAGCCCGAAGCGCCTTTCGGCCGTGCCGTGGGCGGCCAGGTGTATCCGCTGCCAAGAGGTTGCCGATCGGAATGGAGAAGACAGTGTGGAGCCCGTCAGCGAGGCATTTGCCGATGCCGCGTGAGCGAGCAGGCGTGTGGCTGCGGAGGTACCGCGCGCTAGTGAGATCTCCAGGTACGAGGAAGAAGTGGGACCGTCATGAAGGCAGAATCCAGCTCTCGAACGATTGCGTTTCTCGGCAACTACTTGCCGCGTAAGTGCGGCATTGCCACGTTTACGTCCGACCTGCTTGAGGCGGTGGCGGCACGGCACCCGCAAAGCCGGTGTTTCGCCGTGGCCGTCAACGACCTCGAGCGGTGTTATCAGTACCCGGACGTCGTCCGCTTCGAGGTTGAGGAGCAGCTACTGGGGTCCTACCGGGATGCGGCGGATTTCCTGAACAGCAGCAACGTCCACTGCGTCTCGGTTCAACACGAGTTCGGAATCTTCGGAGGGCCAGCCGGCAGCCACTTGTTGGCCCTCCTCCGGAACGTTCGAGCACCTGTCGTCACTACCCTTCACACGGTTCTTCCCCAGCCGAACGCCGACCAGAATCGAGTGATGCGGGAGTTGGTCACGCACTCCACCCGGGTTGTGGTCATGACGGAGCGGGGACGCAAGATCTTGAAAGACGTGTATCGGGTGTCACCGGACAACATCGATCTCATCCCGCACGGGATTCCCGATGTACCCTTCGTTCCGCCGGACTCCTATAAACACAAGGTTGGCGTGGGCGGAAGGAAAGTGCTACTGACCTTCGGACTGCTGTCCCCGAACAAAGGGATTGAATGTGTACTCGATGCCCTCCCGGAAGTCGTAGCGGAGTTTCCCGACCTCGTCTATATCGTGCTGGGAGCCACGCACCCTCACGAGGTGCGCACGCGCGGCGAGTCCTATCGGTTCCGCCTCGAGGACATTGCCCGGAAGAACAACATTGAGAACCATGTCCTCTTCTGCAACCGCTTTGTGGATCTGAAAGAACTGACCGGGTTCATCGGAGCGGCGGATCTCTACATCACGCCCTATCTCGATGAAGCTCAGATTACGTCGGGCACGTTAGCCTATGCGTTTGGCGCGGGCAAGGCTGTGATTTCCACACCGCACTGGCATGCGGCGGAATTGCTGAGGGACCAGCGTGGTGTGCTGGTGCCGTTCGCGGACCCGAAGGCGATTGCCCGCGAAGTGAGTGGGCTTCTGCGCGATGGGACGCGCCGTAACATGATGAGCAGCAACGCTTACCAACTGGGCCGCAAAATGGTGTGGACCAACACCGCCTGTGAGTACATGCAGTCTTTCGAAATGGCACGGCGGCAGTGGACAGCACATTCCTTCGGGTCCGTCGCCGTGAACGGGTTCCATCGGCCCCAATCGCCGGAGTTGAGCCCCTTCAACCAGAAGTGCAGTTCGACCGTCATTTTGTAACAGGCGAGTTTCTCCCTGCGGAGCTTTATTCCCACAGCGGCACAAATGGCCGCCAGTTTACTTCCAGCAAGAAACCTAGGCTAGCGCCGGCTGGAGAACGTTTTTCAAGCAAGGGCGGCGCGGGGCGACGGTCTGGGCTGCAAAAGGCTCTTTCTGCGGAGGAATTGGTCGGGGTTGGCCCATCCGCTGAGGAGCCATTTTGTGCCCTCGACTCGCCGGCAGATATCTGGCAAGCCAATTGCTGAGCAAGGGCCGGAGATTACTGCACTCATGTCCTCGGAAAACGATGACAAGCCCTGTCCTGCAGCGGTTCAACTGAAGGCGCTTCAAATCGGGTTTCCAGGGAGGGAGGGTCTACCTTGTCGGGAGGCAACCCTCTCCCCCATTTCTTTCCAGGATTCTACTATTCCTGTTCTGATTGTCAGTTCCCGCGATGATGACCACAAATTATTGACCACTCTTTTACCGTCTTTGAATTGCGTACTCCACCACGCAGGCTCGTGCGCGGAGGCGAGCGGAATCTTGAGGCGTCATCTCGTCACGATAGTCATGAGCGAACAAACTCTTCCAGACGGGGACTGGATCAAGATTCAACGCGTTTGCCGCTCCCTTCCCACCTCCCCGGAACTGATTGTTCTCTCGGCCGAAGGCGGCTTCTTTGCCGATACGGTTGAAACTGGCGCCTCCGACGTGATGCGCAGGCCTTTGACGGCGGAGCTAATCCTCGGCGCGGTCGCTCTTGGCTACCTCCGTTGGCATCGATCAACGCGGCAAGCCGTCAGCACCCACCCCAGCGTGGATGCGGAGCGGTTACAGCCTGATGATTCGTGGCCGAACGAATGTCCGACGACCACATTCGATCACGTGACCAAATACGGTCCCTCTCCGGTGCGCAACACTCCCATCCAGTAAGGTGCAGATTCAGAAAGCGGTCGCGGTTGGCGGAAGACTCCGGCACGGCGCCTTCCGAGTCTCTTCGACCGGCGCGCCACCACTCCCTCCCATGGGATGCCACTCTATTCTGCCCGGTCGACAACATCCTTCCAGTCTCCAGATCGGCCACATCGGAAGTACTTTTACGCCGCTTGAATTCGCGAGCTTTCAAAGCGAGCACGCCGCGAGCGGATCGATCCGGTCGTTTCGCTCAGTCGCAAGTTGCGCTGCCCGGAGGCGTCTACTGCATTTATCCCAACCCGCATTACTGCGTCGCGGGAGCCTCCCTCGCATGGCCCCACTCGTGCACATGCACAAGTGCGACGACTTCCAACAAGGAGCACACGAAATGGCCAGGAATACTTCAGTAGCGGGAATCTATCCCGATCGCGCAACCGCTTCGGATTCCATCAACGCCCTGCACAAGGCCGGGTTTCGGGCAACAGACATCTCCGTCATGTCCGCGGATAACCAAGGCTCAAAGGATTTCGCGCATCAGTTGCGCAGTAAGGCGCTGGAAGGCGCGGCGATGGGAGCGGCCGCTTGTGCGGTGGTTGGCGCCACCTTGGGCGTATTGGTTTCCATTCAATCGGTGACTCTCACAGGCCTAGGGCCGCTCGTGGCCGCTGGACCCGCGCTGGCTGCCTTGGCTGGTGCGGGCGCGGGCGGGGCCGTGGGTTGGATCGCAGGATTGCTGGTGGGCCTGCGCCTGCCCGAATATGTCGCCAAGCGTTACGCGGGCCGAATGAGGTCCGGGGGGATTCTCCTTTCCGTTCACTGCGACAGTCCGGAGTGGTGTGACCGGGCGAAGAGAACCCTGCGCGACACGGGCGCTCGGAGTATCTCCTCAGCATCGGAAAGTGCCGCAGACTACGCGACAACCGACAAACCGACCGAGAGGACCCCGGCGGCCGTCACGGATCGTGGCGAAGCGTCTGCCCAGCCACCGGTCGAGTACGTTGCTCACGAAACCAGGAAATAGGACCCACGGCCATGCTTGAATACGTTAGACCGCTGGAGAAACTGACTCTGGAGAATACGTACTTCCGCCGCGTGCTTTTCACCGGAAAGCACGAGCAACTTGTGGTGATGAACCTGGAAACCCGGGGACGTCCGAGCGCCGGGATAAACCGGCATGTTGTCGGGGATGAAAGAGCCCTACAAGAAAGGAGTAGCGATCCATCTTGACCTCGAGTCTTGCGGCGGTCATCGCGAGGTGG
>JBJXGR010000597.1:0-21860 GCA_046160045.1 Bryobacteraceae bacterium
ATGTGGCTGATCGGCGGCTGGAGTCCGCGCGACAAGAAGTTCTTCCCACGCATCTGCAACAACGAAGTGTGGAGCACGGCGGACGGCCGCGACTGGACGCTCGTCAAGCCCAATACCTTCCTCGACGAGTCGTTCGATCCCTCGAAGGACTGGGAAGGCCGCCACACCGCCGGCTATGTCGTGTATCGCGGCCGGATGTGGATCATCGGTGGCGACGTGAACCAGAAACACTACCAGAATGACGTCTGGAACTCCGCGGACGGCAAGACGTGGACCTATGTGAACCGCGGCAAAGACGTTCCGTGGGCGCCTCGAGCGCTGCATCACACCCTGGTCTTCCAGGACCGGATCTGGGTCATCGGCGGCCAGTCGATGCCCGCGTTCGGGACGGCGGAGGAGATCTTCTACCGCGACATCTGGACCACGAGCGACGGCGTCCAGTGGCAACAGGTGAAGCCGCGCGAGCCTTATTGGTCGCCCAGGGGGATGATCGGCGGAAGCGTCGTTCACAAAGGCCGCATCTGGATCCTGGGCGGCGGCACCTACGATACGCCGAAGACACCCGATCGCAAGTTCTTCCACGATGTCTGGAGTTCTGCGGATGGGGTCAATTGGACCCTGCACGTGGAGAACGCCCCCTGGGACCCGCGGCAATATCATGACGTCGCGGTATTCGACGGCCGCATGTGGGTGATGGAGGGATATCACAAGCAGGGCGGCAACCGGAACGATGTCTGGTATTCGGCCGATGGCGTGAACTGGTACGAAGTCCCCGGGACGCCGTGGAAGCCCCGGCACGCGGCCAGCCTGTTTGAGCACGGCGATGCGCTGTGGATGGTGGCCGGAAACAACATGGAGAGCGACGCGTGGAAGTTGGAGCGGGTTGCCAGATAGCCAGAGTTTTCCACCTGAGAGGTAGAATCAACTAGGATGCTCACGCGACTATTCGTTGACAATTTCAAGTCGTTTGTGAACTTCGAGTACCGCCCCGATCCGATCCAATTGATCCTGGGCGCGAACGGCTCGGGGAAGTCGACTTTGTTGGACGCCCTCCTATTCCTCCGTCAGTTTGTGAATCGGGGCGATAAGGCCGACGAGTTGCGCGTCCTCAGCCAGAAGACCAGGTGGCTGGCGCAGCCACGGATGACTTTTGAGCTCGAAGCCCGAGTTGACTGTCAGAACTACGTCTACCGCGTGCAGTTCGAAGCGTCGGGAGAGCCGGCTCAGGCTCGCGTCGTATCCGAAACCGTGCATTTGGACCGCAAACCGATATTCGAGTTTCTCGAAGGCGAGGTCCGTCTTTACAACGACCGATTCGAACCTGGCGTTGTGTATCCTTTCGATCCTGTCCGGTCGGCCTTGGCGACAATCACCCCGCAGAAAGACAACCATGCCTTGGTGAAGTTCAAAACATGGTTTGCCGGATTGGTGTGCTTTCGATTGAACCCTTTTGCCATGAGACCCGTCGCGGAGGCCGAGGACCTGTTTCCCAACGTTGACCTGTCGAACTTCGCGGCCTGGTACAGGCACCTGGTCCAGGCTGCGCCAAGAATAAACGCGGACCTCCTCGGGAGCCTGCACGCGTCGCTGGAAGGCTTAAGCTACTTGGGGCTAGAGGCAATGGGAGAGAATCGCCGCTTGCTCTCCTGCCAGTTCGACGATGGACGGACTGAATCCACGAGGTTCCTCTTCACTGAGTTGTCGGAGGGTCAACGCTGCTTGATCTGCCTCTATGCGATTTTGCATTTCTATGTGCAGCAGGGGAGCACTGTGATTTTGGATGAGCCCGACAATTTTCTGTCCCTACGTGAAATCCAACCGTGGCTCATGTCGCTCATTGAGGCCGTCGAGGAGGGCACCGGACAAGTCCTGTTGATCTCTCATCATCCTGAGCTGATGAATCAACTCGCCCCACAGCATGGCGTGCTGTTCGTGCGCGAACCGATGGGGCCTACACGGTTGGAGAGGTTTCAAGGAGAGCCGGACAGCAGGCTCTCGCCGGCCGAGTTGATTGCTCGCGGGTGGGAGAATGGGTAAAGCCTGCCAGGTAGTCGTGCTGGCTGAAGACCAGCGACACCAACGATTTGTCAGATACTGCCTCCATCTATTGAAGTTTGGTCGGCACCACATTCGATTTCGCGATCTACCGGCTAGGGGATCCGGCGAACAGTGGGTCCGTGACCGGTATGCCGACGAAGTTGCCGTGTACCGGAACCGGGCGGCACATACGACAACCGCTCTTGTTGTGTTATTGGACGCTGACAACGTGACTGTCCAGCACCGGCTGGATCAACTCGCGAAGTCGTTGGCGGACGACGGACAAGAGCCTCGCAAGGAAGGCGAACGAATCGTCATTCTGATCCCGAAGAGGAGTATCGAGACATGGATACTGAGTCTCAATGGGGTCGTTGTCGACGAAGGAACCTACTACAAAAGGCAGCGTAATGGCCTCGATGACGAGATCGCGACGGCCGCCGCGCAGCTTGTCGGATGGAGTCGACGCAACGCCATCGTACCCGAACATTGTGTACCGTCGCTGCGGATTGCGATCCAGGAAATCAGGCGCCTCGACTAATTCACATTCCGGAACTCGCGATCCGGAAGCAGCTTCGCCACCAGCACCATCGACATCGGATGCATCAGGCCGGCAAGCGCAAACACCGGCGCGTACGAGAAATTCTGGACGATCCATCCCGTCCCCAGATTGGCCAGCGCTCCCCCGATCGCGCCGCCCATGCCGGTGAATCCGGTGGCCGTGCCCATCTCCGTTGCCTTGAACAGATCCGTCGGCAGGGTCTGCAGGTTGGCCACCCAGACCGCATGACCGAACGCCATAAAGGAAATAGCGGCCAACGCCATCGCGGCGTTCGGCACCAGTGGCGCCGCGATCGCGAACGGCAGAAAGGCGGCGCCTACCCCCATCGAAAACTTGCGGGCCTTGGGAAGCGTCCAGCCTGCGCGCATCAGCCGGCCTGACAACCACCCGCCGAAGATATAGCCGATGTCGGCGAAGACGAACGGCATCCATGCGTACTTGCCGACCATCTCCAGGTCGAAGCCGCGCTCCTTGCGAAGATACTCCGGCAGCCAGAAGATCACGAAGTAAATCACCGGGTCGGTGAAGAAGCGCGCCAGAATCAGTGAATAGCAGCCCGGCTGGCGGATGATGTGCCTCCAGTCCACCGCAGCCTTCATGGGCACCGCTTCCTTTGGGGGCCGCACGTGATCTTTCAGCGCGTCATACTCCTCGGCCGTGATCCAGCGATTGCGGTGCGGCGGATTGTACACGATCAGCCAAATCACAAGCCAGATCAAGCCGAGCGAGCCCGTGAAGACGAACGCGAACTTCCAGCCGTAGTGGATCGTCAGAAACGCCACCACCGGCGGCGCCAGCGCCGAACCCGCCGACGATCCCGCATTGAAGATTCCCATGCCCAGGGCCCGCTGCCCCGCCGGGAACCACTCGCCGATGGCCTTCGCCGCTGCCGGCCAGTTGCCCGGTTCGCTCAAACCCAACAGGAACCGCCACGCGGCCAGCGACCACTTGCCGTGCGCCAACGCGTGGCCCATCGCGGCCACCGACCAACTGAAGATGAACACGGCGTAGCCGACTCTGGTGCCGAGGCGGTCGACGATGAATCCTGAACCGGCGTACATGACCGCATAAGCGAGCATGAACAGCGACACGATGTGCGAGTAGTCCTGCTCGTTCATTCCGAACTCGCGCCGCAGGTCGGTGGAGACCACCGACAGGGCCAGCCGGTCCGTATAGTTGATCATCGTCGCCAGAAACAACAGGGCGGCGATGATCCAGCGCAGTCGAGGAATCTTCATGGAGAGTCCTTCAGCATACTCGACCGCATGTCGATGTCGCATTCTGTCGATGTCGCATTCTTGACAACGCCCCGGACCGCACATATACTTCGGGGTACCCGGAAGGGCAAGACCCGGCAATTCGGAAATAATCACCTGATCGATCTCTCGGAGCCAAAGGAGGCAGAGGATGATCTTCGCTAGCCAACGCGTGCATTTCCTTCTTGCGGCGCTAATTCTCGCGGCAGGAGTGACCCTCGCGCAAACAAGCCAGGAAATTGTGGGTACCGTCAAAGACGCCACGGGGGCCGTGGTCGGCGACGCCCGCGTGACGGCCCGCCATCTCGCCACGAATGAGAAGCGTGAGACCCGGAGCGACCAGGAGGGCGACTTCCGCCTGCTGCGTCTGGCCCGGGTCGGCGAGTATGAGGTGCGCGTCGAGAAGTCCGGATTCCGCACCGCCGTGGCGGCTAAGGTTCTGGTCGAAACCGGCCAGACCGTCCGGCTGGATCCTTCTCTGCAAGTCGGGGAAGTGGCGCAGTCGATTCAGGTGGAGGAATCGGCGTCGCTCGTACGTTCCGAAACCGCTTCACTCGAGACCGTGATCCAGAATCGGGAGATCCTCGAGCTTCCCCTCAATGGACGCAACTTCCTCCAGTTGACCGCCCTGTCACCCGGAGTATCGACCAACGGGCCGCAAGCGGCGGGATACAACTCGTTCAACCTCAGTGTGAGCGGAGGACGGGCGCGGGACAACGATTATCGCATCGATGGGCTGCGGTCGATGGCAAGCTACAGCAACAATATCGCCACCCTGCCGCCGCTCGACTCAATCCAGGAGTTCGAGCTGATCCGCAATCTGTACTCGGCCGAGTACGGGCGGGCGATCGGGGCCGTGGTCGAGGTCAGGACCAAATCCGGCACCAACCAGCTTCACGGCAGCGCGTACGAGTTCGCGCGGCGCGGAGATTGGGCGGCGATTCCGTATTTTGCCCGCACGCGCCCCGCATACCGCATCGATCAGTTCGGCGGAAGCATTGGCGGGCCGGTGTACCTGCCCAAGCTGTACAACGGTCGCGACCGGACGTTTTTCTTCTTCGCCTATGAACAGCTCTATCAGCCGGGCCAGGTGGTGGCGCAGTACTACACCATGACGGACGCGGAACGCTCCGGCGACTTCGCGCAATCGCCGTTCCGGCTGCCGCGCGACCCGCTCACCAATCAACCTTTCGCCTCCGGCCGAATCCCCGCCAACCGGTTCAGCCCGGTCGCCGTGAACTTGCTGAACATCTTCCCCAAGCCGAATCAAACTCTCACCGGAGACGTCAACTGGACGGGCAACTTTCCGGCCAACTCCAAGACGCACACCTATGTCGCGCGGGCCGATCACCAGTTCAACAGCAAGCACTCGGTGTTTGGCTCGGCGACTCTGTCGAAGCAGAACCAGATTTCGGCCACCCGGCTCGATTGCGGATCGTGCGACAAACGGATCTCCGACGAGGATTTCGTGACCGAAGGCCAGGCGGTGACGCTGGGCTACACCTGGCTGGTCACTCCTACGGTTGTGTTGCAGGTTCGCGGCGGCCGGTCGATCAACTACGCGTCGCAGGAGATTCGGGACAAGAGCCGAAACTACGCCAGGGAACTGGGGTTCGACTTCTTCCCGACCGACGATCGCAAGGACCTCTGGGGGCCGCCGCGCGTCAACGTGGGCCGCTTCGCGTGGTTCGGCACCACCAACTCGCCCTACGTTGCCGATCAGGACATCTACAACGGGGTAGCCGTGCTCAGCGTGATCAAAGGTCCCCATTACGTAAAGGCCGGCACGGATCTGGCCTGGGACCGGTTCGCGTCCATCGGAGGCTACGGATCGCGGGGCGCCTACTTCGGAAACGACCTGTTCACGGGAAACCAGAACGCCGACTTTCTTCTCGGCCACTACAATTCGGCGAACTTCCAGTTCGAACCGGACTGGTATGAGGCACGGCGTCCCCAACTCGGCTTTTATGTGCAGGACGATTGGAAGGTCAGGCCCAGGCTGACGATCAACGTCGGCGTCCGCTTCGACTACACCGGACCTTATAACGCGTGGAAGACTCACCGCCTGCACCGGTTCGATCTGGCAAGGAACCAGGTGATTTATCCGAAGGCGCTCGAGCCGCTGATTTCGGCCGACGTACGGGCGCGGCTTCTGTTTCCGTATAGATTCGAAGGGCCCTCCACCAGCTACGACGCCCAGAAGAACGACTTCGCGCCGAGGATAGGCATGGCGTACCGGCCGACGGGCCAGTCGTCGTTCGTCATCCGGGCCGGATACGGGATCTTCTACAACAGCCCAATGGGCCTCGAGACCATCCGCTCGGGACGAATTGCGCCGTGGGACGCCTATCTCGCCTTCCGCCCGACGCCCGATGCGCCGCTGTTCTTCCACCGCGCCGACGGCTCCCTCAAGCAGCGGGTGTTCGCCACACCCGGATTCACCGCTCCCGTGGAGCCGGGCTTCAAAACCTCTTATAACCAGCAGTGGAACTTCTCGATTCAGAAGCAGTTGACGGGCGCGATGGCCCTGGAAATGGCCTACGCCGGATCCCGCGCCGTGAACATGAGCTTCCAGCGGGACGCGGATGCCTATGCCCCGATCTACGGCCTCTCCCGCTATTTCACGACCGTCAACATGACGACCAATGGTCTGGACTCCCGCTACGATTCGCTCCAGGTCTCGCTGCAACAAAGGTTCAGCCAGGGGCTGTCGTTTCGCGTCAACTACACCTGGTCGAAGCTGATGAACGATTACGCCGACTATTTTGACAATGGCAGCGTGTCGGTGCTGTTTCGCAAGCGGCAGGAGTGGGGCCGCGGCTTCGCCGATCATCGTCACAACCTGAACGTGTCCGGCATCTACGAACTGCCGTTCGGGCGCGGCAGGCGGCTGGCGTCCGGCGTGCCGCGAATCGTGGATTACGCCATCGGGGGATGGAAAATGAACTACATCCTGCAGCTCAACTCGGGCTTCCCGGTGAACCTGCTGTACACGGGAGCTTTGCGGCCGGACGCGGTCCCCGGCCGCGACGCGAATCTGCCGGTGTCGGAACGTACGGTCGACCGGTGGTTCGATCCGGCGGCGTTCGCGCGTCCCTCCATCGCCGCCCGGTGCGAAGTCGAGGTGCCCGCGCGCCGCGACGCGTGGTTCCTGCTCCCCTGCCAGGGCAATCTCGGCCGCAACGTCGTAGACGGTCCCGGCTTCGCCAACCTCGACACGGGCATTTCCAAGTTCTTCCCGATACGCGAGAATCATCGCGCGGAGTTTCGCGCGGAGTTCTTCAATGTCACGAATCATCCCGCCCTGTTCTGGAACCTGGGCAATGGCGCCGGACTGCGCTTCGATCTGGCTGGCGCGGCGAGGCTCAACGCGGTGCGCAGCAACCGGACCATTCAATTGGCCGTGCGGTACTCCTTCTGACGCCGCGGCCTGGCGAGGACACACTGGGTGCGGGCAAGCTTCTGTTTGTTGACCCTCAGCCTCGGGCTTTCGTCCGCGGCGCCGCCGGGGCTGACCCTCGGTGAGCCCGTGGTGGTCGCCGAGTCGCCGCCGGAAGAACGCCGCTGGGGCTACTACCAGTTTCCGCATATCGAACGCGCGGCCGGCGGCCGCCTCGCGGTGACCTTTCACGTTCACGCCGACGCGGCCGAGAGCTACGGCCTGAAAGCGGATGTCCCGAATCGTGCCGTCTCCGGGGACGGAGGGCGGACATGGACGCTCGAAACCGGGCCGCAGGCGGCTTCCGGCGTGCTTCTGCCGAACGGCGATCGCCTTCGCATCGTGACGCCGCGCCCATTCCCGGTGAACGAACTGAAACTGCCCGCTCCGCTCGACGTGAAGAAGGGCACCTACAGCAAGGAAGAGTACACACTCTACCGCCTGCGCGAGCTTCCCTCGCCGCTCGACCGGATCTGGCTGAGCCGGCTGCCGAAGGGCTCCCCGGCCTGGCAGCAGGAGCAGAGCCGGTTGGAAGACCCGGTGGCGCTGCGCTATTCGCTGCGTGGCCTGTTTCCGATTGTCTGGTGGGGCGACCTGGTGGTGCCCCGCGACCGCTCCGTGATCGCCGGGGTCTATCCGGGGTACCTCGAAGGGCAGCCAGGCTATCCATGGAACATTTTCTTCTACCGCTCCACCGATTCGGGGCGAAGCTGGAAAGTGCAGGGCCGAATCCTCTACCAGCCCGACCCGCAAGCGGACCCGATGGCTGCCAGACGCGATGGATTCAGCGAGCCCGCCACCGCGATTCTGGCCAATGGGACGATCTTCTGTGTCATGCGCTCGACCGACGGCAACGGCGTCGGCCCGATGTACCAGAGCCGCTCGGAAGATTTGGGCCGCACCTGGACACGGCCGCGGGCGTTCACGCCGACCGGCGTGCTGCCTCGATTGCTGCGTCTGGGCAACGGCGCGCTCCTGCTGAGTTCAGGACGGCCGGGCGTGGATGTGCGGGTCAGCCTCGACGGCTCGGGACGGAACTGGACTACGCCGCAATCCCTGGTGCCGATCACCTCCGAGAAAGTAAATGCGGATTCCTGCGGCTATACCGGCATGGTTGCGCTGGATGACCATAGCGCCCTGATTGCCTACTCGTGGTTCCGCCGCAAAGGGACGGATGGACACGAACGAAAGACGATCATGGTTCGACGAATCGAGGTGAAGGTGAAATGACGGATGGACCTTTGTGGACACGTAGGAACTGGATGATGCTGGCCGGCGCGATGGCCGCCAATGCGGAAAACGGCGTATTGTTCCAGTCGCCCTTGCCGGCCGACATCAACATCACGACGGTGGCGGAACTCGATGAGAGGCGCTTGATCGCGGTGGGCGGTGGTCACGAGGGCGTCAAGCCCGTGACGCCCAAGCCGTTCCTGTCGGGCGACCTCGGACGCACGTGGCAGCCTGGCCCCGCCTGGATGGAGCGTGGCAAGCCGTTCGAAGGCATGGTTCACTCCATGCTGCGACTGCGCGATGGACGCCTGGGTCTGGTGTTCAGCCGCAAGGAGTGGATGCGCACCCCCAGCTACGCGGCGCCGGTCCGGACGTGGCTGTTCAGCACCTCCGGCGATAACGGCACGACTTGGGGCGAGGGTGTCCCGATCGATATGCCCGCCCGCTACGAGGACCCGGAGAACAAGGAGAGCGAGAACAAAGGAGTGTTCATCGCCTACCCGTTTGGGCGGATGATCCAGCTTTCGTCCGGCCGGCTGGTCGTGCCGTGTTACTGGTATATGGGCGGCCGCCATCTGGAGCATCACCCGGGATTGCGCATGGAGGAGGGCCCCTCTTACGCGACGGTGCGGGGTCATCGCGTCAAGCGCATCGCCGACGGCCATCTCTACGAAGCCGCCATGGGCGGCTGTTTTGTCTACTTCTCCGATGACGGGAAGGTCTGGCAGCGCAGCACGGGCAGCATCATGGTCTGGCCCCTGCCGGGGGAGGGCGGCGTGGGCGGATTCGGCGCAACCTGGGAGCCCGTTGTCATCGAGCTAAGAGATAAGCGCGTGCTGATGTTCATGCGGACCAACGTCGGGCGGATCTTTCAGAGCTTCTCGAAGGACGGGGGCCTGCACTGGACGCCCTCCGAGCCGGCTGGGCTGGCTTCCGGAGATGTGCCATGCTGCCTGGGCCGCCTGCCCAGGAGCGGCCACCTGATGGTGATCTGGAATCAGTCCTCGGCCGCCGAGATCCGTGCCGGCTATTCGCGCGGGCGCCTGTCGACCGCTGTCTCGACCGATGAAGGCAAGAGTTGGGGCCACTTTCGGACGGTCGCCATCAGCGACGGATTGGGCAATATCGCTCGGGTGGAAACGCCTCCAGTCCAGCACGTGCGCGCGAATCGCGAACTGGGCGTGCTGCCTGACGGCTACTCGCGTCACCATTACCCGAAGCTTGCGTTTTCGCAGGGCAAAGTGCTGTTGCTGTATTACACGGGCCAAGTCCAGCCGGGAGGCCGGTTCGAACGGTGGAAGCCGATGGTGAAAGCGGTCGAGGAATCCTGGCTTCTGGTGTAAGTGCGTGGAGGCTCTGGTTTCAGTCCCCACTTCGGCGGAGTAGTCGAGCCCTCGAACATCGCCACACGACCCCGTATCCACCCAAGTTGCCCGGGCAGCGCGAGGACGGGACCGGCCGACTCGCGGGCACGCCTTGTCCGCGGCTTTCCGGCAGAGGTTCGGACCAGGCGTGCCGCGAGCGTCAGGTCAGAAGCCGTGAAAAAACAGGGACGTTCACCCCGTTTCACGGCCACAAATCGTTGATTCTCCGCGAAACGTTGACCGGGAAACGGGGTGGATGTCCCGTTTTTTCACTGCCCCGTAAGCGAGCGGTCCCGCGTTCGAATCCGGCATTTTGCGCCGGAAAGTAGCAGGCATCAGAACTCGACTCCCTTGGGGTCGACTGCTTGCAGAATCGCCTTTCGGACCAGGCCCTCGGTAGCCATGATGCCAGGAAGGAAAATTGCGCGGATCAGGCCGACTCCTTTTCCCCCTATCCTACGCGCTGGGAGACACCCACCTGCCTGTCGCCGCATTGCTGCTCCGCACCAGGAGAGAAGACTCCGCCCATCCGCATCGCGGAGCCGCAAACAAACATTTCCTGGCCTGCCATCGGACCGATCCCGCACAATCAGGAAGTCAAGTCTCGTCTTGACGCCACCTCACAATGTCTGGGCGGCCGATCGGATTGCCTCATGCCGCGCGCTGCTGATCAGGATACGCGGACATCGAAGCAAAGCCTTGAAACCTGGGGACGTCCAACGGACGTCCCCAGGTTTACCGGGTGTCCCTCTATCGAACCCGGAAGACCGGTTGAATCAAAGAGCCTTCGAGGTGCCGGAAAGGGTCGGTGTCCGTGAGCCAGCCTGATAGCGTTTTCAGGACTTCGGCGTAGACGTCGAGCGTACGCTCGACGGCTGTCGGGTCATGGGCGGAGGTCATATTGTGCGTGACGAGGGCCAAAATGCCTCGCTTGGCCAGTTCCTGCTGGAACAGGCTTCGAGTGAGCAGGCAGTCGCTCCCCCCTTCATCCAGGAACTGAATCAGGCTCCATTGCGGATAACCCGAGCAGCGGATCCGATGCTGAAGTCCGGCTTCCTTTGCGAGCGCGTTCAGGCCGTATTGCAGACGCTGCCCGGCGTCCTCCAGCCGGGCGAACGCATCGGTGGTTTCGAGAATGTCCAGAACTTTCAGCGCGGCGGCCATCGAGGCCACCTCGCCGCCAAAGGTGAAGCTGAAGAACGCCTCCTCGAAGACGGCCATCACTTCGGAGCGTCCAGCGACGCAGGAAATCGGGAAGCCGTTGCCCATGGCCTTTCCGAAGCAGGCCAGATCGGGCACGACCCTGAACCTGCCTTGCGCCCCGCCCAAGCCGAATCGGAACCCGGTGCACACTTCGTCGAAGACGAGCAGGGCGCCGTCGCGGTGAGCCAGTTCGCGCACGCCTTCGAGGTATCCTGGCGCGGGTTCGGTGAAGTTTACCGGCTCCATGATGATGGCCGCAAATTGGCCGGCATGGGTTTCGAGGAGTCTCTCCAGCCGGGCCAGATCGTTATAGGGAAAGGGATGAGTCAGCGCCCGGACCGCCTCGGGCACGCCGGCGTTTCTTGTGGTGCTGCCGATGAACCAGTCGTGCCATCCGTGATAGCCGCAACAGGCGACGCGGTCGCGCCCGGTGAACGCCCGCGCAACGCGGACTGCGCCGGCCGTGGCGTCGGAGCCGTTCTTTCCGAACCTGATTTTCTCGGCGCAGGGGATCAGGCGGGTGAGTCGCTCGGCCAGTTCCACCTCGAGCGGATGCGGGAGTGAAAAGCTGTGGCCGCGGGCGAGTTGGGCCGAGTAGGCCTCGTTCACCTCGGGATGGGCGTAGCCCAGAATGTTCGGCAGGAGTCCCTGGACGTAGTCGACGTACTCGTTGCCGTCGACGTCCCAGACGAGGCATCCCTGGCCGCGTTCGAGGAAAACTGGCGAGACTCCCTGCACGTATTGGGTCGGGCCCTTGCTGAAGGTTTGGGCGGCGCCCGGGATTACACGGCGGGACCGCGCCAGCCACTCCTCGGAGCGCGTGAGCGATCGGCGGGGCGCTGGGCCAGCGACGGCCCGCCGGTAGAGATCGCGGAAGTAGTGTTCGTTCACGGCCTGCTCATCCTCGGACGAGCTGTGTATTGTAGAGTTCATATCGATTTCCCCAGTACCCGAATGTCGATTCCCCTCCGAGCCGTGCGCCCGGTGAATCAGAAGACGTACTTCAGCGCGAACTGGATGATCCTCGGCGACAAGGCCGTCGTGATCCGTCCGACGGTTGCGGAGCTCAGGTTCCCGTTCGGGTTGTTGAAATTCGCACGATTGAATACGTTGAAAAACTCCGAACGAAAATCGATGCGCTGATTTTCGCTGAGTGGACCCTTCCGGATACGGAAGGACTTTGTGAGCGAGAAATCGACATTCTGAAATCCCGGACCGGTCAGCGGGGACTTGTCCGATGTGCCGAGCGTTCCCACCGGGTTCTCCACGAAAGCCTGGGGGTTGAACCACCTGAGGAGTTTCTCGCCCTTCGTGCGGTCGCCGGGCAAAGTCGGGTTGCCCACGAAGTTGGCCCGGTTGCCGCCGCCGCCGATCAGCGCGTTGTCGACGCCGGAGCCAACTCCAAAGGGAAGGCCAGTGCGCAGGGTAACGATGCCGCTCGAGTTCCAGCCGCCGAGGATGTGGCGGCCAACGAAGCCCCACTGCTGGACTGCCGGCATCTGATAGACATACGACAAGATGAACTGGTGGGCCACATCGTAGCTGCACCGGCCTTTGTCGTAAGCGGGATTATCCGTCGTGTAGGAATTACCGCTGAGGAAGGGAGATTCTCCCTGATTCAGGCATTTCGACCAACGGTAGCCGGCGAGCCCGCTGAGCCCGCGCGACATCCTTTTCTCGACGGCGGCCACCAGCGCGTTGTAGTTGGCCGTGCCAATGGTCTTGCCGAGTGACAGGCTCTGATAATACTGCGCGATCGGGCGCCGTGCCTGCGTGGTGAGCCGGTTCTGGAGGGCCGACACCGCCGGGTTGTAGACAGGCTGGTTGCCCTCGACGCCGCCGAACAGGTGGTAGGAACCGGAACCCTCGTAAGCGACCCGCACCATCGCCGCCGCGGGCAGTTGATGCTCAACGGTGAAATTCCACTGTTGGATGGTCGGCGCCTTCAGGCCAGGGAAAAATGGCGAGGCGGTCAGCGGGAGTTGCCACGGATAGCTTGCCGGCGGCCGCCCCTGGATCGGGAATGGGTTAATGACACCGGATCCTTCGTACGGTGCGGAATAGCTCTTTGGGTAGTTGATCTGTACCGATACGGTGAAAGGATTGAACTGGGACGAGGCGCTGATTCCGCTCATCTGGTCGATGAACATTCCGTAGCCGGCGCGAACGCTGGTCTTTCCATCGCCGAACAGATCAAACGCTAAGCCCACTCGCGGCGTAAACAAGGCGTAGTGGGCCGGAAAGATGCCGCCGTCCGGCAGACCGGGGTCGCCATCCAGCAAGAGCCCCGGCGGCAGATTCGTGAATTGCGGCGTGCGCTGTCCGGCCGCGAAGGCAGGCGGACTGAACAGCGCCTGCTCGCCCCTGGAGTCGAGCATTGGCGCCAGCGGATTCCAGCGAAGACCAAGCGACCAGGTCAAGCGGCGCGTCGCTTTCCAGGTGTCGATGAAGTAGAGGCCGGGCAGCTTGCGGCGCGGTGTTCGATACAGGAATGAGCGTTGAATGAACAGGTCGGGCTTGCCGAGCAGGAAGTCGACGGCGTTGTCGCCTGAGATGCTCCCGTTGAACGTCATGTAGCCGTCGCTGAGAAAATCCTGGAACGTGACCTGCCTGAGATCCTCCAATTCGCCGCCGAATTCGAAGGTGTGACTGGCCTTGATCCAACTCCAGTGTGTGCCGAAATTCACTTGTGTCGAGTAGTTGCGGCCTTGCGCTCCGCCGAGGACCGCATCCATGTAGCCGCCCACGCGGATGATGGTCTCCGTTGTGCCGGGAGGCGAGAGCTTGGCGACACCTTGAATCCCCAGGTCCTGGTATCCGGGCAAGCCCTTTGGGGGACCGGGGTGCGTGGTCAGGAACCCGCGCCGGCTCAGGGAGCCGATAAAGCTGGCAACCAGGGTCGGAGAGAAGATGTAGGACGAGTTCAACGTGGAGTGCTGGCTTGTCCAGTCGCTCGGCCGGCTGATGGTCAGCAGATTCCTCGGATCCTCCGTGCTCGGCTGTTTCAGCGTGTCATGCAGGTACGTTCCGTAAACCCGCAACCGGCTGCCAAAGTTGTGATCCACGCGAGTCACGTACTGCCTGGTATCCTGCTGCATCCGTGTTCCGTACCGCGCCAGCCCGGTTACCGCGTCGCCCACCGGAATGTACTCCAATTGTCTCAGCGAGAGCGGATTGAATAGGCTCGGCGGAATCTGATTGCCGGGGAAGGGCTGGCCCGTGTCGGGATTAATCAGTTGCCTCCGGAGGTTCGAGAAATCGCCCCGGCGCTGGGCCTCGGTGAGAGTTGTCTGGACGTTGGTGCCCGGAGTGCTGCGCAGGGCCGTGTTCTGAAGGGAAAAGAGAAAGAACGTATTGTCCTTCTTGACGGGTCCTCCAACCGTAAAGCCGTACTGGTTCCGCCTCAAGCCGTCCTGCCTGGCGGCGAAGAAGTTCCTGGCATTCAGGTTGGTGTTCCTGAGGAACTCGAAGGCGGAGCCGTGGAACTGATTGGTGCCCCCACGGGTCACGGCGTTCATCACCGCTCCGCCACGTCCTCCAAACTTGGCGCTGTAGTTGCTTGTTTCATAGCTGAACTCCTGGATCGCGTCAGGGTTCGGGAAGATATTCGGAACCTGCGTGTAGCCGTCCTCGTTCGGACCGCCGTCCAGATAGAAAGCCGTCGACGATCCGTTACCGCCGTTTGCCGACACCAGCGAGAACTGGATCTCGGGGCGGTTGGCCCCGGGCGTTTGGATGTGCTGCGACACGCCCGAGTAGCCACCGGAGGTGACTCCGGCGTCAGGCGCCAGCGCCATCAGTTGGGTGATGTTCCGGCCGTTCAACGGCAGTTCCGTGATCGTCTGAGAGTTCATCGAGTAGCTGACAGTAGCCGAGCGGACGTTGACCTGCGGGGCTTCGCCGCTCACGGTAACCGTCTCGGCCTGGCTGCCGACGGTCAACTGGACATTGACCGAGGCCGGGCGGTTCACCTCCAGAACAATGTTTTCGCGATTGTAGGACTGGAAGCCCTCCTGCTGGACACGCAGGCGGTAGACGCCCGGCGTAAGTCCAGCGACGACGTAGAAGCCATCGGTGTTCGAGACAACCTCGGTGGCACTGCCGGTGAACATGTTGGTGGCAGTTAGGCGGGCCGCGGGGACGACCGCTCCGGTCGAATCCGTTACGGTTCCGGAAAGGCTGGTGGCGCTTCGCTGTCCCCAAACGGAGAGGGACAGAACGAGTACTGTCAGCAGAGATCTTACAATCGTGCGCATGGTAACCTCCCTCTAAGGCAAAACCAAAACATCCGCGCATGCCCGCCGGCCGTCGGTCCGGCTCCATGCGCTCCGACCTGTCACAGACGCCGGGGGATGGAATTCCCAGACCGGTCGTGCCGATCCCCCTCCTCCACAGCCCTGAGCTTCCGCTCTTCATCGCTCGTGGTCATCGCGTAAAGACGCGCACGCCTCATGTAGAACTTGAGGCGGATCTCCTTGCCGACGAGCCTGGCGATGTTGGGGTTGTCCTTCCACCTCACGGGAAAGTCGAGCGCATCACCCCGGATGTCGTGCGCCTCCGGCTCCGTGAAGCCGGGAATCGGATCCCAGCCCCGGGTCAGCGCTTCCACCCGGATCGCGCCTTCCTGCCACGTCGCCGCGTTGAGGAAAAGATTCGGTTGCTTGACGGTAAACGGCTTCGTCACCATGCAGCAGCGCCTGGGATCCGTCCGATGGTTGTCACTCCGGTCGGCCGTGACCGGCGTTTCGCTGCTCTCCAGAGAGGCGAAGCGATCCCGCTTGAACGTCACCAGCCCTACGCCTCCCTGTTCGAACGGGGGATCGATGGCTTCGTGAGGGAAGTTGAGCCCGGCATAGTACACGTACACGGTGTCGTTGAACAACACCGGCTCGGGTTGTGAACAGCACATCGCCATGAAGTCGAAGTAGCCCAGCCGGCCGTGTGAGACGAACGGCTGCCCTCGGCAAACCCGGGTAAAGTGGATGCCGTCGCGGCTGGTCGCCAAGTGGATGTTGATCGGCTGCGGATGACTGAGGTAGAAGACGCTCATGTAGCCGACATACGTGTCCCCGAATTTGTGACAGGCAAACTGGTACAGCTCCGTGTCCGGGGGATCGTCGGCGTCCATGGCGAGAATGAACTTGTGGTTCTTCCACGTGTGGAGATCGGCGCTCTCCGCATACGCATAGGACCGGTTGTAGCGTTCCACGCCCTGCCACTCGCGGTCCGCTTCGACGGCAATCATCCGTTCGCTGAATTCGGGAACGATGCGGCGGTAGAGTACCCACTTCTCCTTCGCCCGGTCGTAGATCAGGTGCAACAGCGCGTCGTCCCCTTTTCCGGAGACATCATGAGGGGTTTGCCAAAACGGACTGTCCTCGTCACGCTGCCAGTGGATTCCATCAGGAGATGTCGCGATGTGGGCTCCGCAGCGCTTCATCATGAACGCCACGCCCACGTACGTTTCACTCTCGTTCTTGGGTTTGGGATTCTTGACCACCGACCACAACCATCCCTTCTTCCCCTGGTAGGATTGGACGTTCGGGATGATGACGCCGGGCTTTCGGGGCCTGGTCCGGGTGTCCGGTTCGAATCCGGTAAAGACAATGTTGTGGTCGCGGCGACCGGCGATTTCAAGCGCGCCCACTTCCGGTTTTTCCCAATGGACCCCGTCCGCCGACGTCAGATAGGTGGTGTACCCCGCATAGCCGTCCAGGTAGCCGGTCTTCTGATCGCTGCCCGTCCGCATCCACATCTTGAACCGCTTCTCTTCGTGGTCATACATCGTGCAGTAGGGTTGCAGGTAGGTGTTTTCCCACCAACGGTCGCGCCGCACGACCGGATTGGCCAGATGCTTCCTCGGCGGGTGCAGCCTGCGAGACACGCCTGGAGTCTCTTCGATCATCTGGTTGTCGAGAAAGAGTTCCGTCACCGAAGCCATCAGAGCGCCTCATCATCGACCGATGCCGTCGGCCGGCGGGTTGGGTGAGAATCAACCCCTGGCGTGCCTTGAGCCAGCCCTGCTGGGCCGGCGAGGATGTCTCCAAGGGAGTTCGTTGCCAAACGCAAGAGCGCGCGATCGCGGCGGGTCATATGAGCTTGGTGTGAGAATCGCCGCTCAGGTCGTCGCGGTATTCTGCGCCGACCGGGTTGAGCTTCCGCTCCTCATCTGTGAACGTCATCGCGTATATACGAGCGCGCGTCATGTGGAACTTGAGGCGGATCTCTTTGTCCACGAGCCCGCCTGCGTCGGAATTGCCTTTCCACCGGACCGGATGATCCAAGGCGTCGCCCCGGATTCCCATCGCCTGACCCTCGCTGAAGCCGGGAATGGGTTGCCAGTCGCGAGTCAGAGCCTCTACGCGGATCGAGCCCTCGGACCAGGTGGTCGCATTCAGATACAGCTTCGGATGGCGCACAATAAAGGGCTTGGTCACCACCCGGCAAAAGCCGGAGCCCGCCTCGCCGGTTTCAAGCGAAGCGAAACGGTCGCGCTTGAAAGTGGCGAGGGCCGCGCCGCCCCCCTCGTCGGGCTTTTGGAACGCCGAGTCGTGGCGCGCGTTCAGGGCGGCGTAATAAATGAACACGGTGTCGTCCACGACCACGGGGACCGACTGATCGCAGGCCATCGCCATGTAGTCGTAGTAGCCCATCGGGCCGGACGGAATGAAGGGCTCGCCGCGGCAAACGCGGGTGAATTGGAGACCATCGCGGCTGGTAGCGAGTTGGATATCGATCGACTGATCGCGCAAATGAAAAACGCTCATATACCCGACGTAGAGATGGCCGAGCTTGTGGCAGGAGAACTGATAGAGTTCCGTATCGGGCGGATCGTCCGGGTCCATGGCGAGGATGAAGCGGTGGTTCGTCCACTCGCGGAGGTCGTGGCTTTCGGCGAACGCATAGGAGCGGTTGTAGCGGTCGACCGGTTTGCGGTCGCGATCGCTCACGTTGCCGATCATCCGCTCGCTGAACTCGGGAATGATGCGGCGGTAGACCACCCACTTGTGGCGGGCCTCGTCGTACAGGATCTGCATAAGGCAGTCGTCGCCAAAGCCCGCGATGTCGTGAGGCGTCTGCCAGAAAGGGGCATTCTCGCACGCCCAGTGGATACCGTCGGGCGAGTGGACGATGTGGGCGCCCCGCCTGTGGTTCTGAACGATCGCCAGCGCGATGAACTTGTAGTCCGGACTCGGCGGGTGCGGATGCTTGACCACCGACCAAAAGAAGGCCTTCTTTCCTTGCGGTGCCATCGGGCGGCTGGGCGTCACGAATCGCTTCTGGGACTCGCCCTCCACGGTGCGGGACACCATGTCGCTGGTGAACACGATGTTGTGATCGCGTCGGCCGTGAATGTCAACCACCCCTAGCTTGGGTCTCTCCCAACGGAGACCGTCGCCCGAGGTCAGGTAGGTCATGTACCCGGCGTTCCCGTCGAGATACCTCTGGGGGGTGTCGGCGCCGGCGCGCGCCCACATCTTGAACACCTTGTCCTCGGTGTCGTACATCGTCGTATACGGCTGCAGGTACTCGCCTTCAAACCAGTTGTCACAGCGGACGACGGGGTTCAGCAGGTGTTTTCTGGGTCGATGCAGTTTGCGCGACGCGCCGGGAGACGCCTCGATGAGGGCGTTATCCAGGAACAACTCAGTGAAGGCAGAGGGTTGGCCGGCGCCGGAGGCCACGCTGGTGGCGGACTGCGCGCTGGCCGCTCCGGCGGCGGAAAGCTTCAGGAAACTTCTGCGGTCGGTCCTCATCGTCACCTCGTTCGACGCCCGCCGGTTCTCGCGGGCCACCCCCGTCCGACCGGGTATCGCCGGAACACCCGGAACCAGGCGAACCGTGAGCGGGCGGCGGTTTTCGGTCGCGCCGCCACCGGTTCATTTCCCTTTCCCGTGTTCTGGAGGGCCAGAAATTTTGGGCCCGGACAGTGCCTGCTGCCTTAGGCGAAACGTGAGAGAGAATATCATGCATACACTTGAGTGTCAAGTACTTTTGTGATAGATTGCTGTTTGTGAGCAAAACTCATGCCAGCTCATAGTACCGTGGTGCATATATCTCAAGACTACAATCACATGCACCACATTCCAGGTATCTGCTGGAGGCGCCCCGTCCCTGAGCGGCGGCGGTCGGCCAGAACCCCTCACAATGAAGGAAGTTGACCCGCAGAGACTCCTTGAAATGAAAACGGTAATCGATCATCGCGAGAGGCTCACGCTGAGCGAGCAGACCTACAAGGCCATCAAATCAATGATCTTTCGGCGCGAGTTTTCGCCGGGAGCGCCGTTGGTCCTGCACTCGCTGGGCAAGCGTCTGGGCGTCAGCCGTATGCCGGTGATTGAGGCGATCCGGCGCCTTGAACGCGACGGGTTGGTCGAGTCTGTGCCTCAATGGGGGGCGCATGTCAAGCAATGGACGCGCGACGAGATGCTCGAGGCCTACTGTATTCGCCGGGCGCTGGAGGGAGAGGCGGCGCGCTACTTTGTGCTCCGCGCGAAGCCAGTGGACAGGCAACGGCTAGTGGAACTCAACGAGCGGTTCGACTCGGCGGTGATGGGCGGCTATGAGGATCACAGCGAAATCGATGCGATCGACAGCGAGTTCCATCTGCACATCGCGCGCTCATCGGGATTCCGGAGGCTGTACGAACTGATCGAGACATCTAAGATCACCACCACGGTGATCAGCGGCTTGGTGCTGACGATCCTGCCGGACGCGGAGGAAGCGAATGCCTACCATCGGACGCTGTGCGGCTGTCACAAGCCGATCGTCGAGGCACTGTTGGGCAAAGACACGGAAAAAGCCGTATGTGCCGTGTGGCAACACGTCGATACCGCCCTGGCGGGCATCATGAAGGTTGAGGACCGCTACAAGAGTGCGATCGCGCTCGCCGAGTGAGGCGGCGAAAAACCTGTGTCTGCACCCACCTGACCCAATTCTCCCGCCTATCGATTCAAACAGACAGAACGTTTGACTCCATGATATCCGGATTAGTATAAGTTAGCGGGTTGTCGATAGCTCGCACTCCGCTTCGACTCTGCGTATGGGACTCATGGGATCGGCTCCGTCCCCTCATTCAAAATCGCAAGGTAGGCGTCATAGACAAACAGCCGGTGCCGCGGACGGCCGGTCGTCTCTCGCAGGATTCCGAGTCGGCGCATGTGCTCAAGCGACTTTGCCACGGTAGGCGCGGAGAGTCCGATCTTCTGCGCGGTTGCGGGGATCGACACGATCGGGTTGCGTTGCATGTGCTGGAAGACGCGCAGCACCGAGGCGGCCGCGGCCGGCCCAGGGTCTCAATCTGGCGGCGGTGCTCGTCGAACAGCGCCGCGATGCGGCGCGCGGCGGCGCCGGCCTGATCGGCGGTCTCGCGGACGCCGGTGAGGAAGAAGTCGAGCCATGCCTCCCAGTCGCCCTACGTCCGGACGCGGTCCAGCAAGTCGTAGTAGGCGGATCGGTGCGTTTTGAAATAGAGGCTCAGGTAGAGGATGGGCTCGCGGATCGCGTTCGCCGCGCACATTAGGAACGTGATCAGCAGGCGGCCGAGCCTGCCGTTGCCGTCGAGGAAGGGGTGGATTGTCTCGAACTGCACGTGAACCAAGCCGACTCTAACTAGCCAAGGGCTCCGCCCTTGATATCCCTGCGGGATATGGGAGTCGAGGAAGTCAGGAGTCAGAAGCCAGAATGGCGGCGGCGTACGCGCCAAGGAGCCGGCTGACTTCCTCCAACGTCGCGGTGAGCTTTTGGGTGTCTCCGTATCCAAGGTCCTTAGCGAGGATCAGAAAGTAGCGGCATTCCTCGACGGATCCCTCAGCGATATTCATGAACCGAGCCTTTTCAGCTTTGCCCCGGCGACGAAATCCTTCGGCGATGTTGGCCGGGATGGAATCCGCCGCACGACGCATCTGCAGCGAGAGGCCATAGGTCTCTGGCTTGGGGAGCGTCGCGGTAAAAGCGTAAACCTCCAGCACGAACCCGTGAGCCTTCTGCCATACCAGCAGATCTTGAAAGGTCCGGGCTGGTTTCGAAATGGCCATAGACACAGGAGGCGTTCACGGCGCTATGCTCCTGGTATCTCACACACAGGAGTAGACCATGAACGCCTTCGTCGAGCATCACAACAATAGCATCCAGTTCGGGTATCGGTGTTTTGACCGGCTGCTGCTCAATGGTTTGATCCAGCCATTCCAGCAACCCGAGCGCGTGCTGGGTTTCTTCAACACCTACCGCGAAGGGAAGAGGGTGACCAGGCGGACTTTGACGGAAATCGCCGATCAGTTTCAGTACTGGCTGAAGAACCGCTCCGAGAAATGGGGCGCTCCGATTCTGGAACCTCCCGATGGCGACGGTGACGAGAGTCGGCGGAACAAGTTTGTGGAACCGTACTTCCAAAATGCTGAACCCAACCATGTGGTGGCGATCCTGAAGGCGCGGGAACCGGCTCGCCTCCTGGTAGCCATTGGAGACAAGGACAACGACAGCCCCCATCTGGAGTACAAGCAACGCTGCGAAACCCGGGGGCGGCCAACGCGTTTCCGGCGAGGGACGAACGTGCGGGCATCCTTTGGGAGTATTGGGGTTAGCGCAGGGTAGCGGGGAAAGTCTCGCCGAAAATACAGAAACGCGTTGGACGTCCCCAGGTTTCCAAGCAACTGTGGATGGTGGAGGACATCTTTCGATCGATGAAGTCGCTGTTGGAGACGCGACCCATCTATCACAAACGCGATGAGACGATCCGCGGTCACGTGTTCTGCACGTTCCTGGCGCTGGTG
>JBJXGR010000598.1:0-9364 GCA_046160045.1 Bryobacteraceae bacterium
TCCTGCGGATCGACGGCGAGCGGGTCACGGGGGCGCCGGTACCGATCCGGATGGGCGAGATTCAGGAGACGCCCGTACCGTCAAAGTACTTCGAGGACCGGAAGCTGGTGCTGACCTGGGATATTCCAAACGATGAAGGACAGTTGAACTGGCGCCAGCGCTCACGCCTGGCCGAGGTCTGGCTAATCCGGCAGGATGCGCGCCGGTAATGGCGCGGCGTGCGGCTGAAGTCAACGCGGGCGATGGCGGCAGTCACGAGTGCCTGCCGCCGGGCGAAGCCCCAAGGTCGGAGACCTCCATGATAGGGATTTGTCAAAAGGAAACACACCTCCCCTGTGACTCTCGCAGTAAAGTCCCCAAGAGCCAATCTCACTGCCAAGACTTCTTGCTGCATAATTCGGTTCTCCTGAGAGGATGTTCTTGGCCAACGCTGCTACGTCGGCCAAGCGATTGTACTCCTCGGGAGAACCGATCTTCTGCATAGGCCTTATACATTCAAACAGGCGACACGTGAAAAGGGCCAAACTCGAGAGCCGGGCTTCGCCCGCATAGGCGTTAAAATAAGGCCCGTTGGCGTGAGAGCTGAATAGCTGGATAGCTCGTGCAATGGTGCTCTCGCCAGCTATCGCCGTCGGAGGGCTCCGAACACGTTCCGTGGCGTCGGCCGGGTTGCCCGCGCCCGACCAGTGTCCGAGTGGCGCGTCACTCGGCCAAGATGGCGGGCGGGGCCACTTCTCCGAGATGGCGACTTCTCGCCCATGTGTTGTGGTATAGACTTAATCATGAAGCCAGCGAGGGCGGGATTAGGCCGACCGGCCGGGCGGCCTAAAGAAGAAGAGCAGGTTTGCAGCTATGCCGTAAGTGATTGGAAACACAATGGTTGTCTGCCGGCTGCCCCCGCCGACGGTTTCGTCTTAGGCCGACCAGGATCGGTCTTATCCAGGTCAGCCTAAACAAGAGTTCGGCAACAGAAAAGGGCGTCTGCCGTGAGGCAAACACCGTTTGCGCTACAAGTGAGATGAGGCGGTTATTTCAATGCTTCGATACCGGCACCGAAGTTGATATGGAATGCTACCCCATCGATGACGAGCGCCGGCACGGACTTGACACCGGCAGACTCCGCATCTTTCAGACGCGATTTGTCGTTGCCAAGATGGACGACTTCAACGTCGTACTTCGCAGGGTCAAGTGCATTGACTACGTTCTGTTCGGCGGCCACGCATACTGGGCAGCCAGCGTGGTAGAAAATGGCTTTTGCTTTCATAACTGTTCTCCTAGGCTCGATTGTGCACTGGCACACCTACATCGTAGGAACAACGCCAGTCTCAGCATAGAAGGCACTTCTCGGTGCCCCGGTAACCTTTTGGTATAACTTGTAGAAAATAGAGGAAATAAGAAATGTCACTATCAGCGAAGTCAGCCTATTCGCAACTCGAAGATGTGGTTGGTTGCAAGTGGTCTGTCTCGGTTCTGCGAGCGGTCGCCGATGGTGTTTCGCGTCCTGGCGCACTGGAGCGTCACGTACAAGGAATTTCAACCAAGGTTCTGTCTGAGCGACTACGCAAACTGACCATTTATGGTTTGCTAGCCAAGAATATTTACGCAGAAGTGCCACCCAGGACAGAGTATTCACTAACCCAGAATGGTCAGAAGCTGGCCAGCATCATCGATCAGATAAAACTCTTGGATGACGAAATCAAGAGCGCCGAGCAAGGCGCTCCAGCGGACGCCAAAAAGCGGCGCCGCTGAGCTTGAACGTTAGGCGTTGAAGCACTGCAACGCTGCAACGATCGGGTTTGTGCCGGATCGCGCGACTCGGGTATAAACCACTTGGACGTAGAATGCCCTACCCGTAGAAGTGCCGTATCGCCGGTTCTGGGCGAATGGTCGTCCACTCGTACCAAGCTCGCACGCCGGTTCCGTCGACGGCCGTCCAAGACTGCTCTCTCCGAGTCGCGCGTATTTCACCCGGAGCAGTTCAACTGCGAAAACGTTGGTAAACGTTGCCAGGCTAGGGTTTTCCTGATCACTCAAGGCGGTTCGGGATGCCGACCCGGTTGTTGGAGGGACAGGCTGTTCTCACCAGGATTCGCTACCAGACCCCTATCGCCGCGTGATTCCATCAATTCGCATGGACAGGTTCCGCCGGCCACCGGCCAAATATCAGCGCAGGTGTCGGCGCGAAAGACGATTCGTGGAGACCGGGCGCGGGAACATGCAGCGGCGGAGATAGAATGACTACGAAATGCCCGTGCGCGTTCCGGTTGTTTTCATCTCGTCCACCTGTGAAGACCTCGAGGACTATGGCCTGGCTGCGCGCGATGCGGCGTTGAACGAAGGCTTCATGCCGGACATGTTGGAGTACTTCACGCCGGGTGGAGAGAGGCCGCCCGTGGAGGAGTGCCTGGCCCAAGTCGCCAAGGCCGATGTCGTCGTCGCCGTTTGCGCGCGGCGATACGGTTGGAAGCCCGACGGGCAGGACGGGAAAAGCATCACCTGGCTGGAGTGCCTGCACGCGGCCGGGAATCCGGCACGTGGGGGGCACAGCGTGTCGAGCGGGAAGATCCCGTCTTGCGCAGATGATGCATGCTGAGGCATACTGACTCTAGATGCCTCAGTCAAAAGCAGAAAGGTCAAGACGCGGCCAAAATGCCGGTCTGAGCAAATCTAAACCGGATCGCCGGGGCAAGGCTGGACCGCGGTATAGTGTCGGTCTTCCCTCCTCAGTCGCCAGCCAGGTGGAACGATACGCCAAGACGGTTGACGCCAGTATGAGCAAAGCGATTGGCGCGCTCGTGCGCCTTGGCCTGGAAAGCCAGGCAAATCGAAAGCGCGAGTTCTTCAAGAGGCTGAAGGAGAACCTTGCGAAGGACGATCCGAAGGAACAGGACCGGATGGTGGATGAGTTCCGCACCTTAATCCTGGGCCGTTGAAGAATGCCGAAGATCCAGTGGGAGCGGCTTCCAAGGGAGAAGTGGGCCCACCTGCGAGACCGCGCGAGGGAGCGCAGGGTCTCCGAGGAGGACCTGTTCGACCTGGCTGAGTGGAAGTCACAAGATCCAGACGTGCCGGATGGGGACTGGTACAAGGATTTCGGAACCTTCAAGCTCTGCGGCAGGGGGAAGTTTCCGAGTACCTTTCTGATGACCGGGCAGTCCGCCAGAGGCAAGCGACTGTGACCGCCCCTGCGGCTCGCGCCGTGGGATTACTCCTGGAAACGCCCGGTCCAGTCATTTGGCCTCCGAACGCCGATACGTTAAATGTGCCCGCCATCGGCTTCACCGTGGACGATCACCCGCCGAAAACGCCGTAGCCTTTAACTGGCCCAGCGGGTGTGTGGTCGGCCACTCGGAGAATGGCTACCAAACGGCATTTGGGGGAAGCGCGCCCGTGCCACCCATACCATTCCTGTTGATATATCCCCATCTCGCCAAGAATCCGCTCGGCGGCCATTTATTTTTGCGCCTATGAGGTCTCCGACCGGCCATCCGGATCGAAGATTCGCCTTGGGCCGCATGTCCATGCACCTCGCCTGACTCGAGCCAACGGCGTGAGCTGTGGGGTGGCGTTCCCTGAGCCCACGGCGTGAGCCGTGGGGTTGCGTTTCTTCGGAGCCGCGACCGGAAGGGAGCGGACAACTTGATTTCCGCACACCTTCTAAGCCGTGGGGTGCCGTTCCCCTCGAGCCCACGGCGTGAGCCGTGGGGTGGCGTTCAGCAGGAGAGCCCACGGCGTAAAGCCCGCGGGTTTTCACCCGCGGTAGCGCCGGTCGGAGACCGGCGCACGGCGCGCTTTAGCGCGCCAGTGCCTGCGCCATCGCCGGTCTCCAACCGAGCCGGTCTTTCGCGCGCCGATTCTCCCTCCTCACTTTCGTCCCACTATCGACCGCATTCACGCTGACTTAAACTTTATTTACCACATGAAATCAGCCCTTTGCAGTCTTTGGATTTGTTCTCCCGATCGCCCGTCCGGTACCCTGAAATGGGGGAAACGGGACGGCTACAAATTCCCGAATTTAGTGCGATACGTGCTGGATACACAAGGACTTCCACATGCGCCAGGCATTGGCGGATGAAAAGAGGTAATTTGTCCATGTCCCGGTTTCCCATGTCTTTCACCCGGAAGGCACTCCAGAAGCCGAGCTTTACGCTCGCCTGATGACTAGCCGCATCCTCGAAGGCAATGTCGACCAAGTCGTCAAGGGCCTCCGTCAAACCGTGACCAAGCGCAAGCTGTCCGGACCCAAGGCCAAGACCCTACTCGCTGTCGCCGGCTACTTTCACCGCAATCGCGACCGCATGCGCTATCACGACTACCTGGCACAGGCTTGCCCATTGCCAGTGGCCCGGTCGAGGGCGCCTGCAAGAATCTCATCAAGGACCGCATGGAGCGATCCGGCATGCGCTGGACCCCATCGATGGCAGAGGCCCTCCTCAAACTCAGAGCCCTATATCTGAGCGCGGACTTCGATGCCTACTGGGATTTTCACATCAGCGAAGACCAGAAACGACTCTATCCACCCGGCCGTTGGGCCGTCGTCGCAAAGTAGGCGCACCCAAAAAGATTTTCCGGCAGTCCAGGCATGACCGCAGGGCACAGATGGGAAATCGATTAAGGCGCCGGAACCGGCTGGGCAAATTTCCAATCATTATTCTTTACATCTTCATGACTGCATCATAGATTCGCGCCGCCACGACTGAATCATCAAGGTACCCATCGATGCTGTGCTTATTATCCGTAGTATTATCGACATTTGATTTATTCTCGACCTCGGGATTCACATGAAAGTGCGTCCCATCCAGCGGGAACAACGCCACCACATCCTCCGGATCCCGAGCATTCAACCACGCCTCCGGCTTGCCCGGCCGCACCAGCGGTGGATCCAGATGCGTCTGTACGCTCTTCATCCCCAGCGGCGATCCGACCGTCAAGAGCAGCGGAGCCTGCAAATCCGAGCGTTCTCTCAAGACGTTATACCCGACCACCGTCCCCAGCGAATGCAGTACAAACACACTCGCGCCGGTAGGAATTTGATCGCTCACCCACCGATTAATCTGCGACCGCAGGCCCTGGTACGTCAAATAAACCGAAACATCACGCGTCACCAAATCCAACAGCCGCGCGCCCGTCGGCGTCCCATCGAGCGACCGCAGAATCGCCTGCACCCACTTCCAGTTCTGCACGCCGCGCTCGACCACCTGTCCGTCGAAGTTTTTCTGGATTGTGCTGTCCGGCAGGAGTTTCCCTGCCGCCATTTCCGCGAGCATCGCTGCGCGCAACTCCTCGTGCCCAGCCTGCACCTGATCGTCACCGCGCAGCAGAATGCCTGAGATAAGCGGTGAGTTCACCTGGTCGACTAGCACCTTCAGTCGGTCGCCGTAATACGGGAACTCGATCTTCACGCTGTTCAACGGAGGCTTCCCGGCCTTCTTCAGGCCGCGAGCCAGCGCCTCCTCCCACGTCTGCTGCAGTTGGTTTGGATCGCGCCCTTCCTGCGCGCGCCCATGCAGAAATACGATCCTCTTCATCGTAGTTCCTTCGCACCCAACCCGTCCTTCAACAACCCAACACCTTCCGGTGTGAACGTCGTCCATAGCCCCGGCAGCAAATACTCGCCCGCCTGTCGAACCATCGGATGCACCGGCACGCTCTCGAATAAATAAGACCAACCCTGTGTCAATAGCGGACAGAAGGGAGCCACCAAGGGAGGCCGAGCCACAAGTGCCTCCGGCCCAATTCGACCCGCGAGCAGCTTCGCATCGAACAACACCGGCCGCACATCGCGGTCGCCGAAGTTGGCCAGAGCGTCGTCTTCCATATAGCGCAGCACCGACTGCATCTCCTCGCGCATATTCACTTGGAAGTAACTGTAGATCGCATACACCCCGAGCGTCGGATCCAACGACTTCAAGCCGCGCACATAATCGGCAAATGCCCACGCCTGTTTTGGATTGACGCGGAACTGTCCGCGCTGCGCCGCTGCCGCCGCATAAGCCCTGCGCTTCTCGACTTCGGCTTGTTCATGCCGGTACAAATCGCGATAGCGGTTCGTATTCTGCGAAGGCGTATAGCTTACGTTCGTCACCACACCCTTCTCCACGGTCACCGCGCCAATGAAGCCCGGCAGTACTGCGAGGCATGCGCCCGTACCGCTCGCGAACTGCACCAACACGGTCCTCGATTCTCCGCCCGGATCGACACGAATCTGATTCAACTCACCGTGTGCCGCATTTTCCGAAAATAGACCGATGGAAATCCCATTCGTTCGGGCATCGGCAATCGGCTCGCCCACCACCGTGAATCCTGTATGTGTCTCGAAGCTCACGCGCGCCCCAGCCGCCAGAATGCGATTCATATCCCCTTCGAGCCGCAGATCGCTAACATTCGTCTGCGCTGCGAGTTCGGGAGCCACACTCAAATTCCCCATTGGCGTCTTCAAGATCAGCGCTGGCCCACCACCGGGCGGAATCGGAACCACTGGAAGCGGAGTTTGAGGCGGCGCACCCGGTGGTTGAAGAAGCTTCACGATGTACTTGGGCGGCTGCGACTCGACAATCGAATCCGGGTCTTGATTTAGCGTGATGTTGATCTGCGCCGCCGCATACGGCACGCTTCGGATTAGATACGGTTTCAAGGATCGCGAAGAAACCGCACTGAATGCCACACCGTTATCCGAAATCGTCTCGATGGCTGACGGCTCCTGTCCCTCCAGCGCCCGCATCAAACACTTCGTATAGACTCCGTGATACTTGCCCGCGCCGTTGGCATCCGCGAAGTCCGCCGCTGATGAACCAGGCAGCGTCGCATACAAACGGTCGAGCTCCGCGCTACGCCGCGGAACAAAGTCAGGCGGAAAAATCTCGCCGCCGTTGACACGGAACAGAGTCTGATTGGTCGTCACTGACCGGCACGCGTCAGAGATGAAGATCACGTTGGGGATCTTCCCGTTCCGAGCCAACGCCACGCTTCCCGCGAGGTTTACCGCCTGCTGCGAATCGTTCATCACACCCGACAGCAGCCAGATCTCGGTATCGGGAGCCTTCAAAATCCCATGACCACCGAAGTAGATCACGAGTTGTGTCGCGCCTGCGGCGATCGCGGCATTCACTCCATCCTTGATCATCTGCAGGGTGACGTCTTTCTTTTGATCCGTCAGCAGCGTCGATTGAAAATCGTGACCCTCCGCCCACGCGTGAAACTCCGTTGCGTCCTGCGCCGCATTTAGAGTGGGTAGTGCCGAGCCCAGAACCTTACTGACGCCAATTGCGACACACATTTTCATCATAGGGTCACCAAAACTATGATGAGCATACCACAATATTCCTCAACGTCCCGTGTATTCACTTACTTCGCGCTATACGCGCTCGCAAGGCGGATGGGGACAGACGGGACTGTCTCAGATTGCTCCGGCTGTCGAGACGATTGGCACCGGTTTCCGCCGCGCCAGCTTGCCTCTGGCGACATTGCGGCCCACGCGCTCCTGGACACACGCAAGAAACGCCTCCGACCCGGAAACCAGGGCGGATGGGGACAGACAGACGTCTCAGATGGCGGATGGAGACAGACGGGACTGTCTCGGGCGCCTTGGGGTCAAAGACCATGGTTCCGATTTTCGCCATCGCAGGCCGCGGGTGTCCGGGAGCATGTCTTCGCACATCGCGGCCTTGACACCATCAGGCGGCCTTCTTCTCCTCTTCCTCCAACCGCCGCAGCCAGTCCGTCACCGCTTCGTACGCCTTCGCGTGCGGGCGCAGCACATCCAGTGATCCGTCCCGCAAGTGCGCGCATGCCGGATGGGTCGTCCACTCTGCCGACTCTTCGTCCTGCCCACCACTCACGCCCATCTCCCAGATCGCCTGATGGCCCATCCCCTTCAGCGCCGGCAAAGCCAGCCTCGGGTCCTCTGCCGGGATTCCGCCCAGATCCGCCGTATTCCTTCCAGCGATTCCTCGCTCGCCGCCAGCAACCGCCGCCGCCGTTCGCTGCCCCTCCGTACGCTCGCCGCCTGCACCTCGCGCCGCAGATGCAGCCGCTTGTGCCGTCCCAGCGTCCATTCCGCGATGCCGTACTGTCGTTCCAACTTGGCGTAAGCGACGCCGCTCACCGGGCCCGCCTCGATCGCATCCCGCTTCGGATGCCGGCAAACCTCGCACCGTCCTTCTTCTTCACTCATTCGTTTCATCTCGTTCCTTTTGTATCTCCATCGTGGCGCCGGTCTCCGACCGGCGCTGTCCAGTTTTGGACCTTTCCACTGGTGGCGCGAGCTTCAGCTCGCAGGGGAACTTCAGTTCCCCACCGGCCGAAGGCCGGCAATGAACTTCGGCCATGTAGTGTAGGTCGCGCGCCGGTGCGCTCCCCATGAGCCGGCCGTGGGAACCCCGGGACGCCCACAGCGCGTTTCCACCTTATCTTCGTCTTCGGTCTTCCAATCCTACTTGGGGAACCCCAGGGGGAACCGGGACATGGGGAACCGGGAGATGAACAAATTACCCCTTTTCATCGCCAAGGCTTGGCGGACATTGGAAGTGCTCGTGTATTCCAGCAGGTGTCGCACCGAATTCGGGACTTTGTAGCCGTCCCAGTTCCCGCGAAGAGAGATACCCCCGAAAGACTTAAGCGCAATTGTCACGGCAACGCTGAACATCCCGGGATACCTCTCGCCGCGGCGTGCCGTCCACTCAATCAAGACAAATCGAGAACCTTGCTCAGCCAACTCGGAGGATCATCCGCGAGAAGTTGAATCTCCCCGTTACGCGTTTCTAACACTCTTAGACCCTCACTTTCGTCCCACTATCGACCGCATTCACGCTGCCTTCAACTTTATTTACCACATGGAGTCAGCCCTTTGCAGTCTCTGGATTTGTTCTCCCGATCGCCCGTCCGGTATCCTGAAATGAGACCTGGGCGGCCTCCTCCCGCCTCCTGTGTTGAATTTCACCGTTGTAGTTTTGTGTAGTTTTCTGTTAACCTGTTGAAAACAAGGGTTAGAGCTGTCTTGCTACAGCCCCAAAAGGCCTCTAAACTACACGAAACTACACGAATCTGTAGTTTCGTGTAGGGAAATGTAAAGGAAACTACACCCATCTCCATTCACAATGGTCACAAAAATAATTCCCCTGAAGCTGCTGTGACTTACGGTTCCACCCCCTCTAATTCCTCTGGACACCGCCTCATACTCAAGGTAGGAAGATCACCCATGCCCAATGCGCCCTCAAACATGCTGTAGTAATAGAAATCACACCATGCCGCGATGGATGTATCTCGGATTGCTGGCGAACCTGGCATTCGCCGCGCCCGCCCCGCTGCCGCCACCCGCGCGGCACCCGGTGGATTTCGGTAAGGACATCGCTCCGCTGTTGTCCCG
>JBJXGR010000599.1:0-5875 GCA_046160045.1 Bryobacteraceae bacterium
CTTGCCCCATTGGCGGGTGCAGTTGAGGAGAGTGTGGTGGTGTTCGTGCTGAAGGAAGCGCAATTGTTCGAGGTCGGGGTGGAAATGGAGCTGCTCCTGGGCGAATAGCGGGAGATTAAATCGGAAATCAGGCCAGGTCATGGGAGGGCTCCTGGCGTGAGGGTGGGGGATGCGCGGTATCGCCGGGCTTCGCCCGGAGGGCCGGCCCGGGGGCCGGCCCGCGGTCCGGGGGGACCGCCCCACGAATAGCATTTGCGGGCGATTTCCTTATGGGACCCACGGGGCTGTGGAGCGCCGGTCGGAGACCGGAGCCACGGAGGGGGTGTTCAGATTTTGGAAAAAACGCGAAATGCGAACAGAAACGGGGCTCGCGCGCGGGTAACTGCCGGCTGTTGAGCGGCTTCCGGAGATGGAGAGGTGTGCACATGTTCGCATTTTTCCGAACGGGGAGAGCGAGACCGGTTCAGTTGGACGGGCCAGGTTCGGATCCGGGGTCGAGGCCGAAGACCTCAATCAGGAGTTCGTCATCGGGGATGCCGAGTTCTTCCGCGATCAGGCGGGCGACGGCCTGTTTGGCTTCCGGGAAGGGGGAAAGGGCTTCGGCGAGGCGGGACTGGAAGCGCTCGAGTTGATGGGAGCTGACCGGTTCATCCTCGGCGGGCAGGTGCATGAATTTCCAGCGCAGTTGGAAGAGACGCTCGACATGGTTGGAGGTGCGGAGGGCGGCGACGGGGTCCTTGTCGCGGGCGCGGAGAAAGAGTTCATTGGTGGAGTCGATGAAGCGGCGCAAGTCGCGGCGAAACGCGGCGGGGGTATCGTGGGGAGTGTTGCGGAGGTGATTGATGCGGTGCCGGCGAATGGCAAGCCGGGAGACGGCGAAGGCGCGGGAAACGGCGGCATCGGCGCCGCCATCCAAGAGAGCCGCGTCCATATCCTCGCGCCTGGGGTGATGACAAATGGTACAAAGGGCCATGAATTAACCTGCCTTCCTACTCTTATTGTCCCAAGTGAGTGCAAGCCATTCGGGGTTGTCCAAGTGGGTACCTAGAGGGAAATGAGTGATTTCCGGACGGGTTAGGAGACGAAAATAAATTTGAAAGTGTTGTGAACGGAAATTGGGGCGGATTTACTTTTTCGGGAGGGGAGGCGGGCGCTTCCGGCTAACCAACTCCAGATGAAACGGATACGAGACGTCCCCGAGGTTTCATAAATTCAGCTCGGCCGAAGCGCCCCGGCGTGGGAATTCGCAGGCTGAGGGCGGACATTGGGCGGCTAACTGCGGGTGCCCAATTGAATGAGGAGGGGAGAAAGTAGAAGACATTCAGCAGGCGCTCGCCTACGCGGCCGCCCTGGCAAACGACGAGTTCCACCCGTTTGCGCCGACGGCGGCATGAAGTTCCTCGCCCGACATGGGCGGTTCCATGACGACGATCTTGGCCCTTCGGCAACTCGGCCACGACGTTGCACACCTCAGCGAGTTGGGTCTGATTCGCATGGAGGACTCTGATATTGTCGCCAAGGCTCAAAGCGAGGCGCGGATCATTCTCACCTTCGACCTCGATTTCGGTGAGATCATGGCGCTGTCGGCGAACGCCAGCCCCTCGGTGATCCTGTTTTGGATGCAAAACCAAACGCCACACGTGGTAAGGCCCCGACTGCTTCACGTACTGAAAGAGTGCGAGGGTCGCCGCAGGATCAGGGTGCAGGGGGCGCCAGTGGCCGTGAGTCGCGGGTCCGCAAGGCCAACAGCGCCGGTCGGGGACCGGCGCCACGGGAAGGACGGCGACCGATTGTTTGGTCATGTTCGATCCGCGACCCACCAAAGGCGTTTGGCTGAGTTTTTGTGGCCTAATGTTCGTTTCAGAGCGAACTGAATCGTTGCTTCCCGGCTGTTGGTTCGAAGCGGAGGCGGCCCGGTTGTCGTTTCCCGACCTTCATGAAAAAAGGAAACTGCGCAGATCAGGCTGTCCCCTTATTCCCCTACGGTCTTTGACCCCGAGTGCCGACCCCGAGTGCCCCCTCTGGAGAAGGGCGTTTTCCTGCTTCTTCGATCCGGATGCGTTCCGTGGGACGACCAGAACTCGCTTCGCACCGGATCGATGGAGCGGGCAGCGGGTGGCCGAGATGGAACCGGCAGGCGATCCTGTATCCGCCTATGATCGGGCTTGAGGTCGGCGCGAGTGACAGTAAACGCGTTGGACGTCCCCAGGTTTCCCAGGCGAGTCAAGAGAGACTTTGGACGATGTGGCCTAGTGGTATTAGCAGAGCTAACAATTACCAAAACACCGTTTCCTAGCTAGAACCTGTGGGGGCTTGGGAAAACGGCCTTGCGCGGCTTCGGGGTGAACCTATTCCTTGCCGCCCGCTGGTTCCTTTTTCGTTTCCTTCTTTGCCGTCTTCGTGGTTGTCGTTGTAGTGGTGGTTTTCTTGTACGTCCGCTTATGAAGCTCGCCCTCGAGAATCTCAGCTTGCACCAGCAACAGGGGCTCCTTAGCCGGGGGCGGGAATTTCATGTCTCTACTAAGTTCAATGATGTTCCCTAGCGCCTTGCCTTCATCACCGTCTTCGTTCGGCTTTGGCTCGGCACGAAACTCCACCGTCAACCCCCGCTCAATCTGTCCAAACAGCCGTCTAACGTCTGTTGCCACGGCGTTGTGCAGTTCGTTCTTCCGTCCAGATTCGCCTTTATAACTGGCGAGCACAAGATCGGTCGATTCCTCGACGATTTCCTCAACAGTCATCGTTACATGCTCGTTAAGCTCTTCTTCCGGAGCCCCCTTTATCCCAATATCGGCCAAGTCGTCCCGAATCCTCCGAATCTTTTTGATCTTCTCCCAACTGTCCAAGAACAGACTGACGACTTTCGCGATGATGTTCAAAACTGCCGCACTCGCCTCCACCGAGATTGTGGGAATCGACGAGGATAGGCTTTCAAGCTGGGCCTTCTCCTGAGTGCCTGTCACACCCTCGCTCACATCTTGAATCAGCCGACTGATAAAGACCATTTCCTTCGCCAGTGCTCCAAGGTCGTTCTCAAACAACTCCCTCGGGATCATGAACGACACATCCGCATGGCCGGGTACCAACTGCGACTGTTTGATGTTTAGCCGCTCCAGACCCAGAAGAGTGTTTCTCACCGTCTGCAGGAAGGTGGACCGTCTTGACGCCAAATCCTGTACAAAGTCCCGTGCCACCGAAGGAGTCATTGCGTTCTGAGAGATGGAGGTTTTAACCTTCTCCGCAATTGCAGGATCAAAGAACTCACCCCCTCCCATATCCGCGATCGATCCCGCTATTGATGGGGTTATCGCGTCCTGCAATTTGTCCGCCGCCTGCTCAAACGACTTTAGTGACGTTGCCAACGTGCTTTGGTGCTGAGGGTTTGCTGGAGTCTGCACGAGCTGCTCCAAGTTTTCTCGAATGCCGTCGAGGCCCGATTGGAGACGTGCCTGGCCATCCAGCGTTTGGACAAAGTGCAGGATGGCGTAGAGCTTATTTGCCGTCATAAGGTTTGTATATCCGGGGGAAACAACGGTATTCTAACAGATCTCGGTTAAAGATGTATGGACGGACGGGGCGGATTCGAACTGGCTGCGCCAGCACTGCGGGATCTACGCCCCTCATTGTCCCTCTGCTCTAGATCAGAATCCGTTCGACCTCGTCGAGGTTGATGTCGTCGCTCCGGCGATCGTAGAGCTTGGTCGTCCGCGGCGACTCGTGGTTGGCGATCGCCTGGGCGTTCTCGATCGTGCCGCCGTTCTTCAGGTAGGCGGTGATGCCCGTTGCCCGGAAGGTGTGGCAGCAGGTGGAGTAGGGGAGACCGGCGGTCAGGGCCCGGCGTTTGATCATCCGCAACACGTCGATGCGGGTCATGGGGTTCATCGTAAGCCGACGATCTCGATCCACACTCCGGAAGAGCGGAGACTTTTTCTCGTCACCAATCCCGGCGGCCGAGAGGTAAGCGTCCAGGTACGCCTCCGCATTGTGGTGGGCGGGGACGTCGTGGAGCTTGCCTCCTTTTTCGTGGAACCCGAACCAAGAGCGTTTGCCGTTCAGGTAGTAGTCTTCGACTCGTATTCGGACAACGGCGCTGACGCGGGCGAAGGAATAGACCATCAGGCCGATGAGGGCGCGATCGCGGAGGCCGACAATGGTGTCGGTTTTGATCGAGTCCAGCAGGGTGCGGGCCTGGTCGGCGGTGAGCACGGGGGTTTTGCCGCGTTTGACGATGTGCTTGGGCCCACGGACCGAGCTGGCCGGCTTCATCTCGACCACCTGACCGATCACCAGCCAGTCGAACAGCATTCGGATCGCGGCCAGGTGCTGCTTGACGGTCGGCGCCGCCGACACGTGTGTCTCGATGTAGCTCGCGATCACGACCGGGCGAATTTTCGAAAGTTCTCGGATGCCGCAGGTATCGCACCAGCGAAAAAATTGCGTGACGGCCTGAGCGTAGGCCGCGCGTGTTCTTGTTCCGGATGTTCGCCGTAAAAAATTCCAGGAAGCGCCAGGTGGCGCGTTCGCCCTCGCGAACGATCGCGGCCGGCAGATTGTCAAAGCCGGCGCGAGTGACGTCGCGCCGCGCCGGGCTCGGAACGAGACCGGAGTCCATGGGTTTACCCGAGCCGCTGTAGCTCGAGGAGCTGAGACTCGATCTCGAGCAGCCGGGCTTGGATCTCTCCGACCCGGTCGGAGTGGCCGGCGGCGACCGGCTCGACCGTCCAGACCGGTGCCTTTCGGGAGCTTTTTTTCGGCCTTCGGTTGTGAGCTGATTGGCGTAGCATAACGTCCCGAGAACTCAGTCCTCCGTCAGGCTTCGCAAGCGAACTTCGGTCCTCAGCTGCAGCCATCCGGCGACGTAGGTCGCGACCGGCCAACGTCAATTCGATTCTTCGTCTCCAAGCCCTGTCTCCTTGACACCCTGTCTCCAAGCCCTTGACGACAGGCCATACCATATGGCACAATGCTCACTCTTACAAGACGACGGTACAAAGAAATGTGTGTGTTCCCCTTCTCACCAGGGAGGACCCTCCATGTCGATTACGCGGCGGAATCGATCACAATCTCTGCAGGCGGACGGCAGGATATTATTGATCTGCTTGTCACTAATCACTCAACAGAGCCGATTGAGCGAATTCACTTGATCTATCCGCATGCAATCCCAACGATGGGTGATCCCAAAGCTTCTGTATCAGACATCACAAAGACTCTCCTAGAGGATGCTTCGCCGTACAATGATCTGCACTTTCCGGAACATACTAAACGCCGCTTAGAGCGATCAGTTCAAGGGGACGAGCTGACTATCACTATGATCGACCCGGTAGACGTAACGAAAGAGCTGCCTTATAAAGGGATGATCAAAGGAACACAGACATTAACGCCATACCATGTTGCAGATGCGGACGTTCTTACGTCGGGAGAATGGCAAATACTGGAAAATCTGGCATGGTCTGCATTCACCATCACCTTCAGATTCCCTCTCGTATATGAAGAAGCCCGATGGCTACGACTGAAGGCCACTACTGGGATGCTGTCAACGAACAACATGTCACCTCTGGAACGGGTTCTGAGACGGCACCTCGGTATCCTGTCAGATCGGTTTGAAATTGCAGGCCCGCTCGATGTGTGCTACCGATTGCTGAATGTCATTAAAGCCGCCGGCGCGGACCATCAGCAGATCTCTGCCGAGGATTCAAATACTAGGCTGCTATTGCATAACCTCAATAAGAAGCTCGTGGATGACGGATTAAGGCTCGTCCGAGGAATCTGTGGGTCAGGAGGCGAGGAACCTATGGAGCTTGCGGCAGGTGGAGTCGAAGGAGCGCTGCTGCTCGTCTGAGCCATTGTGAATGGCCGGACCGCCAAGTTCATGGAC
>JBJXGR010000600.1:0-6098 GCA_046160045.1 Bryobacteraceae bacterium
AGCCGGCGAAGCGCTCGATGTTCCTGGTGGGAGTGAGCCCGCGGATCGGAATCCGCCACTGCACCGATTGGCCGTTGCGTTTCTTCGTTCAGGGAAGCGCCTTTGTCAGCAAGTCTCCGCTCAATCGGTGAAGAGGTCGGCCAGCGGAACCTGGATTCGCCCATCCGGAGTCGTGAGCGGGCCGCTACGGATCTCTTCAATCCGCGCCGTGCCGTAAACCCACGCCCGGCGCAGCTTCGGGCTGATGACCCACACGCACGGGACGCCAATCCCCAGATAATCCGCTACCCTTTCCTGCATCTCGTCAACGGTATCCGAAGCGGAGAGCACTTCGACGCAAAGAAGCGGGGCTGTCGTGACCACACGCTCGACCGGGGCGTGCTCATCGAGCACACTGACGTCCGGGATGCGATACCGGTCGGGCCGGATTTGAAGTCGAAGCTCCACCTTGACGCGGATCCGAAAGTCTCCACGGCGCGCCGCCAGGTAGGCTGCCAGGTTTGTCTGGACCGTGCTGTGATCCCATTCGCCCACATTTCGCGCCTTCGCCTCTCCGTCCACGTAGTCGCGGTCCGGATCATAGTGGGTTCGGAGGTACTCGTCCACCGGGATCTGCAACGCCAGCGGCATGCCGTCATTGTACCGCCAGTGCCCCTCCGCGCCTTGTGGTACAACAAATGCCATGGCCAAAAACTCCTTCTCTCGCCGCTCCCTGATGAAAGCGGCTGCCGCCGCCGCTCCCGCCGCCGCGGCGGCGCAGACCGGGGGTGCCGGACGCCAGCCCATTATCGTGAGTCCGTTCGCGCAGGTGGCCGCGCCCCGATCCCAGGAACCCCTGAAGATCGTGACCATGTACCAGTTCGAGCCTCACGAGGTGGCCGAGATCCAGGCGGCGGCTCCGGTCAAGGTCGAAATCGAAATCTGCAAGACCAAAGACGAGTTCCGGCAGAAACTGCGCGACGCCGAAGTGGTCTATGGCGGCCTGACCGGTCAGGAACTGGACTACGCGCCGAAGGTGAAATGGCTGCAGGCCGGCGGAGCGGGCGTCGAGGGCACCGACCCGCGCGTCATCAAGAGCAACCTCGTGATGACGAACTACGCCCGCACCTTCGCCCACGGCATCTCCGAGACGGCCATGGGCCTGCTGCTGGCCCTCTCCCGCGGGTTCGTGAAGTATTACCTTCCGCAGTTCTACCTGAAGAAGACCAACAATCCGGTGGGCACGGTGAAGTCAGCTCACCACCAGGAACTGGTCGGCCGCACGATGGGCATCGTCGGCATGGGCGGCATCGGGAGCATGATCGCCCGGCGCGCCTACTACGGCTTCGACATGAAGATCATCGGCACCGACGCCAAGCCCATCCCCAAGCCGCATTACGTCGCGGAACTGCACGACCCAACGTATTTTTCCAAGATGGTTCCGCAGGTGGATGTCCTGGTGGCCGCTGCCCCGTCGACGCCGCAGACCCGCCACATGTTCAACGAGCAGGTGTTCCGGAGCATGAAGAAGACGGCCTATTTCCTGGCGATGTCGCGCGGCGAACTGTTCGATGACATGGCGCTGGTGAAGGCGCTGAAGGAAGGCTGGATCGCCGGCGCGGGACTGGATGTGTTCCCCAAGGAACCGGTCCCGCCCGGCCATCCCATCTTCGAGTGCGACAACGTGATCCTGTCGGCGCACACTTCGGGGTGGAGCCCGGACCGCCAGGTCCGCCTGATCGCGCTGTTCGCGGATAATGTCCGCCGGTATACCAGTGGTCTGCCGCTGGTAAACGTGGTCGACAAAGAGCGCGGTTACTGATCCGCACGTGGTGCCGGTCTCCGACCGGCGTTGCGGATGAAACAGCCGCGCCCCCTGGGACTACTCAGCCGCGTGGTGCCTGGCACCACGAAAGTGTGCCGGTATGAAACAGCCACGTCCTTGGGGACTACTGTGCCGCGCGGTGCCTGGCACCGCGAAAGTGTGCCGGTATGAAACTGCCACGTCCTTGGGGACTACTGTGACGCGTGGTGCCTGGCACCACGAAAGTGTGCCGGTATGAAACAGCCATGTCCTTGGGGACAACTGAGCCGCGTGGTGCCTGGCACCGCGAGAGTGTGCCGGAATGAAACAGCCACGTCCTTGAGGATTACTGAGCCGCGTGGTGCCTGGCACCACGAAAGTGTGCCGGAATGAAAACAGCCACGTCCCTGGGACCCCTCGGCCGCGTGGTGCCTGGCACGACAGATACGACCAGCCAGCGCGGGGCAGGGCCGCTGGATTCGGTCCTGCAGGCGCATCGTGGAATGTAGAAACTCCAAACGCTTTAGCGGGCTAAGGGACTTTAGTCCCCTGTCGCGCCGCCTGTCTGCGTCCCTTACGCCGCCGACCACCCGCCATCGATCGACAGCACCGCGCCGTTGACGAACGCCGACTCGCTCGACGCCAGGTACAACACCATGTAAGCGATCTCTTCCGGTTTGCCCAGCCGGCCCACCGGCTGCCGCGCATTCAACTCCGCCCGCATCTTCTCTTTTTCATGCTTGTGGTACTTCTCGAGATAGGCTTCGACAAATGGCGTGTCCACGGTGCCCGGCGCGATCGCATTCACGCGAATCTGCGTCGGATAATCTACCGCCAATTGGCGGGTCATCATGATCACGGCGCCCTTGGTCGCGCAGTAGGCATACCGTCTCTTGACACCCACCAGCCCTCCGACCGAAGAAATATTCACGATCCCGCCGTGGGACTCCAGTAACAGCGGGAGCGCGTACTTGGTCATCAGGAACACACCCTCCACATTGACACGGAAGAGGCGCTGGAAATCACCGAGATTGGTTTCTTCAATGTTGCCGACCAGGCCAATGCCCGCGTTGTTCACAAGCAAATCCAGCTTGCCCAGACCTTCATAGGCTGCCTTGACGGCGGCTTCATCGGTGATATCGAGAGAGAGGATCGAGGAGCCGGGCAATTCAGCGGACAGCGCTTCAGCGCGCGAACGGTCGATATCGGCAATGAGAACGTTGGCTCCAGCGGCTGCCAGGACGCGGGAGGTGGCTTCCCCGATGCCGCTGGCCCCGCCGGTGACGAGCGCCATGCGCCCGTCGAGACGAAACGGTGTAGGATTCATCGCCTTCACCCTAACAGACGGCGCGCGGCCTCTTCAATCGTCTCCCGGGACTTGGAGAAGGTGAAGCGCAGCCGCTTGGGATTCTGCGCCGCCTGAGGATAGAAGACCGAACCCGCAACGCCCGCCACCTTCTTTTCATCAATCATCCGTTCCACGAACACCTGATCGTCATCGTCGGAGAGCGACGAGTATTCGCACCACAGGAAATACCCGCCTCCCGGCTCATAGTAGGTCATCCCGGTCTGCCCGACCGCCTCCGTCAGGACCCGCTTTCGTTCCGCGAAGCTCGATCGCTGCCGCTCGTAGAAGCTGTCCGGCAGTTCGTCCATCGCGCGCGCGATGGCCAACTGAAGCGGATGCGGCGCTGTCACCGTGTGGAAGTCGTGCATCTTGCGAAGTTCGTTGGTCAGGGTCTCTTCGGCCACCACATACCCCACCCGCCAGCCGGTGACGGAATACGTCTTGCCGGTGGAAGTCACGGTGACGGTGCGCTCCGCAGCTCCTGGCAGCGTCGCGATGCTGACGTGCCGGTGCCCTTCCCACACCAGATATTCGTAGGTTTCGTCGCAGAAGATCAGCAGATCGCGTGCGACGGCGAAATCCACAACGACCTGCAGTTCGTCGCGAGTAAACACCTTGCCCGTGGGGTTGCAGGGATTGCAGAGAAGAATTGCCTGCGCATTGGGCGTCCACAGTCGATTCAGATCTTCGCGCGTGAATGAAAAACCCGGCTCCCGCACCTCCAGCGTCCGCAGGTCCAGCCCGGCGGCGATGGACTGCAGGACATAGTTCTCGTACATGGGGGCGAAAGTCAGCAACGTGCTGCCGCGCTCCACCAGCGCTTCCATCGCAATGATCATGCCTTCGGTGGCGCCGCAGGTGACGACGATCTGGCGGTCCGGATCAACCTCCAATCCATTAAACCGGGCGAGCTTATTGGCAATCGCCCGCCGTAGCGCCGGCGCGCCCCAGGGATCCGTGTATTGGTGACAACGGCCGGCGATCGCCTCCGTCGCGAAGCGCTTCATTTCCTCCGACGTGTCGTCGTCGGGAAAACCCTGGGACAGATTGACCGCGCCGATCCGCGCGCTGCGGATGGTGGTACGGCGGATCACGGACTCGCGCATGGGTAGTCGTTTCATGATGGGTCACAAGGCGGCCGGGCCGTCGAGGCTTCGCCACAGATACCAGCAGGCGATGGAGCGGTAGGGCTTCCAGGCTTCCGCCAGTTCTTCCATCTTCGCAGGCTTGGGCGGTTCGGGAAGATCGTACACGCGCTTCATCGCAGTGCGGATTCCCAGATCGGCGGTCGGCAGCACGTCCGGCCGCCGCAGCGCGAACATCAGGAACATCTGCGCGGTCCAGACGCCGATTCCTTTCACTTCCGTGAGGTGGGCGATGACGTCCTCGTCGGCAAGGGAGGGCAATCGCTCGAAGTCCAGGTCTCCGTTGAGGGTTTTGCTGGCCAAATCGCGGACATACTCGGCCTTGGCCTGCGAGAAGCCGAACGAACGCAGCTTGGAGATCTGCAACCGGCTGACCGCCGCCGGAGTGACCTCGCCGCCCAGCGCGCGGTCCAGGCGCGCGTAGATCGTCGCCGCGGCTTTCCCGCTCAACTGTTGATAGACGATCGACCGCACCAGCGCGTCGAACTCCGGCGGCCGGTAGACCATCCGGTACGGCCCCACGCGGCCGATCACCTCGGCCAGAAGGGCGTCGCGGCGCTTCAGACGGGCGATCGCTTTTCGCATTGCTGAAACAGGTCTCCGGGCCCGTGCGTCGGATACATTAGTATATGGCCACTCGAAGGGCTCTTACGGCGTTCCTTCTCGCCGCGCTGGCAGGCGGCGCTCAGAAACCGGCCGGCTCGCCCAAAGAGGATGAGCCCGCCACCATCAAAGTCGACGTGGATGTCGTGAACCTGCTCTGCTCCGTCCGCGACAGGAAGGGCGCGCTCATCAGTACTCTTGGCAAGGACGATTTTCAGGTCCTCGAGGAAGGCAAAGAGCAGTCCATCAAATACTTTTCGCGTGAGACGGATCTTCCCCTGACCCTCGGACTCCTGGTGGATGTCAGCGGGAGCCAGGAGCGGCTGATCGCCGAAGAACGTCAGGCGGCCTATCAGTTCTTTCAGCAGGTGCTGCGCAAGAAGGACGTTGCCTTCCTGATCAGCTTCGGGTCGGACGCCGAATTGTTGCAGGACCTCACCGGGTCGCCCTCCCTGTTGCAGAAAGGACTCGAGGGGCTGCGGGTGATTGGAGGAGTGGGCGGCCTGCATCCCGGTCCCGTTCCTACCGCCGGACAGCCTCGGGGCACCGTGCTGTACGACGCTGTCTACCTGGCGGCCACCGACCGGCTGCAATCCGAAGTCGGAAGGAAGGCGATGATCCTGATTACCGATGGTGTGGATCAGGGAAGCCGGTTGAAACTCTCCGAGGCGATCGAGGCTGCTCAGAAGGCCAATGCGATCGTGTACAGCATCTATTACGTAGACGCGGCCATGTACTACCGCGGAGGCTTTGGCGGCCCGAGCGACAGCGCGTTGAAGCGAATGTCGGAGGAAACCGGCGGCCGCATGTTCAGGGTGGACCGCAAGAACACGCTGTCGCAGATCTTTCAGCAGATCCAGGACGAGATGCGTAGCCAGTATTCGATTGGCTACACGTCGGCCGACTCGCGCCAGCCGGGACAGTTCCGCAAGGTGGACGTAAAGACGCGCAATCGCGATTTGAAAGTGCAGGCGCGGAAGGGCTATTACGTCGTGGGTTCAGGCGGATAGCCCGGCCGCATCCGAGGCCCGACCCCGTCCGAAGCCCGACCCCATCCGAGGCCCGACCGCATCCGAGGCCGTAGAGTAGGAGAGGAAGCGACGCCTGAACTGCGGCCCCTCTCCCCTCGTCGAACCGGAGGTGCAGATTTCCCGCGTCCGGCTCTCCTGAAAACTCTCGCCTCAGACTTGCACAGTGGCCGAAAGACGGATCAGCCCCA
>JBJXGR010000601.1:0-3417 GCA_046160045.1 Bryobacteraceae bacterium
CACCGGAACCAAGATCTCGGACGCCGAAATGCGTCAACTCAACCTCGTTCCCCACGAAAAGATCGGTCGCTGGAACTACACTATACGACCAACTCGGAATGTGAACTAGTTCCTGGGCACCGGCTTAGACTGAATGTGCGCATCCGGGGTCGCGCCCGGTGCGCGCCCACGGCCGAAGCGACGGACTGGCTCCGAAGCAATCGGTCTCAAGAAGCCCTTCGGTTCTCCCGGAGAGCTTTTTTGCTGCCGTCTTTGAGACAGCATTGCTTTGGTGAAGTCCCGAGCGAGGCCGTGGGCAGTAAACGCGAAGCCAGCCGCACAGCGGCTCACCCTTTCAGCCCGCTTGGGAGATGGACCAGGGCCTTCGCCTCCTGGCTCTTCGCCAACCGGCCGGATCATGAGTGGAACCGACCGCTGGTTGGAGATCCCTACCAACTGCCGCCAATCGGGTTCGGTCTCGTGTTTCAGATCCTTGCCGCCAGCCCGAATGTCCCCCGGGTTCTCGATCTGACTGCTTTCTCCTGCAACCAGTTGGCACCTCGTGTTCCCGCTCTCTCCAGCAAAAATTCGGCGGTGTCGCCGGGCCTTTCGGGGTGCTTGGTAACGCCCAGCCCAGCACCTTATAATATGAGGTGGATGACACAGCGGAGCAAGGCGATCTACCGCGACGGGAAACTGGAACTGCGGAATCCGTGCGACCTGCCACAGGGCGCGGAAGTTGACGTGCTAATCGTGTCCGAAGGAGTCATTCCCCCCGAGGAAACCGACCCTTCCCGCAGGCGCCAACTAGTTGCGGAACTCGTGGAGCGGATGCGTACCCAGCCTCTTTCACCTGCTGCGCCACGGCTGACGCGCGACGACCTGCATGATCGCCGTTGATACCAACGTCCTTCTGTACGTCCACGATCCGAGAGACGTCCGCAAGCAACGAATCGCTACGGAGTTGGTGAATTCCCTGGACGATCCAGCCTTGTTGTGGCAGGTGGCTTGCGAATATGTCGCGGCAGCCCGCAAACTCACGCCCTTTGGCTTGACCGTAGCCCTGGCACTCGACAACGTCCGTTCGCTACGCCGGCTCTGGACGTGTTGTGGTCCGACCTGGGATGTTCTGGACGAGGCCGAGCGTTTGATTGGTCGTTATAGCCTGTCGTTTTGGGACGCCTTGCTCGTAGCATCATGCTTGGTGCACGGCATCGAGAGGCTCTATACCGAAGACTTCTCCGGCTACGGCAGCATTGCAGGCGTCCAGATCATAGATCCTTTTCGGCAATCGGTCTAAAGGCCCGCCACGGCTGCCCTTGTCTTGGTGGCCGACCGCGGCAAGCTGGCCCGTTTTCTCATACGGCGCCAGAGCTGTGGATCTACCGCGAGTGGCACGGCCCGCGAGCGCGCGATATCCACGAAGCCGCCATGATGGGAAATCTGCCCGTACCTGAACAAACGAGCGAGTAAGGCCAAGGTGTGCTGCGCCAGCACGGTGTTCACGAAGCATTCTTGCCTCTCAAGCGCCTCCACCGCGCTACAGCTTGGCTCGTTGTCATCGTCGAGATCCGGGTCGACCACCTCCGAATAGAGCTCGGCTACCGTCCGCAACCGCGTCCGTGATCGCTTGTTCCTCGCGTTCAACGGCTCGCCCATTACGAACTGTCCACTCGAAGCGCTGTTGCCGACATCGAGCCAGGTAGCCGGCGCCGCTCCGGCCCGCGGTACATGCCGCGATGATGGCGCGCGCCGCGCGCGTATCCACGCAACCCACCACGATATCGGGACGTAGAGCTGTTTCATAGACGCTGCTGGATGGCACGCTCAGCGTCTCGGCGGTCAACGGGTGGGGAATCGCCTTCCACTTGAACCCCCAGAAAAGATTGATGCGGCTGATCAGGACAATCCCCTTGTTCAGTCCGACCTCGCCGCAGCTGAACGGTTGGCGCACACAGTTGGCAGGTGAAACGACATCACCGTCCATGACCGTGACCGACAATCCGGACGGATGGCCCTGCGCCAGCATCGCCTGGTGTAGATAAGGAAGACCTCCAAGGACAGCGCTTCCTGTTCCACCGCATCCCACCACCAGGATCCTCACCTCGCGCCCGAGCAGTTCTGCGTGCAGTCTGTGGACTTCCATCATCGACTACGGCGCTCCTTCGCCGGTGGCGGAACCTGCCAATCGCTGTGGATCGCGCTATGGTGAACCCATGCGGCATCTGTCGATCGCACAACTCGAGCAGTTCGCCAGGCAAGATCTTTCTTTGGCCGAGATGCGGCGGGTCGAGGCTCACTTGAAGCATTGTCCGGGTTGCCGGGACCGAGTGGACGTGGAAGCTAATTCGATCGCGGCGCTGCAGATGATGGACAGGATGAGAAAGGCTCTCCTGCGCCCAAGCGCCAAACGCAGTCGAAAGACTGAGTGATCGCTGTAGCGCGCCAGGACCGGTTTTCCAGGGGCTTCTGTTAAGCTCGGTGATGACAATGAATCAGATTGAGACGAGGGCAACCGAGCCGATACTCTGCGCTGACTGCGGTCAGGTCACGCCGGGTTACGAAATCGTCAACTACGGCTCGATGGAGAGCGGGTACCGAAAGCTCTGTAGCCGGTGCTTCAACGCGATGGTCGCAAAACTGGCCGGCCTTGAAGCATTCGAGAACGCCCGGCTCGAGCCGGTTGATATCGCCGACAGTACGGGAGAGATCCACCAGTTTCACTTTCGCACCCACCTGTTCGGGACCGGCATCGCCTTGGATGCGTTCGGGCTACGCGACGGCGAACCGGCTGGTTACCAGTTTCAGATCATCGGAGAGCCCGAGGATGAGTTGCTCGCGCTCCTTGGACGCGTGATGGAAAAGATTCGTCGCGCCGTGTCGGTCAAGCACGTCACGGAGGGTGAACACGGGCCACACATCGCCGACCATCACGTAGTCCGAGGCCGGATCGAGTGGGACCATACCAGTGATGGCCGTGTTCCGTTGCTCGTCGTCGACGGCCGCGATGTGACATGGGATGACTTTGGGCGCATGTTGATGGGTTTTGAAGGCTTCCAGTTCAGGCTGCACATCCAGGATAAGAGCGAAGAGGTCTGAGCGCCTCAGATAGACATACAGCTTTTTCTCATGCCCATGGACGAGAAGGCCATCCTCAGCCCCTGTGTATCATACACATACGCGCTCGCTAACATAACTCCCGTTCGAGTGCTTCGACTGCGCAGCAACTTGGAGCACCGTCATCATCCAGGGATGCCTCGACGATCTCTGGGAACAGCTCCGCGGCTGTGCGAAGCCTTTCCGAGAGCGTGCAGGAACTTCGCATAGCAGATCGATTGCCCGAAAACTCAGTGAGATAGCAGGAGATTCGCAAACTACGACTTTCGCACTTGCGTTTTACGCGTTTGATGCGATAATTCTTACAGCCACATGGTGGAA